>JANQJE010000110.1 GCA_028281795.1 Cohaesibacteraceae bacterium | reverse complement strand
AACACGCCCGATCCGAAGGACGGTCGATCTGTCGGCGCCCTACGGCGTCAAAGCCCTTGACCGGGGGCTAAACCCCGCTCTTCGGACTTTTCCTTGTATCGCTTGTCATATCGAACGCCATTTCAATCACATGAATGGGTTCTGACCCTAGCCCACATAAGACGGCCATGTGTTGAACCACTCGTCCAACGGCTTCACATCGACATTTTCGGCATTGGCGTAGGGCCAGGGATCGACCGCCCATTTCTCGCCCGAGGCCGTTTCGGTCATCACCGCCGTCGCGTGCGGGTAGCGGCCATCAAGGAAGAAGCCGCGCGCTACTGGATAACCCGGCGTGTGATGGGTGAGCAGGCCGTTTTCGGCGAGCAGGATCAGCGTCGTGGTCGTGTTGGTCGTCTCGTCCAGACAGTCCATCTGGCCCGGCACGCCTGCGTTCTGGATATCGAGCCCGCCAATATCGGCGTGCGAGCCGACGACCGGACCGACCCGCTCTTCGACCCACATCACCGCACGGGCCACCGCAGCGCGCTCGGCCTGCGGGCTTTCGCGGCCAGCTTCCATGATACCCGCAAGCACCGCCATGTCGGCTTCGGACAGGCGCACGCTGGTCTGCAGCATGCAGCCAAAGCCGTGGCAGATGCCGAGCGTCAGCCCTTGCGGTGCGCGCGCGTCCTGCGTCGCATACCACGCCAGCGGGCTTGTGCCGGAGGAGACGCAGCCGGTCAGCGCCAGCGTGGCAAGGACGACGGTAAGCGTGGCACGGCGTGGCAAACCAGGCACCCAGGGTAGTGAAAGACGGTTCCTGCTACCAATATGATCTGACTCGGACAAGAACTGCGCCATCACGCCTGCGCGATTGCCGTTCGATTGCCTTGCCGCGTTGCAAGCCTGCCACTACAACCCGGCAGGTCAAAACAAGGGAGCGATTGGGTCATGACACCTGATCCCATTCACATCGTCGGCGGGGGACTCGCCGGATCTGAAGCCGCCTGGCAGGCCGCCTCGATGGGTGTGCCGGTGGTGCTGCACGAGATGCGCGGCGCACCGAACCATCCAGGCACGGCAGCGCACAAGACAGACGGACTGGCCGAGCTCGTCTGCTCCAACTCGTTCCGCTCCGACGATGCAATCTCCAACGCGGTGGGCGTGCTGCATGCCGAAATGCGCAAGCTTGGCTCGCTGATCATGGCCGAGGGCGACAAAAATCAGGTGCCCGCCGGTGGTGCGCTGGCCGTGGACCGCGACGGTTTTTCCGACGGGGTGAGCCAGGCGCTGGCCGAACACCCGTTGATCACGGTTGAACGCGGTGAACTGGACGGGCTACCGCCCGAAGACTGGGACAGTGTGATCATTGCCACCGGCCCCCTCACCTCGCCCGCGCTCGCCGAGGCCATCCTGAAGCTGACCGGCGAGGATGCGCTGGCCTTCTTCGATGCCATTGCCCCCATCGTGCACACCGAGAGCATCAATATGGAGAAGGCCTGGTTTCAGTCGCGCTACGACAAGGTCGGACCCGGAGGGACAGGCAAGGATTACATCAACTGCGCGATGGACGAAGCGCTCTACAACCGCTTCATCGATGCGCTGATCGAGGCAGACGCCCACGACTTCAAGGACTGGGAAAAGGACACGCCCTACTTCAATGGCTGTCTGCCCATCGAGGTCATGGCAACGCGCGGGCGCGAGACGCTGCGTTTTGGCCCGATGAAACCGGTAGGGCTGACCAATCCGCATGATCCGGCCACCAAGCCCTATGCGGTGGTACAGCTTCGCCAGGACAATGCGCTGGGCACGCTGTTCAATCTGGTCGGCTTCCAGACCAAGATCAAATATGGCGCACAGTCGGACATCCTGCGTATGATCCCAGGGCTCGAAGAGGCCAAGTTCGCCCGGCTCGGCGGTATGCACCGCAACACCTATCTCAACTCTCCGGTGCTGCTGAACGGTCAGATGCGGTTGAAAGCACAGCCGCGCCTGCGCTTTGCCGGCCAGATCACTGGCTGCGAGGGTTATATAGAATCCGCCAGCGTCGGGCTTTACACCGGCCGTCTGGCGGCTGCCGAACGGCTTGGCATCGATCTGCCACCCCTGCCCGCCACGACGGCGCTGGGCGCACTGGTGAACCATATCACCGGCGGCCATGTGGTGGCGGTCGATGAAGGTCCGCGCTCCTTCCAGCCGATGAACATCAATTTCGGCCTCTTCCCGCCTTATGAAGGACCGCTGACCGACGCCGAAGGCAACAAGGTCAAAGGCAAAGCCAAGGGGCTGGCCCGCAAGCAAGCGATGGCGCGCCGCGCGCTGGAGCATTGCGATGCCTGGGTGGCGGCGCTCGATGGCGCGGCTGTGCCGCAAGCGGCGGAGTGAAGGCCTGAACTAGAGCAGTTCTCGTGATCTCCGATTCACTCGCACGGCTCTAAGTCTTTGTTTTGTCGCGTTTCCGGACGCAAAACCGGTGTCCACTTTTGCTGGAAACGCTCTAGCCGCGATAGGTCGCGATCTTGTAGGCCGCGAAGGTGAAGAAGAGCCCGAGCGCACCGTCCAGCCATCGGCGCGCCCGCCGGTAAAACGCGATCACCGGCTGGGTGGAAAAGGTTACGGCGTAGGCCAGATGCGCGAGCATGGACAGGATCGTGGTCGCTACAATCAGAGTCACGCCAACCCAAACAGGTGCATCGGCTCCAAGCCCGATGCCTACGATAGCGACCCAGTGAAGGGCTGCTTTGGGGTTGGTCATCTGAATGGCGAGTCCTTGAAGGTAGAGCCTGTTGCCCTTGGCGGAACGGGCGGAAATGGTGTCGTGCGGTGTGACGGCGGAGCGGAACGCCTTGTAGGCGAGCCACATCAGATAGGCTGCGCCAAAGATCTTCAGGAACGTGACGACGCCTGCATAGGCGGTGACCAAAGCGGTCAGACCAGCCACGGTGAGCGCCGCCCAGATGCCTGATCCGGTCCCAACGCCAAGGGCGAGCTTGGCCCCGTCACTCCGACCGCGCTGCATGGACGTTCCAATGATCGCCAGAATGTTGGGTCCGATGCTGATGAAGCCGACTGAAAAGATGCCCAATGCAAGGAAGAGGCTCGATAGCTCAGGGCTCATGTTGGCTCTCCAGCTCGCGCGTCATCCTCTTCCGGTCCGATCCAGACAAACGGATTATGTGCAACCTCCCACAGATGGCCGTCGGGATCGCTGAAGTAGCCGTGGTAGCCACCCCAATCGGCACGTGTTGGTGCCTTGACGAGACCGGCCCCGGCGGTGACGGCTTCGTGCATGACGGCGTCGACCTCCCCTTCGGTATGAACATTATGCGCCAGGCTGAAACCTGCATAACCGGAACCTTCGGGCGCAACCCCCGCATCGCGGGCCAGGCTGTCGCGTTCCGACAGCCCCAGCCAGGTTCCATTCAGGTTGAAGAAAACGACCCCAGGCGGTGTCTCCAATCTCGGCCAACCCAGACCGGTCTCATAGAACCTGGCCGAGCGTTGCAGGTCCTTCACGGCCAGTGCAACCATGCTTATCCGGGGTTTCATTCATGTCTCCTGCGCCTGCATTTCAAGCATGAACAATACAAGAACATTCAGCAGAGACCGATGTCAACCGAAGGCTCATCGGGCGACCGACATGCCATCGCTCGGCACTTGCTCTTTCACGACCTTCCTTTAACATACGATGTGTATGTTAAAGGAAGGCTCGGCCATGAACCTGCGTGACCAAAGAAAAGCCGAGACCTCGACCCGGCTGATCGCAGCGGCACGGCAAAGCTTTGTCGAACTCGGCTATGCGGACACATCCATGGATGATCTGTGCGCATCAGCCGGTGTGACGCGCGGCGCGCTCTACCACAATTTCGGCGGCAAGGAAGGGCTGTTCGAGGCGGTGGTCCGTCAGATCGATCATGAGATCGGTGAAAAACTGATCGCTGAGGCCGGCGACGACATCACCGTGGAGGCCTTTACGCGAACCTGCATCGCCTATCTGGAAATGGCGCTCGATCCCGACATTCAGCGCATCATGTTTCAGGATGGTCCCTCGGTTCTGGGTCAATCCCTGCGTGATCTGGATCAGGAGGGCAGTCTTGAGCCACTCCGTGAGGCCATTGCAGACCTTCAGGCGAGCGGGCAATTCCGCGCCGCTGATCCACTCGCTCTGGCCGTCCTGATCAATGGAGCCCTGATCGATGCCGCCCTCTGGATCGCTGCCGGCGAAGGGTCACCGGAGCGGATGGAACAGGCGTCCAAGGCTGTGCACGTCCTGATTGGCGGGCTGGCGACCTAAAGCTAAACTTAGGCGACCTGTCGAGCGTGACGGGTCCGTTTGATCACGGCATCGGCCTCCATCGGTCTGCCGAGCAGGAAGCCTTGGCCTAAAGTGCAGCCCATCGTGTCCATGACCGCGCGGTGCCGCTCGGTTTCGATTCCTTCGGCAACGGTACTGATCCGCAAGTCCCGGCCAAGTTGAACCACAGAACGGACGATGGCTTGCGACATTGCGTCGGAATCAACCCGGTCAACGAACGAACGGTCGACCTTGAGCTTGTCGAAGGGAAAGCGCTGAAGAAGCGTCAGCGAGGAATAGCCGGTGCCGAAATCATCCAGCGCGATCTGAACGCCAAGCTGCTTGAGCGCGTGCAGTTCCTCGATTGAGGCCATATCCTGTAGCAGCGCCGTCTCCGTGACCTCCAGTTCAAGATGCTCCGGCGCGACATCCCAGCGATTGAGCGCGCTTTCAACCTGCTCGACGAACTCACCCTGGCCAAGCTGTCGGGGGGAGACATTGACCGTGATACGCGAGGCTTTGCCCCAGCGGGTGTGATCCTGCAAAGCCCGGTTGAGGACCCAGTTGCCCAGACTGCCGATAGCGCCGTTCTGCTCGGCCGCCTGAATGATGTCGATCGGTTCCATGTATTCGGACTGACCGCCCACCCAACGGATGAGAGCCTCGAACCCGTAGTCCTGACCGCTGCAAAGAGACACGATCGGCTGGTAATGAACGTCAAACTTCTCCGCGTATGTGTCCTGGCGAACCAGCGACTGCATGTGCTTTGACCGGTAAAGCTCTCTGGCCAGCCGGGGATTGAAGAATTGACAGCGCGCCCGGCCCCGCTCCTTGGCCTTGTAAAGCGCGAAGTCTGCACATGTCAGCGCCTTTTCCAGATCACACTGTCCGGGGGCGAACGCGTGATAGCCGACGCTGACGCTGAAATTGATGACTGTTCCCTGGAAGCTCAGCTCTTCGCCCATGCGTTCCACAACGTTGGCCGCCACGGTGTGGGCCGTCTCCGGATCAGCGTCATTGCCGACATGCAACAACAAAGCAAACTCATCGCCGCCCAGCCGCGCCACGACATCGTCTTTATGGACACATGACTTCAGCCGGCTCGCCACGCTCATGATCACGGCGTCGCCGGCGCCATGGCCATAAGTGTCATTGACCGCTTTGAAGTGGTCGATGTCGACGAGCATCACAACCAGGTAGCCATCTCCTTCGTTGCGGTCGTCGAATTCGGCGGCAAACTTCGCCCGATTGACCAGACCGGTCATCGGGTCATGAAGGGAGGCGTGTTCGATCTTCTCCTGCGCGCGCACGCGCTCGGTTATGTCCGAGTGGGTCGCGACCCACCCGCCGTTCGGCATCGCGGCGTGAATGGATGAGATGATGCGACCGCTGTTGAGACGAACGCCGCCCGGGACGATCTCGCCGCGCGCGAGCCCGGCGCGCAATTCGCGCATCATCTGGGGAAAGTCGTCTCCGAGCCCCTCAAAGCCATTTTGCACATTCTGTTTCGCGATCAGTTGCTCCAGCGAGACACCCTTGTAGACATCCTCCGCATCCTTCTCGAAAATCTCCAGATAGCGCTGGTTCCAGAGAACCAGCCTGGCGTCGGCGTCGAAAACCGTGACGCCCTGATCCATGTTTTCCAGCGTGATATGGAGTTCCGTGCGGCTCTCGGTTGCCAGGCGATGCGCGCCCTGGGTCGCGATGAGCGTATTGACGATGGTCGTCAGGTGATCGAGTGCGCGATGATCGGCGTCCGACAAACGTTGCGTTGCCTCACCGATGATGGACAAAACGCCGGCGGCCGTTTCATTGCCGCTGCAGATAGGCAAGCCGATATAGAGCGGGGCATCGCTGTGATCGTCACCACGAACGACCATCTGAGCGCTCTGCAGAACCTCGCCCACCCAGCTATCAAGATCATTCAGGCCTGAATGATCGTCTCCGTGGCTGGCAAAAATGTGATGATGCCCGTTCTCAATCGTGGAGATAATGGCCGTGTTGCATCCCATCGTGGCCATGGCAAGCCCGATGATGGCCCGCTTGTCGGGCAAATCTGCTACGTTCATCTCAGCGAGATGCAGCAGACTATGGCAGGCCTCTCCTTGCATTTCGATTCCCGGACGTAGTGGCGGATGGAGTGCGTCTTGGACCAGGATCAATACCCCGCCGAAATTAGCATCGGCTAAACCGACAGGGTTAACGGAGCGGTTGACCTAAGGAATTCCTGGTTTCTGCAACCAGAGATGAAACGGTTTGCGAAGGGAGCAGAACGGCCGGCCAACGACCTCAGGGAGCGACCATCTTTCGTGCGGCAAGCACAGTCACCAAGGCCGGTTCAGTCAGAACATCAGCAATCGTTTCGACCCGCTGTGGCGTGAAATATCCTTCCACGTCCAAAAGGTTCACTGTCGCCAGAAGGTCGGCGTTCTGAAACACCGGCAAGTTCATGACCGATGCGCAACCAAGTCCGCCAATGCGCTCATGGTCGGCGAAGACTTTGGCGATCTCGGCCAATGTGTTGCCAACGAAGATTGCGCGCTCGCCATAGACCGTCTTGAACCAGTTGTTCTCGATGATCGGCTTGGTGCCTGAGGTCGGGTATGCGTCGGGCTGGTTGCTGAAGGCTCGCCGGGCAAGGCCGGCCTTCAAGTCCAGCGTCATCACCGTCCACAACCGCACCGGAACGAGTGCGTTGCTGAGTTGATAGAGTGCTGCGAATGCTTCCTCTTCGGTTTCGGCGCCGTCCAGATCAACGGGAAACCGGGCGTGGGCAAAGCTGGCCATCTCAGGGTCGATATCGTGGTCAGGCTGCATAGCGTCTCGCTGTTAACCGCCGCTGGCGGCATAAAGCGCCTGGGCATAGGGATCAAAAAACGCGCCATCATGCAGAGCGGTGGCCGGCGCGATCTCAACGATCCGGCCCTTGTTCATCACTGCCATCCGCTCACATAGAAAGCTGACCACCGGAAGATTGTGGGTGACCATCAGGTAAGTCAGGCCGCGCGCTGCGCGCAACCGCTTCAGAAGGTTGAGAATTTCCGCCTGCACACTGACATCCAACGCGCTGGTCGGCTCATCGAGCAGCATCACTTCCGGCTCCAGCATCAAAGCACGAGCGATCGCGACGCGCTGGCGCTGGCCGCCGGAG
>JANQJE010000103.1 GCA_028281795.1 Cohaesibacteraceae bacterium | reverse complement strand
CGGTCGAGGACTTTGACGGCGTAGGGCGCCGATAGATCGAGCGTCCTTCGGATCGGGCGTGTTTGCACGGGCTGCTGTGTCGCAACCCCTTGAAAGTCGAAAGACGTCCAGCGGGCTTGCTCCTTGCATCCGCACAAATTCGCCACGACCGTTTCAACCAGATGAATGGGTCCTGACCCTAGAGTCGGTCGATCCTTCAATGGAGATAGTTCACAAAATATCCCGGGGCATCAGGCTAACCATCTGACTTTGTTCAGAGTTTCTGGCGATTTACGAAACCGGTTTCAAACAAGTCGTATCTGAAAGCTTTTCTTAAGGTAAACAAAGCAACCCTAACGTCAATTAGAGTTATGTGGGGGCTTGGAAAGCTATGGTCAGTTTCAGCGCGCGTGATAACAGCACTTTACGTAAAGTGGCTGTTCTTGAGAACTTGTCCGGTAATGTCATGATTGCCGACAACAACCGCAACATCGTTTACATCAACAAGGCGCTGGAAGGTTTTCTGAAGGAGTCTGAAGCTGAGATCCAGCGAGACCTCCCGGCTTTCAAAGTCAACGGGCTGGTTGGTGCCAACATAGACGTGTTCCACAAGAATCCGAACCATCAGAAGCGCATGATCGCCGAGATGGACAAGCCATTCGAGACCATGATCGAAGTGGGTGGTGCCCAATTCGATCTGCTTGCAAAGCCTGTTCTGGATCCAAAGGGCAAACGGATCGGCACCGTTGTGGAGTGGCGCAATGCAGCGCAACGGATCGAACGGGAAGACTACAAGGCGCAGGTCGATGCCGTTGGCCGTTCCCAGGCGGTGATCTCATTCACACCGGACGGCTCGATCCTGGATGCCAATGAGAATTTCTGTGAAGCCACCGGGTACCTGTGCGATGAGATCGTCGGACAGCATCATCGTATGTTTGTTCCCGGTGAGATCGCCCAGTCGGCTGACTATGCCGCTTTCTGGAAAGAGCTTGCCGCCGGCAAGGCAAAGTTCGGCGAGTTCGAACGTCGGACGAAGGATGGCGAAGCAGTTTGGCTTCGCGCGAGCTACAATCCGTTGCTGGACTCCAACGGCAACGTCTACAAGGTGGTCAAGTTCGCCGTCGACATCACCGAAGAGGTTGTCGCAAGTCAGCGCCGAACAGAAGCACAAAAGTCGATCAGCGCCGACATCGGCGAAATCACGGGGGCCGTTTCCACCACGAGTTCACAAGCCGCCACCGTTGCGGCGTCTTCCGATCAGGCCTCCGAGAATGTACAGACCATGGCGGCAGGAATCGAAGAACTTGTCGCGTCTGTCGGCGAGATCAATCAGCAGCTTGTTGAAGCGAGTGATATCTCGCGCCAGGCCGAGAAGGATGCCCTGGCGACCACGGAAACGGTGACCAGCCTGTCTGAAGCAGCCGATGAAATCGAGAATGTCGTCAAGCTCATTTCGGAAATTGCCGAGCAGACGAACCTGCTTGCGCTGAACGCAACGATTGAGGCTGCTCGTGCCGGCGATGCAGGCAAGGGGTTTGCTGTTGTGGCCAGTGAGGTGAAGTCGCTGGCCACCCAGACTGGTAAAGCGACCGAAGAGATCGGCCAGAGCATCGCTAAAGTGCAAACCAGCACCGGCGAGGCGGTGGACTCCATCAAGGTGATTTCCGACACGATCATCAAGATCAACGAGATCACCACGGTTATCTCGTCCGCCGTTGAAGAGCAGTCGGCCACGACAAGCGAGATGTCGGGGTCCATGCAGGTCGCGGCGGATGGTGTGCGCCAAATCAGCGACGGTGTTCGCCAGATAGCTGAAGCAGCTCAAATGGCAGACATGTCGGTACAGAAAGTACAAGAGGCTGCGACCGCGCTCGGATAGATGCTTGCGAGTATCTTTCCGTTCCGCCCGAGCGGAAATCCTTTGTTAAAGCGCTCCAAATATCCCTAGCGTCAATTGAGGATATCTTGGAGTTTGTTTGTTTATGTTTGGGTTTGCTTCGCGGAGCGCTGATACGGCACGTCAGCTCGCTGTGCTCAAGATCGTGTCCGGCAATGTGATGATCGCGGACAATGATGGCAACATCGTCTATATCAACAAAGCGCTGGAAGGCTTTTTGAAGGACTCGGAAGCCGCGATTCAGCGTCATCTCCCGGCCTTCAAAGTGTCCCGTCTTAAGGGCGCCAACATGGACGTGTTCCACAAGAACACGCGCCACCAGAAGGGTATGGTTGCGAAGCTGAACCAGCGGTTTGAGACCATGATTGCGGTCGGTGGTGTCAAGTTTGACCTGTTGGCCCAACCTGTTCTTGATCCAAAAGGCAAAAGGATTGGCACTGTCGTTGAATGGCGTGATGCAGCGCACCGGATTGAACGTGAAGACTATAAGGCACAGGTCGATGCCGTTGGCCGCTCCCAGGCGGTTATCTCCTTTATGCCCGATGGTACGATTCTCGATGCCAACGAGAATTTCTGTGCGGCCACCGGTTATGCCCTCGATGAGATTGTCGGACATCACCATCGCATGTTCGTTTCCGATGAGATCAGTCGGTCGGCCGATTACGCGGCGTTCTGGCAAGAACTCGCCAATGGTGAAGCGAAGTTCGGTGAGCATAAGCGGGTGAAGAAAAACGGCGAAGCTCTGTGGATTCGTGCGAGCTACAGTCCGCTTCTGGATTCCGACGGCAAGGTCTACAAGGTCGTGAAGTTCGCCGTCGACATCACAGACGAGGTTTCGGCGCGACAGAGACGAAGCGAGGCGCAGAAATCGATCAGCGCTGACATCAGTGAAATAACAAGTGCTGTTTCGACCACGAGTTCACAGGCTGCCACCGTCGCGGCTTCGTCTGATCAGGCTTCTGAAAATGTGCAGGCGATGACCGCCGGCATCGAAGAGCTTGTTGCGTCGGTCAATGAAATCAACGGTCAGGTGGTCGAGGCCAGCAACATCTCCCGCCAGGCTGAGCAAGATGCGCAGAAGACGACCGGAACGGTGACCAGCTTGTCCCAAGCTGCCGACGAGATCGAGAATGTAGTCAAGCTTATTTCTGAAATCGCAGAGCAGACGAATCTCCTTGCGCTGAACGCAACCATCGAGGCAGCGCGGGCCGGTGACGCGGGCAAGGGGTTTGCCGTGGTGGCCAGCGAGGTGAAGTCGCTGGCGACCCAGACGGGCAAGGCGACTGAAGAGATCGGCCAAAGCATCAACAAAGTTCAGTCGAGCACCAGCGAGGCCGTCGATGCCATCAAGGTGATCTCCGATACGATCATCAAGATCAACGAGATCACGACGGTTATTTCATCCGCCGTGGAGGAACAGTCGGCCACCACGAGCGAAATGTCCGGCTCGATGCAGGTGGCCGCCGATGGGGTGCGTCAGATCAGCGAGGGTGTCCGGGAAATCGCCGATGCGGCGCAGCTTGCCGACACCTCGGTCCAGAAGGTGCAGGCTGCAGCAACAGCGCTTGGATAACTTCTGTGCATCGATGTTTTGGCTGGTTTAGGCGGGGTCAACTCGGCTAAACCAGCCATATGAATCTCTCCCCCCAACAAGAGGATGCGGTCAAGGCCGTTCGCGCCTGGTTTCGCGCCCCCGACCGGCCCGTTTTCCGGCTGTTCGGTTTTGCCGGAACCGGCAAGACAACGCTTGCGCGTCTCATCGCTGAAGATGTGTCGGGCGATGTGCAGTTTGCCGCATTCACCGGCAAGGCGGCGCAAGTCTTGCGGTCCAAAGGCGCGGAGAATGCCCGAACGATCCATTCCCTTATCTATCGGCCCAAGGGGGAAGAAGCTGATGAAGAGACAGGCGAAGCTTCGCCACTCTTTTCGCTGAACCGGTCATCGCCCGTTTCCAAAGCGGACCTTGTGATCATCGATGAGTGCTCGATGGTGGATGAGGAACTGGGCCGGGATCTGCTTTCTTTCGGTACGCCCATCCTGGTGCTCGGAGACCCGGGCCAGTTGCCCCCGGTTTCGGGAGGAGGGTTCTTCACCGATCATGATCCTGATGTTCTGCTGACGGAGATTCATCGCCAGGCACGCGAAAACCCAATCATCGAGATGGCCGACATTGTGCGGATGGGCGGTCGGCTCGATCATGGCAGCTATGGTGAGAGCCGGGTTATTGCTCGATCCGAGGTCGATCAGGGGGAGGTGCTCGATGCCGACCAGGTTCTTGTGGGCACCAACCGGACACGGCGGAAGTACAATCGCCGTTTGCGTGAGTTGAAGGGTTATGCAGGGCTTTTGCCCTCGGGGGGCGACAAGCTGGTCTGCTTGCGGAACCGATCTGAGAAGGGGCTGCTCAATGGCTCGCTTTGGACCGTTGCCTCGGTGGGGCGGCGCAAGGGCAATGCGCTGCAGGCGCTGGTGCGGTCGGAAGATGAGGGCATCAGCCAGAAGGTGCGGCTATCGGCGATGGCGTTCGAGGACCCGGAAAATGCGCCGCCGGTACCGCGTTCCATGGATGCCTTTGACTTCGGTTATGCTCTTACGGTCCATAAAGCCCAAGGCTCGCAGTGGGACCATATCGTGCTTTTCGATGAAAGCTGGGCCTTCAAGGATTATCGCGAGCGTTGGCTCTACACTGCGATCACACGGGCTGCCGAGCGTCTGACGATCGTGCGATGATTTCAGAGACGTTGGTTTTTCCTGGTGGCTTTGACCGGAAGGCTTTCAGCGTTCTCAAGACAGCGGATAAACCAGGGTTCAAGATCGCTGTCCTTGCCAAGTAGCCCCGATGGCAGCGCCACATAACCCCGCATGACCGAACCATATTGCATCACCGGCTCGCCGCCATACGCGTCCCAGAACGCCTGCTGGTCCTCATGGGATAGACGCAGGCAAATCTGACCTTCCTTACTGAGGAAGCTGAACATGTTGCCGTTGAGTGATGTGTAGGGGGTGGCTTTGCCTTTCACCGGCAAACCCCAATGCTTTTCGACGAGCTCTCGGTAGATATCGAGCATGCTGCTCATCGAACCACCCTCCGACTGCGCTGTGGCAGGTCAGGTCACCGCGATCGCGCGGTGACCTAGTGTGATTCAGTGTAGCCTAGTTCTTGTCCTTGTCGACAAGGGCCTTTTCGCTGATCCAGGGCATCATGCCGCGCAGTTTGGTGCCGACTTCTTCGATCGGATGGGCCGCGTTGCGGGCGCGTGTCGCCTTGAACGATGTCTGGTTGACCTTGTTCTCCAGCATCCAGTCGCGGGTGAATTTGCCTGATTGAATGTCTTCCAGAACGCGCTTCATCTCCGCTTTGGTTTCCGGTGTGATGATGCGCGGACCGGTGACGTACTCGCCATATTCAGCGGTGTTGGAGATCGAATAGTTCATGTTGGCGATGCCGCCTTCATAGATCAGGTCAACGATCAGCTTTACCTCGTGGAGGCACTCGAAATACGCCATTTCCGGCGCATAGCCGGCTTCGACAAGCGTTTCGAAACCAGCGCGGATGAGTTCCACCAGACCACCACACAACACGACCTGTTCACCGAAAAGATCGGTTTCGCACTCTTCCTTGAAGGTCGTCTCGATGATGCCGGCACGACCGCCGCCATTGGCCGATGCGTAAGACAGAGCGAGGTCGTGGGCGTTGCCAGTCGCATCCTGATGGATAGCGATGAGTGTTGGAACGCCGCCGCCGCGTAGATATTCGGAGCGTACCGTGTGACCGGGCCCTTTCGGGGCAACCATGAAAACGTCGAGATCGGCGCGCGGTTCGATCAGGTTGAAATGAACGTTAAGACCATGCGCGAACAGCAAGGCTGCTCCCTGTTTCATGTTGGCCGCCAGGCTGTCGGCATAGATGTCGCCCTGGAGTTCATCGGGCGTCAGCATCATCACCACGTCGGCCCATTTGGCACCCTCGGCCGGGGTCATTACGGTGAAGCCGGCGCCTTCGGCCTTCTTGGCCGTGGCCGAACCCTCACGCAGAGCAATGCGGACATCTTTGACGCCCGAGTCGCGCAGGTTGAGGGCATGGGCATGGCCTTGGGAGCCATAGCCAACGATCAGGACGCCCTTGTCCTTGATCAGATTGATGTCTGCATCGCGGTCATAATAAACGCGCATCGTCGTTCTCCGTTACGTGAGTGTGTTCGTATGAAGGGTCATGAACTGTTCGACGGCGCGGGCGGCATGTGCCTTTTGACCGTCGGGGGCGATCTGCGGGTCATCGCCTAATAGCGCGCGGATATGCGCA
>JANQJE010000102.1 GCA_028281795.1 Cohaesibacteraceae bacterium | reverse complement strand
CGGTCGAGGACTTTGACGGCGTAGGGCGCCGATAGATCGAGCGTCCTTCGGATCGGGCGTGTTTGCACGGGCTGCTGTGTCGCAACCCCTTGAAAGTCGCAAGACGTCCTGCGGGCTTGCTCCTTGCATCCGCACAAACGCGCCACGACCATTTCAACCATATCAATGGGTCCTGACCCTAAGGGTATTCGAACACGCAAACAGCGACTTCAAAGCAGCCGCTGGATGTCTGGAGTTCTGCCTTATCCGAGCCTATCGTCCGGCCAAGTATGGGTAACGAGCCGTCGGCGCCGGTAAGACTTGGTTCACCGTGACATGTGTTTCCTTTACGTCACAGTCCTTGCAGGATCAGACTTTCATCTTTCCTTAGACTGCTAATTGTAAAGTCCAGGCTCGCAAATGGGGAACCCTGCGTGGGCTGATATGGCAAGTAGACAGGCTTTGACTGAAAGCGCACTGCAGGGGCGCTACACAGCACGCTATCTGTTCGCAATGGCGCTGATCGCGCTTACGATCGGGGTCGGTGCATACCAGCTCAACCGCGTTCTCGACGTCAATCATCAACAGGCCGAAATCATCAATATCGCCAGCGCGCAGCGCATGCTGTCGCAGCGCCTGGCCTTGTTGCCGGATCGTATTCTCGACGAAACAAATGCGTATCGTCGCGACCGGGCACTGACCGATCTTCGCCTTTCGGTCCAGCGCATGCGTGACGGTCACAGGTTCCTCAATGAAAGCGTCAACGGTCGGCCAACTCCATCGGACGCCAGTGCTGCCTTGAGCCATCACTACTCTCCGGCTGGCGGCGGTCTCAGGAGCATGTCCGAAAGCTTCATTCAGACATTTGAGAGCTTCGCGGAAGACCCTGACACGTTCAGCGAAGCGCTTGGTTTTCAGCGAATGAATGCCGAAACCGGGCTGCTTGTCGGTCTTGACCAAGCAGTCGAGCTGTACACCGAGGCAGCCGAGGCGGAAATGGCCAAGGCCATGCGCGTGCATGGCTTCTGGGTGATTACATCACTGGTACTTCTGGTGTTGCTCATTCTCTTCATCTTCCGTCCCATGGCCAAGGATGCCGCGACATCGATGGCCAATATGGGCGCTGCGTTGGACGAGCGCGCAGCCTTGCTGTCGCGGTCCTTAAAAATCGCCAAGATGGGTCACTGGCATGCTACCAATGCGGACGCCGATCCACTTTGGATGTCACAGGAGCTTCTGGATCTATACGGTATGGACCGGCGGGAGGGCTTTCATCCTCTTTCGATCATCCAGGCTGGCGATATTGTTCCCGATGAAACGCCCATTGCCGACAACACACAGCATCTTGCATTCAAACGAACCTGGGAGACAGGCAAGCCGACCGTTGCACGCTCGCAGTTCCGCAAGCCCAACGGCGACATCATTGACATGCTTGTGCATATGGAACCGGAGTTCGATGCATCAGGAGATGTGATCGGCGTCGTCGGCGTCATCAAAGACGATACGGCTGAAGCAGAAGCTGATCGCGCCCTGCTTCGAAGCTATGAGGTCATCGAGCGCAAGACACAGGATCTTGTGGAAGCCCAACGGCTGGGCAAACTGGCTGCATGGCGCTGTCCTCTAGAAACGCACATCGTCGAGTGGGACGAGCGCGCCTATGAGATGATGCGGTGCGATCCGGAGACTTTTGAACCGACGGTTGAGAACGTCCGCCAGTTCTACATTGATGGCGGGCGCGAACGTTTGGTTGAGCTGAGTGAAAAAGTAATCGCGACAGGCCAGCGCCAGAGCGACACGTTCAGGGTCCAGTGCGGCGATGGCACGGTTATCGATCTTTATCTTCGCTCGACACTGGAGTGTGATGCCAGCGGCAATCCGGTGGCTCTGTTCGGCACCATGCAAGACGTCACAAAAGAACGGTCTGCCGCGCGCGAGTTGGAGCAGTTGGCCTATTACGATCACCTCACGGGCCTGGCCAATCGCACGCTGTTTACCCGGGAGCTTGAGCGCCAGAGCGAGTTGGCGGCTAAGAACGGGCATTGCGCGGCGCTGATCCTGCTCGACCTGGACCATTTCAAGGAAGTGAATGACACGCTTGGCCATCAGGCCGGCGATCAGCTCCTGGGTATTGTCGGCCAGCGGCTGGCCAGCCTGGTCAGCAAGCGCAATTTCGTCGCGCGCCTGGGTGGGGACGAGTTCGCCGTCATTGTTCAGGATGAGGTGGATTCCGGTGCGCTGGATGCCTTTTGCGGTCGTATCATCGAAACGCTGAGCATTCCCGCAGCCTTGTCGCTGGGTAAGGTGCAGACCAACGCGAGCATTGGCATCGCCTTGATGCCCGATCACTCCACGGAGCCGGACGAGCTGATGCGTTTTGCGGATCTGGCTTTGTACGCTTCGAAGGAAAAGGGTCGCGGCCGCGCCAGCTATTATCAAGACGATTACAGCGTCGCGCTCGGCGAGCGCCTGTCACTGGCAAGCGAAATCCGAACAGCCCTGCACGACGAGCGGTTCGAAGTTCACTATCAGCCGCTGGTCGATCTGGGCACCGGAAAGGTTGCTGCTTTTGAATCCCTGCTGCGCCTGCCGAAGACCGATGGTGGGTTCATACCGCCGACCGAGTTTATCCCGATCGCGGAGAGTTCCCATCTGATTGCCGACCTGGGGTCCTTTGTTCTGCATCAGGCCTGCAAGGAAGCGCAGTCCTGGGTCGATGCAGGTTTGCCACCGCGTAAGATTGCGGTGAACGTTTCAGCCGCCCAAGTGTGGCATGGCGATCTGGAAAAGATCATCGACAGCGCGCTGGAAGCGTCGGCACTCAACCCCGAGCTTCTTTGTGTGGAGCTGACGGAAAGCGTTTTTGCGGCCGAAAGCCTGAACCGCCTCGAAGGTATTCTGAGCCGCCTGAAGCAGCGCGGTATCGATCTGGCTCTGGACGATTTCGGTACCGGCTACTCCTCGCTTGGCTATCTTAACCGCCTGCCCTTCGACAAGCTGAAGATCGATCGCACCTTCGTGTGCGGGGCCAACAGCTGCGCTGAAAAACGCAAGCTCCTGCGGGGCATTGTCAGCCTCGGCAAAGGACTTGATCTTCAGGTAATCGCTGAAGGCGTCGAGACAAAAGACGAATTGCAACTGGTCAAGACGCTTGGGTGCGACCTCGTGCAGGGATGGTACTTCAGCAAAGCCCAAGCCGGTGACCAGGCGGTTATCGAAGCCTCTCGCATCGAGGCCTCGAATACCCTGCAGCCGGCCAATGCCGCCGAACAGCAAAGACGCCATCGCAATGTCGTGATGAACGCCCTGATACGGCGTACGGGGACCGCTGGTTAGACGGCCATCAAGGCGCGGGCTGCATCCGGTGTCAGCGGCGCGGGACGTTCACAGCTCGTGCGTGTTGATACAAACGCCCCGATCTCGCCGGATTCCAGGATAGACACCATGACGTCGATGGCGTGCAACGCCATGTCGAACGAACAACGGTGTTGCCTGCCTTCGCGAATGGAAAGAGCCATGTCGGCAAGGCCAGCGGCCCGGTAGTTCGCGCGAGAACTTGTGTCCAAATTCTCATTGGGTTTGGCGAATGGGTGATCCCAGACCTCTACCTTCTGGATCGCACCGTCTCTGCCTGCTTTTTCCAATGTACCCCCGAAGAAGTTCGGATCGGGTAAAAACAACGACCCTTCGGTTCCGTAGAGCTCCATGTGATCGTGGCGATGCGCCCAAACGTCCCAACTGGTCGTGACCGTGATCGTTGCGCCCTGCTCGAACTCCAGAAGGGCATGGATGTTGGTTGGCGTTTTCACATCCAACGTCTCGCCTGCACGTGGCTGCGAACCGATAGTACGCGTGGGTGTGGCCATGTTGGTGAGGGCTGCTACCCGGCGCACGGGACCGAGAAGCTGCAGCAGGTTGGTGATGTAGTAGGGCCCGATATCCAGCATCGGCCCGGCACCCGGCAGAAAGAAGAAATCCGGGTTGGGATGCCACATCTCCATGCCGTGGTTCATGACATGGCACGTGCCTGACGTGATACGGCCAACGGCGCCATCATCCAGCAGAGCACGCGCCATTTGATGCGTCCCGCCCAGAAAGGTGTCGGGTGCGGATCCGATACGCAAAGCTTTGCTTTTGGCCAATGTCCGCAGTGTCTCTCCTTCCTCCAGCGAGAGCACCACAGGCTTTTCAGAGTAGGCATGTTTGCCGGCTTCCAGGATGCGCTTTGTCACACCGAAGTGCGCACCGGGAACCGTCAGATTGACCACAATGTCGATATCCTGTGACGCAAGGAGGTCATCCACGCTCATTGCCGTCGTGCCAAAAGCCTCAGCCTGCGCCTTGGCTGCTTCCCTATTGAGGTCGGCAACGGCGCGCACGTCGATTCCGCCAAAGAGCGGTGCCAGGCGCAGATAGGCCGAGGAGATGTTGCCGCAGCCAATGATCCCGACACCCAGTATGGATTTGGTTTCAGGCGATGTCATGAACACATGCTCCTATCGGTCATCGGGCATCGAAAGAGCGAACTGTCTCCAGGGAACGTTTTGCGAAACGCCGATGGTCGCTCGGGTTGTCGTGCTCCACAATCATGGACGACACGCCAAGAGCTTTGAGAGCCGCGTAGAGAGCTTGCCAGTTCATGGTGCCGTGACCGACATCCGCCCACCCATCTTCATCGGCGTTTTGCCCGTCCGGTGCGATATCTTTGATATGGGCCGCGACGATCCTGTCGGCATAGGTGTCGATAGCCCGGAGAGGATCAGCACCCGCAACGGCTGCCCAGGCCAGATCGAACTCCATCTTCATGTGATCGCCAGCACCCAGAATGAGGTCGATGGGAAGGGCGCCGTTGTTCAACTTCTCAAATTCGAAATCGTGATTGTGCCATGCGAAGGTGAAGCCGGCGTCGGACAACGGCTTGCCCGCTTCAGCGACGTTGCGGCCAAAGGCTGCCCAGCCTGCCGCATCG
The DNA here is from genome assembly GCA_028281795.1 of Cohaesibacteraceae bacterium. GTDB lineage: Bacteria > Pseudomonadota > Alphaproteobacteria > Rhizobiales > MH13 > MH13. The sequence continues at coordinate 12,886 of JANQJE010000102.1, read as the reverse complement.
GCTGGACGTTCTTCCGGGGCAATATACGGGATGACGATGGCTCGTATCCCAAGACGGTTGGCAATCTCCATCACCGCATCCGGCGATCTCTTCACCTGATCGAGGCTAAAATGCGCGGTTGGCATGGTGAGACCCGTCGCCGCGAGGCCTTCTTCGAGCGCACCGATGCTCTCTTCATCGGACATAAGCGCCCCATAGCCCTCGACTTCGGCGTATCCGCATTCGGCCAACATGGCGAGGGTGTTGGACAAAGGGGGGAAGTTGCGGGAGCTATAAAGCTGATAGGAAAAACGCGTCATCCAGACATCTCATTGGTTAGTGGTGTTGGTTCGGCATACGTTGCACTGTGCAGATCGTGCCAGGAGAAATGTATCGGTGCGTTCGGGTCGTCCGGCATGAAAAGGATGCTGGCAGGCTCACCGGGGATCACGTGGATCGCATTGTCGGAAAATCGTCCGGCGGCACTCGCTTCGACCCCGACGAAAAACGCCGGAGCCTCGCTGGCGAAGATCAAGCGATAGGCCTCTGCTTCGCGCTCGACAGACAGGTTCAACCGGGCAGGCTGCAGCGCATATGCCTTGAAAGGCCGGCGCGCGAAAAGGTCCTGACCTTGGTGGTGTTGCCCATCTTTATCGCGCCAGCGCACGAGCAGAACCTCATCAGGTCTTAACCCGTCGACGGCCAGATCGGTGACGAGAACGGCTTTGTCGACTGGCAGGTCCTGCTCGTAGGCACCCAGGGTACGCATCGCGCCGTCCAGGCCCAGGGCCAACAATTCGACGGCGACTGCAACCGGAGAACGGGTATCGTTGACGGCCTTGACCGCCAGCCGGTTTTCCTGCGGCACCACCGTTACGATCACAGGGGCATAAAAGTGTCGTGCCATATGGTGCAACAGCTTCCAGCTTCCGCCGTGATTGAGACTTGACCAACTGCACACCGGCCAACTGTCATTGAGCTGCCAGTAGAGCATGCCCATGCAGTGAGGCTTGAGCGTACGCCAGTGAGTCACTGCGGTTTTGATCGCGATACCCTGTTGCACCTGGCTCAGATAGACAAAGCTTTCGAAGTCCGTCGGAAACCGAAAACTGCGGAACATCGTTTCGGCGATGCGCGCGTTGCCGCCGCCGTTTTTCTGATGGCTCTCCATGACCGGCGAGGCGATGTTCCAGTCTTGCTCAGCGGCAAACCGGCGGATCACGGGCATGGACGGATAAGACTGAAAACCGAACTCGGAGCAAAAACGCGGTGCAACATCGCGGTAGTGATCGAAGTCGCGCCCCTCATGCCAGACAGACCAGAAATGCATGTCGCCGGATGAGTCATCGTGCCATGCGTCGCCAAAGGAGAGCGGGCCTGGGGAAGGGCTCGATGGCCACCAGTTCGCCTCGGGGGAGACGTCTTTCAGCGCGGTTTCGAGCGTTCGATTAAGGCGGTCATACGCCACCAGATAGCGGTCCCGATCCTTGATGCTTTCCTCAAACCAGGTGAGCGCGCCAATTACCTCATTGTCGCCGCACCAGACAGCAAGGCAAGCGTGGTGGTGCAGGCGCAGGACCACGTCCCGTGCCTCCAAGGCGGCTTCGGCCAGGAAACCCTCCGTTGCCGGATAAAGGTTGCAGGCGAACATGAAGTCCTGCCAGACCATCAGGCCCAGTTCATCGCACATGTCATAGAACCAGCCGGGTTCGTATCGACCACCACCCCACACGCGGATCATGTTCATGTTGGCTGCGACCGCCGATCCCAGAAGATCGCGCACCTCATTGGGTTCGATGCGCCCGGCCAGAGCGTCAGCCGGAATCCAGTTCGCCCCGCGCGCAAACACGTCCTGACCGTTGACCGACAGTTTGAAGGAACGGCCGACACCATCAGGTTCGCTGATAAGCTTCAGGTCGCGCAGACCAAGACGCCGTCTGGTTTGCTGGTCTCCGACTGTAATCACCAGATCGTGCAACGGCTGGTCACCCCAACCAGCAGGCCACCAAAGGTCCGGCGTTTCGATGCGCAGCGCCGCCTTTATTTGGGAGGCGCCCGCCAGCAGTACACCGCTCGCAGACTGGCCGCAGAGCGTTATGCTCCAGGCCATATCGTGTGGCGCGGGAGCTTCGAGCGCAACGCTTACCGAGACCGCAGCGACACCGGGGCTGTGCTCCTGGCTGATCTGAACAGCTTCAATGCGTGCTGCCTGTTTTGGCTCCAGCCGTATGGCGCCGTAGATGCCGAAGGGAGCTAGTGCGATGTTCCAGTCCCAGCCGAAATCGCACTGCTGCTTGCGCAGCATGTTGCCGTTGGCGAGCGGATTGTTCTGTGTGTGATAAGGCACAAAGAACGGCTGGCGTGCCTGCTCTTCTTCGGCAGCCTTGATCGCCGAACGGAATTGGATCTCCACCTCGTTTCGTCCGATTGTCAAAACATCGGAGATATCAATCCGGTAACGGCGAAAGGCATTGGCTGCCTCGAACACCGCCTTGCCGTTCACGACCACCGTCGCGACAGTATCCAGCTCTTCGAGGCACAGGACGTAGTCGGTTTGTTCCAGATCGATGGTCCGGGTCACGGTCCAATCGCTCTGGCCAATCCAACGCAGTTGATACTCGTTGCGCCCCCAATACGGATCAGGGATGAGACCTGCCTGATGCAGCGCGGTGATTCCATCGCCGGGCAAAACCATGGAGGCTGTGTGTGTCCCCGTCTTGTCCGTCAGTGTCCAGTTGCCTGCCAGATCGATTGTTTGGGGGGCGGCGTGAGCGTTCAAATCCGCTGCTCCGTGGCCCGGTCGAACAGCGATGCCACTGCCGGATCGAATCCCAAAGGCATGACTTCGCCGGGCAAAACGGTGGCCTGACCGTCCATGCGGAAACGGAACGGCATGCCGGCAAACTGACCCCAGACCAGCTTGTCCGACCCCATCGGCTCAACCAGTTCAACTTCGACGGTCGTGGAGAAAGGCGCAGCCTTGGCAGCCTCTCCGGTCACAACCTGCTCGGGACGAATGCCGATCCAGGATGGAGTCTCGCCGCTATGCTTTGTGGAGTAAGCATACCCATTCATCGGGATCGTATGATCGGTCACCCTCATACCACTTCCATTCAGCGTGCCTTCAACGAAGTTCATGGACGGTGAGCCGATGAAATCGGCGACATATTTGTTTTGCGGACGGTTGTAGATTTCGTCCGGCGAACCGAGCTGCTGGACCGCTCCGCCTTTCATGATGGCGATGCGGTCGGCGAGTGTCATGGCCTCGACCTGATCGTGGGTCACATAGATCATGGTGTTTTTCAGCGTCTGGTGAAGCCGCTTGATCTCAACACGCAGGTCGGCGCGCAGCTTGGCATCCAGGTTGGACAACGGCTCATCAAAGAGGAACACATCCACATCACGCACCAGAGCCCGGCCGATGGCGACACGCTGACGCTGGCCACCGGACAGGGCAGCAGGCTTGCGTTTCAACAGCGGCTCGATCTGGAGGATCTCGGCCGCGCGGGCAACGCGCTTTTCGATCTCGGCCTTCGGCATGCCTGCATTCTTCAGACCGAAACTCAGATTGCCCTCAACCGACATCTGCGGATAGAGCGCGTAAGACTGGAAGACCATGCCGATGCCGCGGTGCGATGGTTCTTCCCAGGTGACGTTCCGTCCCTTGATGAAGATCTGACCATCGGAAACATCCAGAAGACCTGCGATGCAGTTGAGCAAGGTGGACTTTCCACAGCCCGACGAACCCAGCAGGACGAGAAATTCGCCCTCGTGAATGGACAGCGTGAGGTCTTTAAGAACCTCCACCGAACCAAAGCTCAGATCGACCTTGTGGATTTCCACCGAGTAGGATGGTTGTCCCATGTCCGTTATCCTTTCACCGCGCCTGCTGCGATGCCGCGCACGAACAGCTTGCCGGAGATGAAGTAGATGGTCAGCGGCACAAGCCCCGTCAGCAGCGTGGCTGCCATGTTGACGTTGTATTCTTTGACGCCCTGAACCGAGTTGACGATGTTGTTGAGTTGAACTGTCATCGGATACTGATCGGGCCGTGTGTAGATCACGCCGAACAGGAAGTCGTTCCAGATACCGGTGACCTGGAGGATGACGGCGACCACGAAGATCGGGATCGACATCGGCACCATGATGCGGAAGTAGATGCCCCAGAAACCGGCTCCATCGACCCGCGCTGCCTTGAAAAGCTCTTCAGGCAACGACGTGAAATAGTTGCGGAAGAGCAGCGTCAGGATAGGCATGCCGAAAATCGTGTGCACCAGAACAAGGCCGCTCAGATCACCGAACAGGCCAAGTTCGCGGAGCAGGATCACAATCGGATAGAGCATCACCTGATAGGGGATAAAGGCACCGAAGATGAGGATGGTGAAGAAGACTTCAGACCCTTTGAACTTCCAGTTCGCCAGCGCATAACCGTTGACGCTCGCCACGGCGATTGACAGCACAACGGACGGAATGAGGATCTGCACCGAATTCCAGAAACCCCTCGACAGACCATCACAGTTAAGGCCGGTACAGGCCTCCGCCCACGCCCTAATCCATGGTTGGTAAGTGATTTCGACTGGTGGGGAAAAGATGTTGCCGAGGCGGATCTCCGGCATGCCTTTGAACGACGTGACGATCATAACGTAGAGCGGCAGCAGGTAGTAGGCACCGATCAGGATCAGTGTTCCGTATAGAAAAATGTTGCGGCGAGAGAAGCGGCGGCGCGGCTTCGCCCCACGCGGGCCGTTGGGGTCAGGCATGCCGGCGCCCTGACACCTCAGGCTGTCGGCAACCGATGAGCGGGTCTTTGCCAGTGTGATGGTATCAGCCACGTTTCTTGCCTCCGAATTCCAGGTAGGCCCATGGAATGAGGATGATCAGCACAGTGACCAGCATCATGGTGGATGCTGCGAACCCCTGGCCGAGATTCTGAGCACGGAACATGGTTTCAATGACGTATTTGGCCGGTACTTCCGAGGCGATCCCCGGCCCGCCATTCGTCTGGGCGACCACGAGGTCGTAGACCTTGATGATGCCCGCCGCGATCAACACCAGAGCCGTGACGAAGACCGGGCGCATCATGGGGATGATGATGAAAACGTAGGTTTTCCATTTGGGAATGCCATCGACACGTGCCGCGGCCCAGATGCTGCTGTCGATGCCGCGAAGCCCGGCCAGCATCAGCACCATGATCAGACCTGTACCCTGCCAGAGAGCAGCGATCAGAATGCCATAGATGACGATGGACGGCGTGAAGAGCGGATCGAAGGTGAAGGATTCAAAACCCCAGGATCGCACCGTACGCTGCAGGCCGAATTCGGGATTCAGTATCCACTGCCAGACGAGACCGGTGACGATGAAGGACAACGCGAAGGGGTAAAGGATGATGGTTCGGAACGTGTTTTCGAACCTTATTTTCTGATCCAGAAGTGCGGCGAGCGTGAACCCGATCACCAGGCTGAACACCAGCGAGCAGACACCGTAGATGGCCAGGTTCTCGATCGAAACGAGCCAGCGGCGTGTCGACCAGAGACGCTCATACTGGTCCAAGCCGACAAAATTGAACCGCGGCAGCATGCGCGATCCCGTGAAGGAATAGACAACCGTCCAAAGCGTGCAGCCGACGAACACGAACAACGCCGTGGCGACCATCGGAATGGACGCGATCTTGGCATTCAAATTGCGGAAAAGTTGAAACGGGCGCTTTGCGGGAGCCCTGTTTTCCGGGCCATTGGAGCGTGCGCCCTGACCAACCGTAGGCACATCGCCGGATGCACCGGAAGCATCAACTGCCATCTCTCTCACCTCATTCCTGGAGATACCATCTCATGCCGGGACCCGAAGGCCCCGGCAATCGGAAGGGGTACTGGCAGGGAGACGTCGACACGTGCGCAACAAGGGAGCGCGCGTGCAGGCGACCGCCGGTACCGCCCTCGGGAGGAGAGGTTCAGCGAGCCTGTTCGATAATCTGGGCGTAACGCTCCTGAGCTTCTTCGGGAGAGTAGGATGTGTCGTTCCAGAACTCGACGAACAGGTCTTCAAGCTGCGTCTGGGTATCGGCGTCCAACACCTGATCGCCCGACAGCATGATGTTGCCGGCCTCCAGAATGGCCAGACCTTTACGCATGCAATCGTTGGCTGCTTCCAGATCCACGTCACCACGAACCGGGAGCGATCCTTTCTTCAGATTGAAGGCAACCTGGACTTCACGAGACAACATAAGGGATGCCAACTCAAGTTGCGCCTCGCGAACGTCCGGATCGTCAATCACCGGGAAATAGAACGCATCACCGCCGGTGGAGATAACTTCGTTCACGCCCAGGCCCGGAAGGCAGCTGTAGTCTTCACCGGCGGTCTGACCGGCGACCTGAAACTCTCCCTGAGCCCAGTCACCCATGATCTGGCCGCCGGCCTGACCGTTGATGACAAGGGCTGTCGCCTGGTTCCAGTCCTGCACTGTAGAGCGCGCCGAGAGGGCGCGCGCATTGGCGGCAGCCTGGAACACCGCTGCCATCTGTTCCGAACGCGCCGCGTCGGCATCTTTGTCGATGTTGATGCTGTTCCAAAGGTCCTGGCCGCCAATGGCAATCTGAATCACGCCGAAGGCGCCGTTCGACTGCCAGGGCTGCTGGCCCATGGCCAACGGAATGATATCGGCAGCTTCCAGAGCAGGAGCCGCAGACACGAATTCATCCCAGTTACTTGGAACGTCAACGCCGGCTGCCTCATAGGCTGCGTGGCTTAACCAGATCCACTGCCAGGAATGGATGTTGATGGGTACGCAGTAAACGCGGCCATCCACGGTGCAACTGTCGAGCAGGGAGACGGGGTGCACGATATCGCGCCAGCCTTCGGCCTCTGCCAGTTCGGTCAAATCGAGCATGAGGCCGGCCTCGACAAGCTCTTCGGCCTGACGGCCGTGATTGAACTGCGTCGCCGCCATCGGGTCGCCGCCGAGAATACGGCTGATCACGATGGGGCGCGCCGTACCGCCCGAACCGGCGATCGCGCCATCGACCCATGAGTGCTCGGTCTGCTCGTTGAAGGCGTTGGCGATTTCGGCAACAGCCGCAGCCTCGCCGCCAGATGTCCACCAATGAGTCACCTCAAGGTCCACGGCGTTGGCGGGCGCTGCGGCAGCAAAGCCGAGCATGGTTGCAGCCATCAGGCTTGTCTTGATGTTCATGGATAACCTCCCGTTTTGCTCTGTTTTCCGAGCACAATCTGTATCGTTACAGTTGAAGTCTATAACGATACAGTTTGCTCTCGCAAGAGGTTTCGTCCATAGATATGCACAAGACAGCCTAAAGGTGCAGTGCGCCGGAACTACCGTTTTTGCGCACAATCGAGGTTTATCCCGGGAACCGTCTGAGGGCCTGGATCATAACGAGGGAGCTTCAGAAGTCCGGCTTCCGGTAGCTTTTCTGCCCGTGTGATGAGGCAGGTTGGGCCGCCCCGTTTTCATAGGATATAGCTTGGGACACCGTGATTCCATTTGGCTGACATGACCGCCCCCTCCCGCGAAACAAGCAATACACAACGTGGCGCAAGCCGCAGCAGCCGACCGACGCTGAAGACAATCGCCGGCATCACAGGGCTTGCGGTTACCACTGTGTCGCGTGCGCTGAACGACGCGCCGGATATCGGTCTTAAGACCCGGCAACGCGTGCGCGCGGTGGCTGATGAAGTTGGCTATGTACCCAATCGCGCAGGCGTTCGCCTGCGAACCGGAAAGACCAGTGTCATCTCGCTGGTGCTGTGCACCGACAATGATGTGATGAATCATACCGCCAAGCTGATCTCATCGATTGCTTCGGCTCTGCGCGACACGCAATACCACCTTATCATCACGCCCTATTTTCTCGATGAAGACCCCATGCGGCCGATCCGCTATATCGTGGAAAACCGCTCCGCAGATGCAGTGATCCTCAACCGGATCGAGCCCGATGATCCTCGGATCCTTTATCTCAAGGAGCAGGGCCTTCCGTTCGTCACTCACGGGCGTTCGAACTATGCGCGAGACCATAGCTATTTCGATTTCGACAACGTGGCGTTTGGCAAGATCGCTGCGCGTCAATTGATCGCCAAAGGACGGTCGCGCCTTTTGATGGTTGCGCCACCGATCACCCAGGCCTATGCGCAGCACATGATCGACGGGGCCAGCAGCGTTGCAAAGGCGCAGGGCATCGACTTCGAGATCTTGGGCGGCGCGACCAGCGATGACCCCAAGGACCATGTTGAAGAAGCCGTCTATGATCGCGTGCGCAACGGCCCCACGGTCGACGGGCTTGTCTGCGGATCGATGACCAGTACTTTGGCTGCGATGACCGGAGCGGAACGGCATGGGCTTGTGGTCGGTAAGGACCTGGACGTTTTTGCCAAAGAAGGCACGCCTTTCCTCTCCCATTTCCGGCGTGAGGTTCTGACCATTCCCGAGGATGTCGGCCGAGCCGGCCATTTCCTGGCCAAGGCGGCAATTCATGCCATTAGCGACCCGGACGGTCAGCCGATGCAGGAACTGCAGGTGCCCGAAAGCTCCGATTAAAATGAAACGCTGATACAGTCGGCAAGCGCTTGACCCGACTTTACAAGCTTGATGCTTCCGGTCCGGTCAAACGGGCGGTTTCGCCGGACCGACAACTTCCGCGCGTGTCTCAGAAAGGAATGGCGGGCTCAACAGGAGTAAATTCGAACCGGAATGCAATGGCACTCTCGGCCTTTGCTCTGCAAAGGCCTGTCACGCGACGCCGGTTTCTTCGAAAAGCGATTTGGTGGGCCTGAACCGTCAGACATAGAACCCGCTGATCCTGTTGCGTTTCTCGAAGAGCTGGAGAATTGGGCGGACGTTCTGAACAATGAGCCTGAGGCTCTGCGGCTGTTGGCGACCTTCTCAGTAGAGGCGACAGGCGGCACATTTCAGGGTCGCCGAATTGATGATGCGATCACTTCAGATCCTGTGCTGGACCACCCGGAGCCGTCCCCATGACGGTGGTGCGAAAGGCCAAAGCTCCGCCGGTGAAGCCAGTATTCAAGAAGGCTGCCGACAAGAGCCAAGCGAAGCGCCGGGCTTTGTCACCGCTGACGCTTCGCTTGAGTGCGGATGAACGGGCGAAGCTGGAAGAGTTGGCTGTTGGCATGACCTTGAGCGCCTATGTGCGGGCCCGTGTGTTTGCCGAAGAGACCAAGCGCCGCAAACGCCGTCCCAAGGATGTGGTTGCCGATAAGAAAGCGGCTGCTGAAGCGTTGGCGCTTCTCGGACAATCGCGCATTGCCAGCAACCTCAATCAACTCGCCTATCATGCCAATCTCGGTGTCCTGGATATCGCAGAGGATGAGAAGACGCAGATTGCCGAAGCCAATGCGCATCTGAAAGCCATCCGGGTTCTCTTGATGCAGGCGCTTAGGAAGACCGCATGATCCTGGAAGGCAACACGCGTGGCTATGGCGCGGAGCTGGCACGCCATCTGCTCAATCCGCGCGACAATGATCATGTCACAGTCCATGCGATTGAGGGGTTCATGGCCGATGACTTGGCCGGTGCCTTTGCTGAGGTCGAAGCGATCAGCGAGGCAACCCAATGCCAGAAGTATCTCTTCTCCCTTTCCTTGAACCCACCGCCCGATGCATCCATCTCGGTCGATACGTTTGAGACGGCCATTGCTGATGTGGAGCGCAAGCTCGGTCTGGTTGGACAGCCGCGTGCCATCGTCTTCCATGAGAAGAGCGGACGACGCCATGCCCATTGTGTGTGGTCTCGCATCAACGCGGACACCATGAAGGCCGCCAAGCTTTCTCACTTTAAGCTCAAGCTGGGCGATATGACCCGCGATCTGTTCCGTCGACATGGTTGGGATATGCCGGATGGCTTTCGGGATAAGGCTGAACGCGACCCGGTCACCTACGGGCGGGAAGAAGCAGGACAGGCCAAGCGCCTCAAACGCGATCCTAAAGACCTCAAGGCGATGTTCCGGCGCTGCTGGGAAGCCTCGGACTCACGCGCCAGCTTTGAAGCAGCGCTGAAGGAAGAGGGCTTCCTGCTGGCGCGTGGCGAACGGCGCGGTTTTGTCGCCGTCGATGCCGACGGCAAGGTCTGGTCGCTGTCGCGTTGGTGCGGCATGAAGCCAAAAGAGCTGCGTGTGCGTTTAGGTCATGAACGCGACCTTCCAAGCGTTGCGGACGTACTTGCCGGTCTCTCCGATCTGGTACAGCCGAAGAAGACGTCACCCGATCCAGAGTTAGAGCTTGGTCTAACGGAACTGGTGGCGCGCCAACGCGCCGAACGTTCGGCGCTCCTGACGGCCCAGGAAGAGCGGCGCATTGCCGATCTCAAAGCGCGACGGGCTCGCCTACCCAGTGGCCTGTCCGCGGCCTTCCTAAAGCTGACGGGGCGCTATCAGGAACTGGTTCGGCAGGCAGAGGCCGAATCCCGCATTGCTGCCGATGGTGATCGCGCCGAACAGCAAGCGCTGATCGACAAGCATCTGGCCGAACGCCGTACGCTTGTTCGCGAACTGCGTCGGGCCGGGTTGGCTCAAGGGTTTCATTCAGCCACTCAAGTGGACCCGCGCCAAGAGCTTGTTCTGCCCGATGACGATCTTGATCTCTCCCGCGAGCAACTGCTCGCCGATCCGGCACGCATCCTGACGCACATCTCAAAAACGAAGGCCCGGTTCGACCGCACGGATATCCTGCGCGCCCTTGCAAAACGCCTTGACGATCCCTTCGCTCTGAAAGAGGCGACGGATCGGGTGCTGCAATCTCCCGAGCTGGTTCGCCTAACGGATGCGAACGGTCCTGTCTTCACAACACGCGACTATCAAGCGGCCGAAGAAAGTCTGTATGCGGTCGCCGGCCGTTTGGCGGCGGATAGTGGTCTTGGAGTTGAGCAGTCCCATGTTGCGGCCTCGGTGCGTGCACAAGACAAGGCCATGCACAAAGCCATTGGTGGGCGCTTGAGCGACGAACAGCGCGTTGCCCTCGATCATGTGCTTCGTAACCGGCAATTGGCCTGCGTTGTTGGCCTGGCCGGGGCTGGCAAGAGCACGATGCTTGCAACGGCCATGGACGCTTGGCAGAGGCAAGGCATCACGGTGCATGGGGCTGCGTTGGCTGGTAAAGCCGCAGACGGGCTTGAAAGCGCATCGGGTATTCAGAGCCGCACCCTCGCCTCTTTGGAAGCCAGTTGGGAGAATGGCTATGAGCCAATCACCAAGGGCGATGTGCTGGTCATTGATGAAGCCGGGATGATCGGCACACGCCAATTGACTCGTATTGCATCCAAGATGAAAGATATTGGAGCCAAACTTGTCCTGATCGGTGATCCCGATCAGTTGCAGCCCATTGAAGCGGGAACACCTTTCCGAGACATCATCAAAAAGCAGGGCGCTGCCCATCTCATCAACATTCACCGGCAACGCGATGACTGGCAGAAGCAGGCCTCACGTGACTTGGCAGCAGGCAGGACGGTTGAAGCCGTGCGCCGTTACGCGGATCGAGGGGCGGTAAAGCAAGGCGAAGATGCCTTCGAAGCATTGGTCGAGAGCTATGCGATGGACGTGGACGTGGACGCAACGTCCAGCGGTATGCCCTCAACGCGGCTGGCGCTCGCCCACCGGCGCAAGGATGTTCATGCCCTCAACCAAGCCATTCGCGCGGCTGTCCGATCTGACGAGGCACCACAACTCGATGTTCTGCTGCAAACGGCGACCGGTAAACGCGCCTTTGGTATCGAGGATCGGATCGTCTTCACGCGGAATGACCGCGAGATCGGGGTCAAGAACGGGATGTTGGGCACCGTGCAGCGTGCCAGTCCATCAGAACTGGTCGTCACGCTTGACAGCGAAACGCCTCGGACGATCCGTTTCGATCCAAGATCGTTTCAAAGCTTCGACCATGGCTACGCAGTGACGATCCACAAATCCCAGGGCGCCACTGTCGATCAAGCCTATGTGCTGGCCTCACAGTCGATGGATCGCCACCTCGCTTATGTCGCGATGACACGCCACAGGGACACCATGCGCTTGTTCATCAGGTCCGACGACAAGCCTCAATGGGCTTTGGAGTATAGGCAGCGGAAGAATTTTGAAAGGGAAAGCCCCAAACGAAGCGGGCCATCGCTAGGGTAAGCTAACTATCGTCGTCTGTGGTCTCGCCAAAGCGCTCGGCGATGTTCATGCGATGCGCGTAAAGCGCTTCAAGAATGATCGTGTCTCCATCGTCCAATCGGAAGAACATGGATACCGGGAAGTCTTTCAGCCCCCATTTTCGGAAGGTTTTACCGTCCAGCTGGGTGTAGACCGCGCAGGCCTGCGGGCGTCTGGCAATAAAGGCAACGCAATCCTCGATTTGATCGATAAACTTGATGGCGACGTCACGCCCTGCGCGCTCGCGGTAACCCGCCGTCATATCAAGAAGCTGTCGTTTAAAGAGTGCGCTGCGGAGTATTCGTGTCATAAGCCTTTATTGCGATGCCGCTCTGCGGGCTTCGCCGAGGTCGGCAGCGGACCATTCGGTGTAGTCGTTTTCTTGCAGGGATTGAGCAAGCAGGGCGCGAATGTCGCCGCGCTCCTGCTCTTGCGTTTTTTCCATGTGACGCCGCACAAGGTCACGGATGAACTCGCTCGGTGTTTCGTAAAGGGCGCCTTTGCCTGTGATTGCCCCGACATAGGCCGCCAGCGGATCAGGCAGAGTCGTGTTGAGCCGCTTGATCAGTTTGCTTTCGGTGTTGTTTTCCATAGCTTTTCCGCTTTCCATCCTCTTCCATGATCTCATATTTGCGCGCTCAATGTCAACTTAACGCGCACTCAACGCGCAACAAGCAGCGGATGGAATTGGTTTCTAGAGAACCCCTTTCGAGGAACAAAATAGCCGATGCGGCTGCCATGCCGCATCGGCGTTTTGTATTGGA
>JANQJE010000080.1 GCA_028281795.1 Cohaesibacteraceae bacterium | reverse complement strand
ATTGAATCGTTTGAGCGCCGGAGTTTTTCGGTTCGGCAAGGAGCGTGAGGCGACGCGGTGCAGGCACCGTTAGCTTCGCGCGACGCCGTCCGGAACGGAAAAGACCAAGCTCAGACGGTTGCAAGAAAGTGTTTTGTTGCAATGTGTTATAGTCTACGGCTTGGCGATCTTTTGCGCACCCACCTGCGTCAAAATCCTCGCGTGATGCGCTGCATCGCGCTGCGGTCTTTTCCTTGTGGGACACACATAAGCTCATCCATCAAATCACTTCAATCTAAGCAAGACATGCTCTCGAACCTACGCATGCAGCGGGCCACCACCATGAGGTGTGGTCCGGTCATGGGTCTTACGGGAGCCGAGCAGCTTGGAAAAGAAGGCCGTCCAGGCTTGTGAGCGGGCTGACCGACCGGCCATGATATGCGGCAGAAGATCTTTGCGGGCTGTGTCGTAAAGCATCGGAAAGGTCCTTTCCTGAGAGCAGAAATTTGATGCGTACATCTGTGTTGTGTGATGTATGCGCCTTGCCAGAGGGAATTACAAACGGGTAGATTGCGACATCGCATCAAAAAATTTGTTCTGAAGGCTTGATCCATGTCGCGGTTGCCTACACTTAACGGTCTGCAGGCCTTTGAAGCCGCCGCCCGCCATATGAGCTTTGCGGAGGCGGCCGGTGAGTTGAATCTCACGCCTTCGGCAGTGTCCTATCAGGTACGTTCACTCGAAGACCGGCTGGGCATCGAACTGTTCACCCGGCTGAATCGTGCCATCGCTCTGACCGAAGCCGGCGAGACGCTATATCCTGACATTCGCGAAGCCTTTGCACGGATGCGGATCGCCGTTGATCGCCTGTCGGCCGACACCCCCGAGAACGTCCTTGTGGTGTCCACGGGTCCATCCTTTGCGGCCAAATGGCTCTCGCCGCGTCTCTTTTCCTTCATGGACGAGCATCCAGACATCGAAGTGAGGATTTCGGCCAGTCTGAAGCTGGTGGATTTCAATCGCGACGGGATCGATGTCGGGATCAGGTTCGGCCCCGGGAACTATCCGGGCCTCGATCAGTTCCGATTGATCGGCGACGAAGTCACCGTTCTCGTGTCGCCGGCGTTCCTCGCCAGCCACCCCATTACGGCACCGCAGGACATCGCCGCCCTGCCGCACATCATCGATGAGTCCATGGCGTTCACAGCTCAGGCACCGACATGGGAGGACTGGTTCGCGCATGCAGGCGTCACGCATGAGGGCGACGTTCGTGGCTTGCGATTCAATCATGCCGATCACGCCATTGATGCGGCGATCCGCGGCGCGGGCACGTCCCTTGCCCGTACCTCGCTGGCGCAGGCCGATATGGACAATGGCCTTCTGGTCGAGCCATTCCCGGACCTGCGCCTGACGACGTCCCTGGCCTTCTACCTGGTCATGCCACCGGCAGCGCGCCTGAAACCCAAAGTAGCTGCGTTTTCGCGCTGGCTCCTGCGCGAAATGGGACGGCCTTTGGACGATTTTTAAGCGTTCCCGCCGTGCGTATCCTGGGCTTTGATCTGGCGCTCGCGGATGATCATGTAAAGCCCGCTCGCCACCACGATCGTCATCCCGACGATCATGGAGAGTTCGGGCCTGTTGCCGAAAACGAGCACGTCGAGCAGCAGCGCCCAAAGCACAATTGAATAGCGAAATGGCGAGGTGACCGAGACATCGCCGTTGCGCATGGCCACGGTCATGGCGACATAGGCCGTGGACAAAAGCATGGCGGCCAGACCCATCAGGGCAAAGGCCCGCGCATCCGGCATTTGCCAGGGCTGAAAGAAAGCAAGGGCGAAACCGACAACCATCACAGCGGCTGTTGTCGTGATGTTGATCGAGACCGACGGCAGCCGTGGATCGATGTGGCGCGTGGACATGTCGCGCAGCACAAAGAAGGTGACGGCTGCAACCGCCCAGAGAGAGGCGGGTTGGAAACTGTCGCCGCCCGGCTGCAGGATCAGGATGACCCCGGCAAACCCCAGCAGGATTACCGACCATCGCCGCCAGCCGACCTTTTCGCCGAAGATCAGCGCGGCAACGGCCACCACCGCCAGCGGTATCGTCTGCAGCACGGCGTTGGCGTTGGCCAGCGGGATTTGCGTTAGTGCATTGTAGTAGAGAACGGTCGCCATCACCTCGCCGACGGCACGCAGGCCGACGGCTTTGTCACCGAGGGTCGGCATCGTCTTGATGGCCCCCGTGGCAAAGCCCAGCGCGATCATAAAGGCAAGGGCAGCGACACCCCGCATGGCGATCAATTGGCCGATCGGCAGGTCCTGTGCCGCCAACTTGATACAGGTGTCGTTGGTCACGAACCCTGCCATGGCGATGCAGGTCGCGATGATACCGCGCGTGTTGGCTGACAGCGTGTTGAAGAAATGCATACAAGCGCTCGACGCTTGGAGCCTCGCCAGAATGGGCCGCTCAATGGAGACAGGGATACCCAGCCTTCGGGCGCTGGCAAGGGCCCGGGTCCGGGAAACTGCCTGCTTTAACCGCCTGTCATGCTCATATGTCGGGCAACAGCCGGCGCTGCACCGGAGCGGTCGATCACGAAATCATGGCCTTTGGGCTTGCGGCTGATGGCTTCATCGATTGCCTGATGCAGCAGGGCATCGCCCTCGGAGGCGCGCAGCGGAGCCCGCAAGTCGGCGGCATCATCCTGGCCAAGACACATATAAAGTGTACCGGTACAGGTTATCCGCATACGATTGCAGCTTTCGCAGAAATTATGGCTGAGCGGTGTAATGAAGCCAAGCCGCCCGCCTGTCTCTTCAATACGCACATAACGGGCTGGACCACCCGTCTGGTCCGGCAAATCGGTCAGTGTGAATGTGTTTTCCAGGCCCGCGCGCACATCCGAAAGCGGCAGGTACTGATCGGTTCGGTCACCGTCGATATCGCCGAGCGGCATCGTTTCGATGAGCGTCAGGTCCATGCCTTGTTCGTGGGCCCATGTGAGCATGGATGGTATCTCGGCATCGTTGAAGCCACGCAAAGCCACGGCGTTGATCTTCACTTTCAGACCAGCATCCCGCGCTGCCCGGATACCGTCCATCACCCGCTCAAAATCACCCCATCGGGTGATCGCCTTGAACTTGTCGGCATCCAGGGTGTCCAAGGAAACGTTGATCCGACGCACACCGTGTTTGTAGAGAGTTTCGGCGTGCTGGCGCAGCTGCGACCCATTTGTTGTCACCGTCAGTTCGTCCAGCGCGCCGGACTTTAAATGCCGCGATAGGCTTTCGACCAGGCTCATCAGATTCTTGCGCACCAGCGGCTCGCCCCCTGTCAGCCGCAGTTTTCTGACGCCACGGGCGATGAAGGCCGAACAGAGCCGATCCAATTCCTCCAGCGACAGCAGATCGCGTTTTGGCAGAAACGTCATGTCTTCTGCCATGCAATAGACACAACGGAAGTCACAACGGTCTGTCACGGAGACGCGAAGATAGCTGATCGTGCGACCAAAGGGATCAATCAGCGGCGGTTCGGATGTGATAACACTGTCAGACATGGGCAGGACTTTAAGCCCTTACGTCCGCCTGTAAAGCGCCACCTGGACCGTACAACCACGAAGGTGTTCGATGAGTGAGAGCAAAACGAACCGCTGGCCGACCGAATTGCGATTGAAAACGGGCAGACAGACACTGCAGGTGACGTTTGACGACGGTTTGAGCGCCGATCTGCCTGCCGAATTGCTGCGCGTCTACTCGCCGTCCGCCGAGGTTCAGGGTCATGGGCCAGGCCAGCGCCAACTGGTGCTCGGCAAACAGGATGTGCAGATACGGTCCATCGAAAGGGTCGGCAGCTATGCTGTGCGTCTCATCTTTGACGATGGCCACGACACCGGTTTTTACACTTGGGCGTATCTGGAAGAGTTCGCCGAGACCGTGGACGACAAACGTGCCGCCTATGACAGGGAAAAGCCGCCGCCTGAGGTGGGAATCAGATGACAGCTTTGTGGTCCGTTTTTTGGCTAGACCACCAGAAAGCTCGGTTTCATGGTTTTGAAACGGCTGGAGCTACAACTGAAGTGTGTGCTTCTGAAGACTTAAAATATTGAAAAATAAAGAAATTAGATAGCTCGAGAAAGCTCTTTCTCTCGATCTGGCGGCATGCGTGAAACATTGGGCTCAATCGCCGCGTCAAGCCGCGCCCTTGAAGGCTCCCGAACGACGTTTTACACCGAATGAAACGGGGCACGGCAGAGAGCATTTCATGCGCATTACAACCCATGGTAATGATCTTTTGGTCACCGACCAATCGGTCGGGTTTGGCGCCCTGCTGACTGCAGTCGGCGTCCTTGCGGTTACAACCGCGGCTGCAAACACCTTTTCCAGCGGACAATTTGTCATTTCCACCCTTGTCTACCTCCTCCTCGGCGGCGGCGCCATCAAGCTCGGAGTCGATCGCCTCGTCGCCACACAGCTTATCGTTGATCCGGACGACAAGCTGGTGATCACCAAACGATGGAGCTTCGTGGGCACCAATGTTCAGCGTATCCCGTTCAGCGCTGTGCGCGGTTTCACCATCGAACCGGAAGGCCGGGACCAGCGAACCGTTCTGATGATCCAGACGACACGCGGGCCTGTGCAGGGCGCAGGCGGCGCCCGGGGTATGCGCGCTGCCTGGGAAGAGGTGGTCGCAGCGGTTGAAGCGCATATGGGGCGTCGTGCCGCAAAGCCGGATGATACTTGATGAACTGGGTGGGGGCCGCACACATCGCCGTTGAAATGAACTCCGCGGGCCATCCGGGTGAGCCTGTTGGCGTTATCTGGCGGGGTGTCTGAAGCGATGTCGGAGCATATTCTTCGAGCCATCCTGTCGTTGAGCAAGCCGGCGCTCTGCCTGGACTTCGATGGCACGCTGGTTGAGATCGCGCCGCGTCCCGACGAAATCCTCGTCGACGAAAAGCTGCCGGATTTGCTGCAGGCCCTGCAGGCGCAGCTCGACGGGCGCGTCGCCATCGTCACGGGGCGCACCCATGCTGATCTGACGCGTTACATCGATGTGACGGCATTTCCAGTCGCATCGAGCCACGGTGCCGAATTCTCGCCCGCAGGCAGCAAGAAGGCCGATGCGCTGATTGCCTCGGATGGTCTTGTACCCTTGCGACCGGTTATCACTGAAAGAATTCGCGGTCTGCCTGGCGTCTATGTCGAAGACAAGGGTACCGCGATTGCGGTCCATACACGGCCCAATCCCGACGCGCATCCCGATCTGCTCGACCATCTGGCCGGTGAGGTCAGAGGTCATCCCGAAATCCACATTTCCGAAGGTAAGGGCATCATCGAAGTTCGTCTGGCCGCTGAGAACAAAGGGACCGCCTTGATCCGTCTGATGCAGCTCGAAGGCTGGGAGGACGCTCAACCGGTCATGATCGGCGATGACACCACCGACAATGACGGCATGGCGGTTGCCAAACGGCTGGGCGGGTTCGGGATTCAGGTTGGCCAGGGGCCGAACGGAACCAAAATGTCCCACGCGGCGTTGCGTTTGGCATCGGTAACGGCCACACATAGATTGCTGCAGATGCTCAGTTGGTAGTCGTTGCAGGCCGACAGCCGTAAAGGAATGACCCTCCATGCCCGACGCTCACAGGCGCCTCATCGTTGTCTCGAACAGGGTGGGGCCACTGGTCAGTGGCGGCAAGGCGGGCGGTCTGGCCGTGGCCATGGCCGATGCGCTGCAGGAGCGTGGTGGGGTTTGGTTCGGATGGTCAGGTGATCTGTCGGAATCAGGAACTTGGTCGCAAATCCGGACGGAGGTTCACGGTGAGGGGCCAACGGCCATCACGCTGGCCACCCTGGACATGACCGAGGAAGACCATGCCCAGTTCTACGAAGGGTATGCGAACCGGGTTCTCTGGCCGTTGATGCATTACCGTACCGATCTCATCGACTACGAGCCGCGCGACGAAGAAGGCTATCGGCGGGTGAATCAGCGCTTTGCCACGCGCCTGGCAGCCCACGTCAGGCCTGGCGACATGATCTGGGTGCAGGACTATCACTATCTGACCTTTGCCCAGCAGTTGCGGATGGCGGAGATAAACAACAGGATCGGTTTTTTCCTGCACATTCCTTTCCCGCCGCCGGACGTGTTCAACGTTCTTCCCAGGGCTGATGGTATGCTGCGCGCTCTACTGGCCTACGACGTGCTGGGCTTTCAGACACGGCGGGATGCCGACAACATGATCGCGCTGATGGAAAGCGAAGGCGGAGAGCGCACCGGCGAGGACACGATCCATGTGATGGGCCGCGATCTCACGGTCAAAGCCTTTCCCATCGCCATCGATGCGCGAAGCTTTGCCGAACTTGCCGCAACGGAAGAGGCGCAGATCGCCCAGGCGCGCGCCGAGCGGCTCCTCAATGGCCGTCAGCAGATCATCGGCGTCGACAGGATCGACTATTCCAAAGGTCTGCCGGAGCGGTTCATGGGGTTCAAGAAACTCCTGGAAGACTATCCTGAAAACTCCGGCCGGGTATCCTTCCTTCAGATCGCGCCGCCTTCGCGTGGCACGTTGGATGCCTATGCGCGCATCCGTGAGGAACTGGAACAGATTTCCGGTCATGTGAACGGACGCTTCGGCGACATCGACTGGGTGCCGATTCGCTTCACGACGCGTGGCCAGCCCCGCAGTGCATTGGCCGGGCTCTACAGGGCAAGCCGGGTCGGTCTTGTGACGCCGCTGCGCGATGGCATGAATCTGGTCGCCAAGGAGTATGTAGCTGCACAGGAACCCGATGATCCGGGCGTGCTTGTACTCTCGCAGTTTGCCGGTGCCGCCGAGCAGATGACCGAAGCCTTGATCGTCAACCCCTACAGCGACGGAGATATCGCCGAAGGTATCCAGACAGCCCTGCGTATGGAGAAAACCGAGCGCATCGACCGCTATCAGGCGCTGATGGAGCGGTTGGTGACCAACGACGTCAACGCGTGGCGCCACAGCTATCTGACAGCGCTTGACCGCTAACCTAGGGTCAGGACTCATTCATATGATTGAAATGGCGTTCGATAGGGCAAGCCATACAAGGAAAAGTCCGAAGAGCGGGGTTTATCCCCCGGTCAAGGGCTTTGACGCCGTAGGGCGCCGGCAGATCGAGCGTCCTTCGGATCGGGCGAATTTGCACGGTCTGCTGTGTCGCAACCCCTTGAAAGTCCGAAGACGTCCAGCGGGCTTGCTCCTTGCACCCGCACAAACGCGCCTCGACCATTTCAACCAGATGAATGGGTCCTGACCCTAGAAGCATGACCGGCAATCGAAAAGGAATGGTGGGCATGACTGGGATTGAACCAGTGACCCCTCGCGTGTGAAGCGAGTGCTCTCCCGCTGAGCTACACGCCCGTCAACGAGGCGGTTGCTATAGCCAGCGGCCTTTTTAACGTCAAGCAGCTTTCGCCGGGACCAGCGCTTCGGCATGCTGTGGCAGCTCGGCAAAGCTCGAAATGATGACGTCAGGGTTCAGGCCTTCAATCGGCTCGTTGCTGTATCCGAAGGAAACAGCGACGACCGGCACACCGGCGTCCTTTGCAGCGTGTATGTCAGGCGCGGAATCGCCAATCATGAGGACACCGCTCCAGGGCCCGCCGGCGGCTTCCGCGGTTTTCAGTATATGCTGGCCATCGGGTTTGCGGACGGCAAATGTATCGCCCCCACAGATGGCGTCAAAGCGGGGGCTGAGGTTCATGCCGTCAAGCAACTGTCGGGCAAGACTTTCGCGCTTGTTGGTGCAGATCGCAAAGCGCCAGCCTTGCTTTGCCATGATATCCATCGCGTCCAATGCATGCGGGAAAAGCACGGTATCATCAGCGATGTGGGCGGCATAGTGGTCGACAAACCGCTCCGTCAGGCTGATTGCCTGTTCATCGGTCAGGATGATGCCATGCGCCTTGTGTGCCCGTTCGATCAGGACGCGTGCGCCATGCCCGACAAATGCGCGGGCGGTGTCGAAGTCTGCCACCGGCAGATCTTCCTCGGCCAGAACGCGGTTGAGGGCCGCAACGAGATCCGGTGCCGTATCGGCAAGGGTGCCGTCCAGATCGAACACGCAAAGGCGCGAAACTTCGGTCATCATAATTCCTGGTGGGTATCGTAAGCCAACGGGTGACGGGCTTGTCAGCCGCATGATAGGCGAGGGGACCTTCGCCTCAAACCACAAGGATGCCGGACACGCAATGGATCAGAACGCATTGGATCAGGATGCTCTGAAAGAGGAAGTCGGCCGCGCTGCAGCTGCCCGCCTGGAAGACGGGATGGTGCTTGGCCTGGGAACCGGATCGACCGCAGACGCTTTCCTGCGGGCATTGGGCGCACGTGTCGCGGAGGGTTTGACGGTGCGTGGCGTCCCGACCTCCGAACGCACGGCAGATCTTTGCAGACAGCTTGGCATCGCTCTGACCGACCTTGAGCGTGACCCGGTGCTGGACCTGGCCATTGATGGCGCCGACGAGATCGATGGCGACCTCAACCTGATCAAAGGAGCCGGCGGAGCGCTGCTGCGGGAAAAGATCGTCGCCGCATCGGCGCACGATATGCTGGTCATCGCCGATTCCAGCAAGCTCGTTCAGACGCTCGGAGCGTTCCCCTTGCCTGTTGAGATCGATCCTTTCGGGGCCGCAGCCACCCTTAAAGCGATCGAGCGCGCTTGTGCAGACCATGGGCTGACGGCCAACGCCGCCATCCGCCCCAATATTGCCACATCACAGGCAGACAGCGCGCCGTTCCAAACCGATGGTGGCCATTGGATCGTGGATTGCTCGCTTAAAGCTATCCCTGAACCGGCCGCTCTCGATCAGGCGCTTCGTGCCATTGCGGGCGTTGTCGAAACCGGTCTGTTCATCGCCATGGCCAGCGCTGCGCTGATTGCGGGCGACGGCAAGGTGGAAGAGATCAAACGCTGACACGACATCCCACCGAGACTGGGTGTCGACGGGGTTGCCGAGAGCACGCCAAACCCCTATCGCTGTCCCGACGTGCGGGACCTGCCTCAAATCAGGGGCTGATAACATTTTGACACGGCTCTCCATCCTTGCCGATGGGCAGCCTGACAAGGAAAGCCATTGATGACCCGTATTCTTAAGGTTTCACGCATACTGTCGACCCTTGCCAAGTCCGGCCTGATCGCGCTCGGACTGGTGGCCTTGATTGTGCCGGCCACGCTTACACCAACCCCAGCAGTCGCGCAGGAGTTGAGCGAAGAGCATGTGCGTCTTGCCGCCCGTTATGCCGAGCTTTCGGGCGCCAACAGACTGTACATCAACGCATTGAACGCGCAGCGCCGCGACATCATTCGAGCCCTGGCCAGCACCAATCCGGACATCGCCTCGACCGTTACCGAGGTGACCGACGCAGCCTATGTCGAGATGGCCGAGGCGACCGGGCCGCTTTTTGAAGAAATCGCCCGTGTCTACGCAAGCACATACCCTATGGAAGACTTGCAGGTGATCGTTGAGTTTTTCCAGAGCGATGTCGGACAGCGGTTTCTGGAAACGCGCCGTGAGGCCGATCAGGCGGCTTTTGAGGCTACCATTGCATGGGGCGACGATGTCAGTGTGAACTTTCTTGCCCGGGTTCGCGAACTCCTTGCCGAGCAGGGTATCGAACTCTAAGGCTTTCGCGACCTTTTCCGCCTGACCGACCGGGATACATACCATGTCAGACTCCGCCTTCGACTATGATCTCTTCGTTATCGGCGGGGGGTCGGGCGGGGTGCGCGCAGCGCGCATCGCCTCATTGTACGGTGCGCGTGTCGCTCTGGCCGAAGAGTACCGCTATGGCGGCAAATGCGTTATCCGCGGCTGTGTTCCCAAAAAGCTTTTGGTATATGCCTCCCATTTCCCCGACCTGTTCGAGGATGCACGCGGCTTTGGCTGGTCCGTCGGAGAGACGAGCTTCGATTGGTCGTCGATGATCAATCACAAAGACACCGAGATCGACCGCCTCGACGACATCTACAAGTCCAATCTTGAGAAGGCCGGTGTCACGCTTTTCAAGACCCGTGCCGAGATCGAAGGACCCAACGAGGTCCGCCTGCTGACTGAAGACCGCACGGTCCGGGCCAAGACGATCCTGATCGCCACCGGTGCAACCCCCGTCATTGATAAAGAACTACCCGGTCATGAGCATGTGATCACCTCCAACGAGGCGTTTCACCTGGACAAGCTGCCCGAAAGCATCGTGATTGCCGGGGCAGGCTACATCGCTGTGGAATTCGCCGGCATTTTCAACGGCCTTGGCGTGGACACCACCGTGATCTATCGGCGCGGCAACATTCTTCGCGGCTTCGATGAAGATCTGCGCTGCCATCTGCGCGATGAGATGATCAAGAAAGGTATCAAGTTCGTCTTCGACGATGTCTTCACCCGCATCACCAGAATGGACGATGGAAAGCTCTGTGGCCGGACATCGGTGGGTGAGGATCTGGTTGCCGATCAGATCATGTTCGCGATCGGACGAGGGGCCAACACCAAGGGGTTGGGGCTGGAAAAGGTCGGCATCGAAACCCGCCGCAACGGTTCGATCCCGGTCTCGGCGGACAGTCAGACCTCTTGCCCGAGCATTTATGCGGTCGGCGATGTCACAGACAGGGCCAACCTGACGCCGGTCGCGATCCGCGAAGGCCATGCCTTCGCGGACAGCCTGTTCGGCAACAATCCGCGCACGGTGGATCATTCGCTGATCCCGACGGCTGTCTTCTCCCAGCCCGAGCTTGGCACGGTGGGCATGACCGAGGAGCAGGCGCGCGCCGAGTGCCCGAACCTCGATATCTACAAGACCGATTTCCGCGCCATGAAGCATGCGTTTCCTGGCCGGGATGAACGCATGCTGATGAAGATCCTCGTCAATGCCGATACCGACAAGGTTCTCGGCGTCCATCTGTGCGGGGAAGGATCAGGCGAACTGATCCAGGCGATTGGTATTGCGGTCGGCATGGGCGCCACCAAGGCAGACTTCGACCGCACGATAGCTGTTCATCCAACCGCGGCCGAAGAGCTGGTCACCATGCGTGCGCCGACCGAGCGCATCCGGGCCGTCGATAACCCCGATAACATGCTGGATGTTGGGCTTACGCCGAGAGGCTAGTGAATCTCTCCCCGACATCTGCTCAAGAAAAAGGCCGCCTCGAACACGT
>JANQJE010000073.1 GCA_028281795.1 Cohaesibacteraceae bacterium | reverse complement strand
GCAGGGCGCATCTCCAACCAGCTCTTCCAATACGTTCGCCAGAAAACCTCCTGGATGAATTTTTCCGACGCGCTGGCCGTGTGCTTCTTCAACACTTCGGCCAGAACTTCTTGCTCGGTAATCATGCGGCGGCGCAGATAGGGCGAAAGCATGGACACGGCGGTTGGTGCGCCGGGACCGGGGTCGGTGTTGCGACCGGCGGCATACGCCCGGCCAGCCTTCGGTGCGAAGATGGCCAGACGTTCCAGCGCTTCTTTGCGGGTCGGCGGAAAGAGCTGAGTTGCCCCGTCAGGCATCGTTTGCGGACACGTCGTTCCTTGGCGCGACCTTTGGTGCGGGGGTCATGCGTTTCAGCAAGGGATGCATTGGCAGGAACATCCGGTAGGCCCCCTCAGCGATCCAGGGGACTGGTGGAACGCAGAGGGCATGGCCCAGCCGGTGCAAGCGTGGGATAGCTTTCATCACTTCGAAGAAACCACGGGCACCGGAAACCAGCGACCCGTCCGCGCGGCGCACATGGAAGCGGCCCATCGCGTCTCTGGTTGTCAGATCATCCGCACCGGTCCCTACTGCGCTGACATCGTGCCACCGGATAGCATCGGAGCCTTCGAGCCTTTGATACATGGCGATCTCGCGCTGGCACAACGGGCAGGCGCCATCAAAGTAGACGGTGCAACGTGCAGCCTCTTCACGTAACGTCATGCCACTGTCAAAGTCCGCGTCAGAATGAGGGGATGATGTTGTGTTCATGCCCGCCTATATGGATGGCGGACAAGGAAAGGCGAGGGCGTTGCTCATGACACTTGATGTCGCAGTCATCGGTGCCGGTATGGCAGGGCTCGCTGCTGCCCGGACGCTGGCGGCTGGCGGTCATACCGTGCAGGTCTTCGACAAAGGGCGCGGCATAGGTGGGCGGCTTTCTACCCGGCGCACCCAATGGGGGGCGTTCGATCATGGCGCACAGTATGCGACCGTTCGCGATCCTGCCTTTTCCCAATATGTTGCCGAGTTGCATGACAAAGGTGTTGTGCATGTCTGGGATAGCGTCCGGGACGGTGCCATCATCGGGAAGCCGGGCATGTCGGCTCTTGTGAAGTCAGGTTTTGACGACCAGGACAACATTGGTGTTACCACCGGTTTCGAGGTTGCTCATATCGGCAAGGTGGCGGAAGGCTATGTTCTGTCCGACAAGGACGGTGAGCATCACGGTCCGTTCGACAAGGTGATCGTGACGGCCCCGGCGCCGCAGGCCGCCAATCTGCTGCAGGCCTTTGGCGATACCTTTCAACGGCTTACCGAAATCCGCTACGCGCCGAGCTACACGTTGCTGGCTGCCTTCGACAATCCACTTGATATTGCCGACATCCCGGACCTTGGCGACGACAGCCGGCTGTCGATCGCCTGCCGTCAATCGGCCCGAGGTCCCAATCGCGATGGAACGCATGACCTTTGGGTCGTCCAGGCCTCGGCTGCCTTTTCAGCCGAGCATGTCGAGCGCGAACGCGAGGCGATGATCCCGGTCCTGCTGCGCCTGTTTCAGGATGGGGTGGGCGTCGATGTTCCCCAACCGGTTTATGCCGCAGGCCATCGCTGGCGTTACGCCTTGGTGGAAGAACCACTGGGTGAGCCTTACCTGCTCAGCGCCGATGGCGATCTTGGCGTTGCAGGCGACGGCATGCTTGGACCGCGCATCGAACTGGCGTTTCTCTCCGGGGCGCATTGCGCTACCGCGATGGGCGACCTTTGAGACCATCATCGGCCGCCTCAATTCCGGCAATTGCACGGATCATCCTTTTCCTTTCCATCCTCAAACCCCAATTGAGTAGATTAAGAGGGGAGCATACGAGGACTCAGTTGAAGCGACTGACCTTCTCTTCCAAAGCCGGACATGAGGTCGTTTGAAAGCCATGGATACGCTGACGCGGATGCGTTCGTTTGCCGATGTGGTGCGCGAGGGTGGTTATTCAGCCGCTGCGCGGGCCACCGGCCGTTCGAAGGCCATTCTCTCCAAGGATGTGCGGGAGCTTGAGGATTATCTTGGCGTCCGTCTCCTGACACGGACGACGCGCTCTGTTGCGCTGACCGAGGCCGGGCAGACTTACTTCGATGAAGCGGTCGCCTTGCTGGTGAGTCTCGACGGTTTGCAGGAGCGTATCCGGGAGCAGGGCGATGTACCGCGCGGACCGTTACGTGTCTCGGCGCCCCGCACCTATTCTGAAGGGTTGTTGGGTGAAGTTATCATGGCCTTCGCCAAGGCTTACCCGAAGGTTCAGCTCGATGTGGTTTTCGAAGACCGTTTTATTGATATGGTCTCTGAGCGTTTCGACGTGGCGATCCGCATCTCCGAGCTTGAGGATTCCAGTCTGATTGCCCGCAAGCTCGCACCTTTTCGCATCGTGGTGTGCGCGACACCGGAGCTGTTGGAACGCTATGGCACGCCCATGGCGATCGAGGACATCAACAAAGTCCCCGCGATCGTGGACAGCAATCACCGGGTGAAGGGGGCCTGGTCATTCGATACGCCAGAGGGCCGCCGATCCGTTCGGGTCCAGGAACGCATGAGCGTCAATGCTCCTCATGCGGTGCGGATGGCAGCCGTTGAAGGTCTCGGCTTCTGTCAGATTCCCTATCTTTCTGTGCGCAAGGACTTGGAAGCAGGCCGCCTTGTTCCTGTCCTTGAAGAGTTTGAACTGAAAGGGGTCGGCATTTACGCGGTCTATGCCGAGCGTCGGCATATGACGCTTAAGCTGCGTGCCTTTGTCGATTATCTTGCTGACCAGTTCGCCAGGCGCGCTGATAGTTGTTAAGCATACGGCAATCGCTCTGCCATACTCCCGCCCATGTCGCTTCATAGGGCGCCGCTTATGATTCGCATCTTGCTGATTCTCTTACTTTCTGTTTTGGCGCTGCCGCAGCGTGCGGCTGCGCATCCGCATGTCTGGGTGGATGCCGCAGCGCAGGTTCTGTTTGATGCGCACGGAACCATAACGGCGGTCCGCCACGCATGGCGGTTTGACGAGGCGTTTTCGTCTTATTTGATGCTTGGCCTGGATGCCGACGGTGATGGGTTTTATTCGCGCGAGGAAACGGCGGAGCTGGCAGAAGTGAACGTAACCTCGCTTGCTGATTTTCATTTCTTCACCAGCATGGCAGGTGCGGCGACAACAGACCGGCTCGGCGATCTCTACAGCGAGACGTTCGGTCCGCCACAGGATTATTATCTGGTTCATGACGGTGTACAGGTGACGCTGCACTTCACCCTGCCTCTGGATGCGCCCGTCGATGCATTGTCGCATGATGTGGTCATTCTGGACATTTACGATCCGGAGTATTTCGTTGCCTTCTCATTGGTGGAGGATGATCCGATCCAGCTTGCCAACGCGCCCGGTGGATGTGGTCTTACGATCGATGAGCCCGAGCCCCTGGACGAGAGCTATGCGAACATCCTCTCGCTGATACCTGCTGATGGTCTCGTGCCTGAAGAGCTGCTTGCGGTTACGGCGGAGCTTGCCAACCGTGCTCGGATCGTCTGCTCATGATGCGTGTGCTGCTTGTCCTGCTTTTTGCCCTGGTTGCTGCACCAGCGCTTGCCAACCCTTTCGGCTCATCGGTTCCTGTTGAACCTGTACCGGGGTTCGGCTTTGCTGGTCTGATTGCTTGGACAGCAGAGGCGCAGCGCGAGTTTTATGAAGGATTGACCGGTGCCTTAAGGCAGGTGGCGGTGTCATCCGGCGCGCTCTGGCTGCTGCTTCAATAAAATTATTTACAATTACTGAAGCTAAGAATGCAAGACTATGTAATCGGGCATG
>JANQJE010000170.1 GCA_028281795.1 Cohaesibacteraceae bacterium | reverse complement strand
CCACAGGAACGGCTGGCTGCGGTGATCGGGAAAGCGGACAGTGAACCTCTGTTTGCCAACGATCCGGAATTGGCAGCCAACCGCCGCATCACAATCCTGTTGATGCGTGAAGAACCACCCTTGCCGCCCGAGCACGAACTCTAAGGACCCTGAACTTTCTCCACCTGAAGCGTTGCACCACGTGCCGACTTCACCTCGACACGCGTGCCGGCGGGAAGATCCGGTCCCTCGACACGCCATAGCGTGTCGCCCAGCTTTACACGCCCCGCCCCGCCGACCAGCGGTTCCTCCAGTATGATCTGGCGCCCGAGATAAGCCGACGCCCGCTCGTTGAGGCCCGGCGCATCGGTGGTTTCATCGCCATGCCGTGCAAAAAAGCGTCGCCCGGCAAGAACGAACAAAACGGCAAGAACACCAAAAAGGACGATCTCCACCTGCCAGGACAGATCAATCAGCAACGCAACAAGACCGACACCCAATGCGGCAAGCCCGAGCCACATTAAGAACGTGCCCGGCATCAGCAGCTCCAGCGCCAGCATAACCAGACCCAGTATGATCCATGTCCAATCGCCGGCCTGCTCAAGAAGTTGCGCGATCATACCTTCTCACCGGCCTTGGTTTCGCCAAGAGCTGCCTTGGCAATTTCCCCGATGCCAGCCACGGAACCAATGACCGATGCTGCCTCCAGCGGAATCATCAAGGTTTTCTGGTTGGGTGAAGCGGCGATCTCGCCAAGTACGTTGACGTATTTCTCGGCGACAAAGTAGTTCACGGCTTGCGCCGACCCATTCTCAATCGCGGTCGACAGCATCTCGGTGGCTTTTGCGTCCGCCTGGGCCAGACGTTCACGCGCCTCGGCATCACGGAAAGCAGCTTCGCGCCGACCTTCCGCCTCTAGAACCTGCGCCTGCTTGGCGCCATCGGCGCGCAGAACCTCTGCCTGTCGCAGGCCCTCCGCCTCAAGAACCGCAGCACGCTTGTCGCGCTCGGCCTTCATCTGCCGGGCCATGGCATCAACCAGATCACGCGGCGGATCGATGTCCTTGATCTCGATGCGGGTGATCTTCACCCCCCACGGGTCAACGGCAGCATCCACAACACGCAGAAGACGCGCATTGATCTCATCCCTGTTCGACAGCAGTTCATCCAGTTGCATCGAACCCATCACGGTGCGGATGTTGGTCAAGGTTAGATTTATGATCGCGTTTTGAAGACCCAGAACCTCGTATGCTGCACGCGGCGCATCGAGCACCTGATAGAACGTCACGCCGTTCACGGTAACGGTCGCGTTGTCCTTGGTGATGACTTCCTGGCTCGGAACATCGAGGACCTGCTCCATCATATTGATGCGTGAACCGATCTGATCGAAGAACGGCACGATAAGGTTCAGTCCTGGCGAGAGCGTTTTTGTATAACGCCCGAAACGCTCCACCGTATGGTTGAAGCCCTGAGGCACCTGCTTCACGCCCATGAAGATGACGGCGACGATAATCGCCAGCAGCACAATGATCACGATATCGAAACCGCCAAGGGGGAAATTCGTGAGGCTGTTCATGGGCGCACCTGATCTGTCTGTGGACGACGTATGCCGTCTACATGCGGTGCTTTGCGTTTTGTTTCAACGTTGAATGCGACGTTTGGATGGGGAGAAAAAAGGCTTACCTGACCCAGCCCTGGAGTTCACGGCGAACCAGTGCTTCCAAAACACGCATACCGTTTTCGCTGTCATTCAGGCACGGAATGTAGCTGAAGTTCTCGCCGCCATGCTCTTCGAAAATCTCGTGAGCTTCCATGGCAATCTCTTCCAGCGTTTCCAGGCAATCCGACACGAAGCCCGGGTTGAAGACGGCAATGTTCTTCACGCCATCGGCGGCCAGCTGCTCGACTGTCTTGTCGGTATAGGGCTGAAGCCACTCTTCGGGACCAAAACGCGACTGGAACGTCGTGACCAAACGTCCTTTTTCCCATCCGAGTCTTTCTTGCAGGAGCCGAGTCGTCTTGTGGCAGTGGCAATGGTACGGATCGCCTTTCTTGAAGTAGCTTTCCGGAATGCCGTGATAGGACGCCAGTACTTTGTCTGGCTCAAAGTCCAGGCCCGCCAGATGCTCTTCGATCGAGCGGGCAAGCGCGTCGATATAGACCGGTTCGTCATGGTACGCAGGCACCGTGCGGACCGCAGGCTGCCAGCGCAATGTCATCAAATGTTCGAAAGCCTTGTCGTTGACCGTCGCTGTCGTGGCCGACGCATATTGCGGATAGAGCGGGAACAAAAGGATACGGTCACAGCCTTCTTCACGCAACGCCTCCAGACGCGAGGCGATGGAAGGGTTGCCATAACGCATGCCCCAGTCGACCACGACATTGTCATGGTCTTTGAGAGCATCGCTCAAAAGCTCTGACTGGGACCGCGTGTAAGTCCGCAGAAAACTCTCATCCAGTTCATTGTTCCAGATCGTGGCGTAGTCTTTGCCCTTGCGACCGGG
Source organism: Cohaesibacteraceae bacterium (assembly GCA_028281795.1). Classification (GTDB taxonomy): domain Bacteria; phylum Pseudomonadota; class Alphaproteobacteria; order Rhizobiales; family MH13; genus MH13. Next base: position 2,234 of record JANQJE010000170.1, on the reverse strand, counting down.
GCGCACCATCAGAATGATTCCGTAGAGGATGGGGTACCAGAGCGCCTTGGGCCACTCGATCACGCGGCGATCGGTCAGAAATTCGGCCAGATACCGGCGCATCGGCCAGTAGTCGGTGCCGTCGGGCGTTCCAAGATTGACGATGAGAACGCCGACTTTGCCGAACTTCACCGGAGGATGTCCATCCGGCAACACGGAAAGCTCCGTAGAACGGCTCGGCGCAGCCGGCATCATCGTGCTGGCGCTGAACGCCTTATGGTCCTGCGTATTCACGTCCCGAAACTCCTGATCCAACGATTGACGGCCCGCACCGCCCATCGAACACTCGATTGGTGCATAAGCATAGTGACATACGTCACAGCAAGTCATTTGGATGGATCAATCGCCGCACCGGATGCAGGATTTTTGCGCAAATCAAGCAGTTGCAGACCGTCGTAAATCTGTCATGCTGCTGTCACACTGGAGCGTGCAGGCTCTGGCAAAACCCAACGACAACACAACACAGATGCCTTGAGGGAGGCTCATTTCATGTTTCATACCCCCGTCCGATTGATTACGGCGCTCAGCCTGTCGACTGCGCTTTTCGCAGCCCCGGCGCTGGCGCAGGATTCAACCACTGTCAACATCACGTTTCTTCTGGTGAATGATGTCGATACGGTCGACAACATGTCAGACCAGGGCGGTTTCGGTCGTCTCGCCACAGTCGTGGCCAATGAACGCGCTGCCAATGAGAACGTCGTGTTCGCCTTTGCAGGCGATGCCATCTCGCCATCGCTTCTCTCTTCGTTCGATCAGGGCGAGCATATCACCGAACTCTTCAACATGATCGGACCCGACATTTTCGTGCCCGGCAATCATGAATATGATTTCGGTGAGGATGTTTTCCGCACCCGCATGGCCGAGTTGGAAGGCACCCTTCTGGCCGCCAATCTGCGCAATGAAGACGGCTCCATGCTTGATGGCTTCGCCGACACGATGATGATGGATGTCAATGGCTTCATGATCGGCATCATCGGTTTGACCGCTGAGGACGCAGTCGTGAAATCCTCTCCGGAAACCCTGCAGCTCGGCGGTGCCTTGGAAGTCGGTCTTGAGCAAGCTGATGCCTTGCGCGAAGCCGGAGCAGACATGATTGTCGTTGTGACGCACAATCATGTCGGCATCGATCAAGAGATGTACCGCACCGGCGAGTTTGACCTCATCCTCTCCGGTGATGATCATGATCTGCGCGTCGAGTACAATGGACGCACCGCCTTGGTGGAGTCGCGCGAACAAGCGGACTATGTGACAGCAGTCGATGTCACCGCCACCATCCGCGATGGCGACCGGCGCCGTGTCGGCTGGGAGCTCGGCTTCCGCCCGATCTCGACACTGGGCATGGAACAGGAAGCAACAGTTCAGGCACGCGTTGATGATTTCAACGCTATCCTCGACGAAGAGCTCAATGTAGTCATCGGAACCATCACCGCCGAACTGGATTCCCGCCGGGCATCGGTCCGTTCCGGCGAAGCAACCATGGGCAATCTGGTCGCTGACGGCATGCGGGCTGCTGTGGGTGCTGACATCGCCATAACCAATGGCGGCGGCATCCGGGCTGACAAGGTTTATGAACCCGGTACGGAACTCACCCGCCGCGACATCCTTTCCGAACTGCCGTTCGGCAACGTTAACATCATGATCGAACTGACGGGCGCGCAAGTTCTTGCAGCCCTCGAAAACGGCTTCTCACGCGTCGAGGACGTCTCTGGCCGCTTCCCGCAGGTTTCCGGCATGATCGTCGAGGCGGACGTCACCCGCGAGCCAGGTGACCGCGTGACGTCCGTGATGATCGGCGATGCACCGCTGGATGTCGGTGCGACCTACACGGTTGCGACCAACGATTTCATGGGTCGCGGCGGCGATGGCTATGCGGTGTTTGCCGATGCCCCACGCATCGTGCGGGAAGAAGACGCCAAGCTGATGGCCAACGACGTTATGGTGCATGTCCGCGAACTCGGCGAGTTTGCACCGGCCATCGATGGCCGCATCATGTTAACGCAGTAAGCTTAGGGCCAGGACCCATTCATGTGATTGAAATGGCGTTCGATAGGGCAAGCCATACAAGGAAAAGTCCGAAGAGCGGGGTTTATCCCCCGGTCAAGGGCTTTGACGCCGTAGGCTTGCCCTATCGAACGCCATTTCAATCACATGAATGGGTCCTGGCCCTAAGCTTACTGCGTTAACATGATGCGGCC
>JANQJE010000066.1 GCA_028281795.1 Cohaesibacteraceae bacterium | reverse complement strand
GACGGTGATCGGTGCCATTGCGCTTTCTTCGCTTACCGGTTTTGCCCTGGGCATCTACAAGTTCAACGGCAACCTGCTGATCTTTTTCATGTTCATTGCCGGCAATTTCGTGCCGTTCCAGATTCTGATGGTCCCGGTGCGTGACCTGACGGTGAACATGAACCTTTATGACACGAAGACCGGGCTGGTGCTGTTCCATATCGCCTTCCAGACAGGCTTCTGTACTTTGTTCATGCGCAACTTCATCCGCCAGTTGCCGTTCGAGTTGGTCGAAGCGGCCCGTGTGGAGGGCGTCGCGGAGTGGCGTATCTTCTGGTATGTCGTTTTACCGCTGATGAAGCCCGCGCTGGCAGCGCTGGCCGTGCTGATTTTCACCTTCATCTGGAACGACTATTTCTGGGCGGTGGTGCTGACCCAGGGGCCGGATGCGCAGCCGGTGACGGCTGGGATTACAAGCTTCAACTCCCAGTTCCGGGCGGCTTATCATCTGATGAGTGCAGGCTCGATTGTGGCGGCGCTGCCCCCTGTCCTGATGTTTTTTCTCATGCAAAAGCATTTCATTGCTGGACTGACGCTCGGTGCCGTGAAATAGCGCGATTGCGGGGCCGGGAAAAATGCCGGCCCCGCAAGCATGCCCCCCAACATCAACCCCTTTGGCTTGAGTTCACGCTATGACTCTCTCCTCTTCCCGCGCGCCCAAGATCACGATGATCGGGGCGGGCTCGACCATCTTCATGAAAAATCTCATCGGCGATGCCTTGCAAAAAGAGGCTTTGTCCAACGCCACCGTCTGTCTGATGGACATCGATCAGGAGCGGTTGGAAGAATCCGCACTGGTCGCCCGCAAAATGGCCAGTTCGCTCGGTGTCGGCGCGACCATCGAAACCTCGATGAACCAGCGATCGGCGCTGGAAGGCGCGGACTTCGTTATCGTCGCTTTCCAGATCGGCGGCTACGATCCCTGCACGATCACAGATTTCAACGTGCCCAAGAAACATGGACTTCGTCAGACGATCGCCGACACGCTTGGCGTCGGCGGCATCATGCGCGGCGTGCGCACGGTCCCGCATCTCTGGGCGATCTGCGAAGACATGATGGCCGTCTGTCCTGATGCGCTGTTGTTGCAATATGTCAATCCGATGGCGATCAATACCTGGGCTATTGCTGCCAAATACCCCAAGATCAAACAGGTTGGTCTGTGTCATTCGGTTCAGGGTACGTCGGAAGAACTGGCGCGCGACCTGGGCATTCCGGTCACCGACCTGCGATACAAGGTTGCCGGGATCAACCATGTCGCGTTCTTTCTTGAACTGGAGATGCGCCGCAACGGGCAGTGGGTTGATGCCTATCCTGCCCTGCGTCAAGGCTATGCCGAAGGGCGTTTCCCCACCGCAACCGGTGCCAACCCACGCTGCCCCAACTTTGTCCGTTACGAGGTCATGGACCATTTCGGCTATTTCGCCACCGAAAGCTCGGAGCACTTTGCCGAATATGTGCCCTGGTTCATCAAGCGCGACCGCCCCGACCTGATCGAGCAGTTCGGCATTCCGCTTGATGAGTATCTGGTACGCTGCGAAGAGCAGATCGCCGACTGGAAGGCGCAAGCTGAAGACTATCGTACTGCTGAGCGCATCGATGTGGCGCCAAGCCACGAGTATGCGGCAACCATCATGAATTCCATCGTCACCGGAACGCCTTCGGTGATCTACGGCAACATCGCCAACAGGGGCTATGTTCCTCAACTGCCCGAAGGGTCATCGGTCGAAGTGCCGTGCCTGATCGATCACAAGGGTGTGCAGCCAACGGTGGTGGACAGCATTCCACCGCAGCTTGTTGCCATGATGCGGTCCAGCGTTAATGTGCAGGAGCTCACCGTAGCGGCCTTGCTGGAAGAGAATGTCGAGCATCTCTATCACGCCGCCATGATGGACCCGCACACCGCTGCAGAGCTTGATTTGCGCCAGATCCGGACGCTGATGGGTGATCTCATCCTTGCGCATCAGGATTCAGGCAACTGGCTGCCGGACTGGGTCGGAGCAGGACGGACGATCGCCGCATGACGCGTATCCCTATTCAAGGCGAGGAGCCTTTCTTTATGAGTGATCAATCAGGACAATCGTGGATGGAGACGCTTCCTGATCCCTGGGCAGGTGGCCGTCCGGACCGTTCGATCGGCGCCGCCAGCGCAACTGTAAGACGGGGGTGGCACTGATGGACCTTCTGGCCAGCTATTCCGATCTGAAGGATGCCAGCGTTTTCATCACCGGCGGCGGGGCGGGCATTGGCGCCGCACTGACTGAAGGGTTCCTTATGCAGGGTGCCCGCGTGACGTTTGTGCAGCGGTCCGATGCGTCAGGTTTTGCCGATGAAATGGCTGAAAAGCACGGCAACCGGCCGCATTACATGCAATGCGACATCACCGATCTGGACCGTCTGAAGGCTTGCATCGACGAAGCAGCCGAGCGGCATGGACCGGTGACCAAACTTGTCAACAACGCAGCCAATGACCAGCGTCATGCGACGCTTGAGGTCGATGAAGACTTTTACGATTGGTCCATGGCGATCAACATGAAAGCCTACTTCTTCGCCTGCCAGGCGGTGATTCCAGGCATGCAGGCTGCGGGCGGTGGGGCGATCGTCAATTTCTCCTCGATCAGCTACATGATGGGCAATGCCGGCTATCCGATCTATATCGCGGCGAACGGCGCCATCACCGCCCTCACACGGTCCCTGGCGCGAGAGTTCGGGCCGGACAAGATCCGTGTGAACGCGCTCGCGCCCGGCTGGGTGCTGACACAAAAGCAGAAGGACATGTGGGCGACGCCGGAAGGTCTTGCAGAGCATCTTTCCAGGCAGTGTCTGAAAGATCATCTGGAGCCTTCCGATGTCGTCGGCGGTGTACTTTTTCTGGCTTCCGATGCGTCCAAGATGATGACCAGCCAGGCGCTGGTGATCGATGGCGGGGTGGTGGTCACCGGCTGATGAGCGAAGCCCTCAACCCAAGCTGGATCGCCGTTGACTGGGGCACGACGCATATGCGTGCCTACGCCATGGACGTGTCCGGAGCGGTGATGGGCCGTGCCGGTGGGCCGGGTATGAGCGCGTTGGCCGCCGGACAGATGGGTAGCGATTTCGAAGCTTCGCTCCTGGAGGCTGTAGCGGTCTGGCTCGATACGGCGCGTGCGTCTGACCCGATGGTGGTGGTGATGTGCGGCATGGTCGGGTCCCGTCAGGGTTGGCATGAGGCCGGATACCTGCCGGTTCCGCAAACGCTGTCCGGATTGGGAGAAGCTCTTGCGCAGGTCCCGGTTCGCGATGCACGGCTGGCGGCCTTCATCGTGCCGGGCATCAGTCAAATCGATCCTTATGATGTGATGCGTGGCGAGGAGACTCAGCTGGCTGGCTATGCCGCACAGATGGGATCTGCAGGCTCGACACCAGGTGGCCGGGTATGTCTGCCGGGCACCCATGCCAAATGGGCGCGGGTTCAGGCTGGCGCGATCACGCATTTTTCGACCGCGATGACAGGCGAGCTGTTCGATCTTCTCACCGAACATTCCATCCTTGCACATTCGGTTGCCGACGAGGTGATGGATGCCGAAGCCTTCAGTGATTCCGTCCGCGCAGCTTTCCACGATCCGGCGTGTCTGACCGAAGCGCTTTTTTCGGTCCGTGCGGAAGGGCTCCTTACCGGTCAGGATGGGGCGCGCGCGCGTGGACGTATCTCCGGTCTTTTGATCGGTGCGGAGCTGGCGGGTGCCAAGCTGACAACGGGAGAGGAAATCACGCTGATCGGTACGCCGGAGTTATGCCGGGCTTACAGTGATGCGCTTGCCGCTGTCGGCTTCTCGGCTCAGGCTCTCGATGGAGAAGCGATGGTGTTGCGCGGCCTCAGCGAGGTGTACGCGCAACTTGTGCGCCGCAATATGGTGGTGGCATGACCGAGAAACAGGTGAGATCGGGACTATGACTTTGGCTGTGCGGCCCTTGGTGGCGATTTTGCGGGGTGTGACGCCTGATGAGGTGAGCGATATAGGCGAAGCCCTTATGGCGGCCGGTATCAGTTGGATCGAAGTGCCGCTGAACTCACCTGATCCGTTTGATTCCATCACCAAGCTCGTGGCGCGGCTTGGCGAAAAAGCCGTCATCGGTGCGGGCACCGTGCTGACCACCGAAGAGGTGGAGGCGGTGGCGGCGACCGGCGCGCGGCTTATCGTGTCGCCGAATATGAACGCGGAGGTGATCCGGCTTTCCAAGGCGAAGGGTATGATCTCCCTGCCTGGTGTTTTCACCGCCACCGAATGCTTCACCGCGCTGGACGCTGGAGCTGACGGGCTGAAGTTTTTCCCCGGAGATTTGATCGGCCCGATTGGCCTGAAAGCTTTGAAGGCCGTGCTGCCACGTACAGCCATCACCTATGCCGTGGGTGGCGTCAGTGTCGAAACCATTCCTGACTGGCTGGCCGCCGGGGTTCATGGGTTCGGTCTTGGGTCCGCGCTCTACAAGCCCGGTGACAGCGCGCAGGATGTGGCCGTTAAGGCGCGAGCGATCGTGGCAGCCTATGATGCAGGAACAAACTGATGGAGCCGGCCACGCTGACCGCCCGCGTTTTCGATGCCACCCGTTGCGAACTGGGTGAAGGGCCGCTTTGGCATCCGACCCGTCAAGCATTGTTCTGGTTCGATATTCTCGGCAAGCGCCTGCTGATGCGCTCGCGGGAGACGTTCCTTCAATGGCTGTTCGACGATATCGTCTCTGCCGCCGGCTGGGTCGATGATGACACGCTTCTCATCGCCAGCGAGCGGGCTTTTCTGACATTCGATATCGTCAGCGGCGCGCGCAAAACCCTGATGCCGTTAGACGCCGATAATGAGGCCACGCGGTCCAATGACGGTCGCGCCGATCCCTGGGGCGGATTTTGGATTGGCACAATGGGCAAGGGCGCTGAAAGCGGTGCCGGTGGCATTCACCGCTGCTACCGTGGTTCTGTAACGACCTTGTTTTCCGGCATCACGATTCCCAACGCCATCGCCTTTGCGCCGGACCGGAGCTTTGCGAGTTTTGCCGACACCGTTACCGGCAAGGTGATGCGTATCGGGCTTGATGCGTCCGATGGCACACCTGTCGGCGAACCCGAGGTGTTTCTCGATCTGACGGGCGAAGGCCGCAATCCTGACGGTGCGGTGTTCGATACCGATGGTCGTTTGTGGCTTGCCGAATGGGGCTCCTCGCGGGTTGCCTGCTATGCGCCAGATGGTTCCGTTCAGCAGGTCGTGGAGGCCTCGACGCCGCACACATCCTGTCCGGCTTTTGGCGGCGAGGATATGCAGGAGCTTTTCATCACGACCGCACGTGAGCACATGAAGCCTGACGATGCCGGTTTTGACGACGCCGGTCAGACATACACCGCGCGCGTCGGTGCGACAGGTCAGAAGGAGCATAAGGTTACACTTTAGCCATCTTCCTTGTTTGATGGCATTGGCTCCCTATCCTTAGGGACATTGGTACCAAGGACTCTTTACTATGCTCGACCGCCTGAAAGCTCTTTTTGCAGACACCGAGCCTGCTGCCGATGAGGCTGCTTTTGCACCGGACGATGCGCGCGTAGCGGTTGCCGCTCTTCTGGTGCACATGATCCGCATAGACGGTGTCGTGACCGACGATGAAACTGCCACGATCCGTACTGCTCTCGATACCCAGTTCGGGCTCTCGGGCGAGGATCTGGATGAGATCATGGCTGAAGCCCAGCGCCGGGATGATGAGGCAGTCGATCTTTATGGCTTCACATCGACGTTGAAGGTCAAGCTCTCCGAGGAAGAGCGCGTTGAGGTGATCGAGCTTTTGTGGCGCGCCGTCTTTGCCGATGGTGTCGTCAATGAGCTGGAAGACAATATGGTCTGGCGAACGGCTGAACTGCTTGGTGTGTCGAGCCGTGACCGTATGATTTTGCGCAAACGGGTGGCGGGCGAAACAGCGCGCTAAAACCTGTTCGACGAACCAGAGGTATCGACGGTGCTCTGTCTGAGAGTCTTCATGCAGCTTCGTGCGTAGACCCGGTCTTCAAGTTCCCTGAATTGCCTCAGATTTTTCTGAAAATCGTACAGTTGTCGCTAACCATCTGAGCGATCACAGACCGTTTCACGCAAATGTTGGCGAACAAACAGCATTTGTTGCACCGCAGCGCTGGACAATCGATGCTTTGATGGGTTGTGTGCAGTATGTCATCATCCCTGTCCCGTCCTAACCTTCAGCCTGTGTTGGTTGTGCTCCATCAGGAGACCTCAACGCCTGGCCGCGTCGGGATGAAGCTGCGCGAGCGCGGGTATCTGCTGGATGTCCGTCGGCCGCCACTGGGTTGTACGTTGCCTGAGACGCTTGAGGCTCACGCCGGTGCGATCATTTTCGGGGGACCGATGTCGGCGTACGACAACGAGCCGTTTCTGAAGACCGAAACGGATTGGATCGGTGTTGCGCTGCGGGAAGAGAAACCGTTTCTCGGCCTTTGTCTTGGCGCTCAGCTGATGGCTATGCATATGGGCGCCACTGTCCAACCGCATCCTGAGGGTCATGTCGAGGTCGGCTACTATCCTATCAGACCGACACCTGAAGGTGAGGCGCTGATCCATTGGCCAGAGATGGTCTATCAATGGCACCAGGACGGTTATGACCTACCATCGGGCACGGTCCGGCTTGCTACCGCCGATGGCCCTTTTCCGGAGCAGGCCTATCGCGCTGGCCCAAATGCGTTTGGTCTGCAGTTTCATCCCGAGCTCACCATGGCAATGACTTACCGTTGGACGGTGAAAGGGGCGGAGCGGATGGCTGCTCCCGGGGCGCAGCCGCGCAAGGCTCACATTGAGGGCCGTCTGCGTTATGACGCCGCCGTTGATCTTTGGCTTGATCGATTTCTGGATGTGTGGCTCGCGGCCGGTGACGAGGGCCGGGAACCGGTCAACTCGGCGGCGATCGCCGCCGAGTGATGCGTCTCTGTGGCTGAGACGTTGGTTTTGCACCGTTGCTTCGGAGCAACCACTAAAGCGCTATTCGCCCTGATCGGCCGGCACTGCGTTCAGCAGGCCGTAACGTTCTTCGCCAATCGTTTCCAGAAGCTGCAACTGGGTTTCCAGGAAGTCGATATGACCTTCTTCATCAGCCAGAAGCCCTTCGAACAGCTTCATCGAAACATAGTCGCCTTCATCGTGACAGATGTCGCGTGATTTGGAGTAGGACGCACGGGCGTCATACTCGCCGGCAAGGTCTGCCTCGAGAACTTCTTTGATGGTCTGACCGATGCGCAACGGGGCGAGTGTCTGCATGTTGGGATGACCTTCGAGGAACAGAATCCGCTCGGTGATCTTGTCGGCATGCTCCATCTCCTCAAGGGACTCCTGACGCTCCTTGGCTGCCAGCTTGGCATAACCCCAGTCGTCGAGCAGGCGGTAGTGCAGCCAGTATTGGTTGATGGCGCCGAGCTCCAGAAACAGAGCTTCGTTGAGGCGTTCGATGACTTTTTCACTGCCCTTCATGGCATGCGTTCCCTTGGTGTGGTGGCGCCCACCACGAAAGGCAGACGCAGACTAGTCCGGTTTTAGTGCGGGACGTACGGAAGCCGTGTGGAGGCTTGCTGCTGCAATCCCTGCCAAACTACGCTCCAAGGTGATGCTCGGATTGCTAGTTTGGAACTCTTCTAATCTTTGTACGATTAGGCCAACTACCTGAGGAAAGCAACCGCAGCATTTCCCTCGTTTGCCCAGTTCGCGATAAACGACTCCGGGTGTGATGAGCTGATAGGGGTCGTCATCAATGAGGCCTTCGATGGCTTCACTGATCATGGCCTTGGTGAGAACGTTGCAATGGCAGACGATCATAAAGGTCCCGATGACGGTTTCTTACAGGGCTTGCACCCCGTTATGGCATGCAAGTGACAGCGATTTGCAGCTAGGAAGAAACCTACCCCTGTTTTCTAAGGCAGATTTGATCCCTCGCGGCTATCCCATCATTGTTGGAAATGGATGGCAAGATAAAAACTGTCGCACCGTTAAAGACAACACTTTTCAGGGCTGGCTGTGTCGATGATCACGCAGAGGGCGATCTCAATCTGGAGATTTTTTCGCGCGGCCCATAGCCGGACAATATGACATCTGGGTAGGCACCTACGAAGATCCAGACGTTCTAGGCGAGTTTCCCGAGGTTGTGCTGCACGTCAGCGAACTGGAGCGCTAGAGCCGTTCATAAGCCTGCATAACGCCACGCAGTTCGGCAAGGCCGCGCAGCCGCCCGATCAGCGGATAGCCCGGCATCGAGTTGCGATTGAAGTCATCCAGCATGGTCTGGCCGTGATCAGGGCGCATCGGGATTTGCCAGTCCGGGCGGCCCTCGGCCTTGCGGTGTTTTTCCTCACCGATGAGAGCACGAATGGTGGCGAGCATGTCGGTATCGCCGCCCAGATGTTCCGACTCGTAGAAACTCGATCGGCCAAGGCCTGCGGGTGCTGTGCGCCTAGTGTTGCGAAGGTGGACGAAATGGATTCGATCGCCAAGGCGGGTGACAAAGGATTCCGGGTCGAAGTCCTCACGCACTCCCAGTGATCCGGTACACAGCGTAACCCCGCTCGCCTGACTGTCGACGGCTTGCATGACATGGACGTAGTCGTCTTCGGTCGACATGACACGGGGCAGACCCAGCAAAGAGAAGGGCGGGTCATCGGGGTGGCAGCACAGCCGGATTCCGAGCTCTTCTGCGGTCGGCACCAGCTCGCTTAAAAAATCGATGAGGTTGGCGCGCAGCCGGTCGGCATCTATGCCTGCGTATGTGTCCAATTGCGCCCGCACGTCATCGAGCGTCCAGCTCTCGTTGGCGCCGGGCAAGCCGGCCACGATGTTTTCAACCAGAGCCTGCTTCTCACCGTCCGACATTGTGGCATAACGCTTGCGCGCGTCCTCGACCAGGGTTTCAGTATAGTCTTCTGGCGCAGCCGGACGCTGCAGCAGAAAAGCATCAAAGATGCAGAATTCCGTGAGATCGAACCGCATGGCGTGTGCCCCGTCGGGCATGACTGCGGCAAGATCCGTGCGTGTCCAGTCTAGGATCGGCATGAAGTTGTAGCAAACCGTCTGAATGCCCAACGATGCGAGGTTGCGAAGCGACTTGCGGTAAGCATCGAAATGTTCTTTCACCGGCCCGTTCTGCGTCTTGAGCGTTTCGGAGACCGGTACGCTTTCCACCACGTCCCAGGTCAGGCCCGATGGTGCATCCGGTGTTCCTTCGATCGCGGTCTTGCGTGTTTTGATCTCATCGAGCGGCCATACATCCCCTGGCGCAAACTGGTGCAGCGCAGAGACGATGCCTTGCGCGCCTGTTTGCCGGATTTCCGCAATGGAGATCGTGTCGGCCGGGCCGAACCAACGCCAGGTCTGCCGCATCAGAAAGGGTCCGTGGGGTGCGCCAAGATGATGGGTCTATGCCTCACGCAGACTTAGTGTCGTCTCGGTGTCGAACAGGTGATAGGTGGAGGGATCGGAGCCGAGGGTGACGTTCTCGCCGGCCGTGACCTTGGTCTGGCCGGGATTATGAACCGTCAGCCGGGTCCCGTCGCTCAAGGCACCATAAAG
>JANQJE010000055.1 GCA_028281795.1 Cohaesibacteraceae bacterium | reverse complement strand
CGGTCGATGAGTGCGTGCGTCTGGCGAAAACCGACATGACGATCCGCACCGCGCTGCTCGAAACACGCTTCATTCTGGGCGACGAACCGCTGTTCGACGCCTTCATCCGTGCCTTTCAGGATCAGGTGGTGCGCGGATCGGCGGCGGAGTTCGTGGCGTCCAAACTGAGCGAACGCGACGAACGTCATGCCAAGCAAGGCTCCTCACGCTATGTGGTGGAGCCGAACGTCAAAGAAGGCAAGGGCGGCCTGCGGGACCTCAACACGCTCTTCTGGATCGGCAAATATGTCTACCAGGTGGACACCGAGGCGGAACTGGTCACCAAAAACGTGTTCACACGGCGGGAATACAACGCGTTTGTCAAAAGCAGCGACTTCTTATGGGCGGCCCGCTGTCACATCCACTTTCTGATGCGGCGTCCGGACGACCGGCTGTCCTTCGATCTGCAGGGCGATATCGCCGAACGGCTCGGCTACACCGAACACCCGGGCATGCAGACCGTTGAACGCTTCATGAAGCACTACTTCCTGGTGGCCAAGAATGTCGGCGATCTGACCCGGATCCTGTGCGCCCGGTTGGAAGAAAATCAGGCAAAGCCGACGCCCATTCTCGACCGGATGCTCGGGCCACTGCGCCGCCGCAGGATGAAAACGGTTCCGGATACGAAGGACTTTGAAGTCGACAATGACCGGTTGAATGTCGCGCACGACAAGGTCTTTGCCGACGATCCGGTGAATCTGCTGCGCTTCTTCCAGCTTGCAGACAAATACGGCCTGGCGCTGCATCCGGACGCAACACGCCTGATCACGCTGTCTCTGAAACTGGTGACGCCGAAACTGCGCAACGATGAAGAGGCCAACGCGATCTTTTTGGAGATTCTCTGCTCGAAGAACCGGCCTGAAGCGACATTGCGCCGGATGAACGAAACAGGCCTCCTGGGGCGTTTCGTTCCCGATTTCGGCAAGGTCGTGGCGATGATGCAGTTCAACATGTATCATCACTACACGGTGGATGAGCATCTTTTGCGCACGGTTGGCGTACTGGCGCAGATAGAAAGCGGCAAGCTGCAGGAGGAGCATCCGCTGTCGTCGGTTCTTCTGCCAACCATCCAGAACCGGCGGGCGCTGTATGTCGCGCTGTTTTTGCACGACATCGCCAAGGGACGGCCGCAGGATCATTCTCTGGAAGGGGCCAAGATCGCCCGCAGGCTTTGTCCACGGCTTGGGCTGACGCCCAGCGAAACCGCACTGGTGGCCTGGCTGATCGAAGATCATCTGGTGATGAGCATGACGGCGCAGTCGCGGGACCTGTCCGATCCGACAACGATCCAGACATTCGTCGCGCGTGTGCAAACGCTGGAACGGCTGAAACTTCTTCTGATTCTGACCGTCTGCGATATTCGCGCGGTCGGTCCCGGTGTCTGGAACGGCTGGAAGGGCCAACTCCTGCGCACGCTCTATTATGAGAGCGAGATCATCCTGACCGGCGGACATTCCGAAGCCCGCCGCGAGCAGCGGGTGCAGGCAATACAGGATATGTTGTTCGAGGCGCTTCCCGACTGGAGCGAGAAGGAACGCAAAGCCTATGCGGCCATGCACTATCCGCCCTATTGGCTGCGCACCGATCTGGATCGCAAGATTGCGCACGCGCATCTGATCAAGGCGGCCGACGAGGCGGGCGAGCCCTTTGCTTCGCTGACTGCCGTGCACACCTTCGAGGGCGTCACCGAGATAACGCTCTACACACCCGATCACCCGCGTCTTCTGTCAACGATCGCTGCGGCCTGCGTTGCCGCCAAGTCGGACATTGTCGGCGCGCAAATCCACACCACCTCGACCGGCAAAGCACTCGATACGATCCTGATCCGCCAGGAGTTCGACCAGGAGGCTGATGAACGCCGCCGGGCCGAACGAATCGCCAACACCGTCGAAAGCGCACTCAAGGGAGACGTGCACCTGCCACCGATGATGGCAGAAAAGGGCAAGGTCAAAGGCCGCGTGCGGGCTTTCAAAGTGCCGCCTGAGGTGATGATCGATAACCAGGGTTCGGAACGCTTCACTGTCATCGAGGCAGCGGGACGCGACCGTCCCGGCCTGTTGCACGATCTGGCAAGTGCGATTGCGGACCTTTCGCTCGACACCCATTCAGCCCATGTCGCGACCTTTGGCGAGCGGGTTGTCGACGTGTTCTATGTGACGGACCTGACCGGCCAGAAGGTGACACGGCGCGCAAAGCTGAACACCATCAAAAGCACGCTGGAAGAGGTGTTGGGCGGAACACCCGGCAAGCCGCGCCCAGCAGCACTTGCACGACGGGGCCGTGGCTCCAATGCGGTGCCCGACACAAGCGAGCCGGCCCCCTCGACACCCGCGCCAACCGATCTGCCGGGCAAAACGTCCAAGCGCAAACGCCGCAGCAAGACCAGTGCCTGACGAACATCAACCCGTGAGCATCGGACCGTGAGCCTTCTTCGCAACTTTGCCACGGTCGGCGGCGCGACGCTTTCAAGCCGCGTGCTTGGCTTTGTGCGTGATATTCTGATGGCCGCAGCGCTCGGCACAGGGCCTGTGGCCGACGCTTTTGTGGTTGCGTTCCGTTTTCCCAACCTGTTCCGCCGCCTGTTTGCCGAGGGCGCTTTCAACTCCGCCTTCGTGCCGCTGTTCGCGCGCGCGCTAGAAGGCGAAGGCCCAAAGGAAGCTCGGGCTTTCGCGCAGGAAGCCATGGCCGGTCTTCTGACCATTCTGGCGCTGGTAACAGCCGTGGCGATGATCGCGATGCCGATTCTCATGCTGGTTCTGGCTCCAGGCTTTATCAGAGACCCGGCGAAATTCGATCTGACGGTCTTTCTGACGCGCATAACCTTTCCCTATCTGACGCTGGTTTCACTGTTGGCGTTGATATCCGGTGTTCTGAACGGGCTTGGGCGTTTTGCGGCAGCCGCTTTTGCGCCGACCCTTCTCAACGTTGTTTTGATTGGCGTTCTGTGGATCGTGCTCGCGATGGACCTGGCCGGGGCTGATGAGGCCGGTCTGTGGCTTGCCATCGGCGTGGTGATCGGCGGATTTGCCCAGTTGGCGCTCGTCATCGGCGATCTGCGCCGCGCAGGATTCCTGCTGAAGCTGGTGCGCCCGCGATGGTCCGGCCGTATGAAACGTCTTGTTTCGCTCGGTATCCCTGGCGTCATCGCCGGTGGCATCACACAGATCAACATCGTGATCGGGACAATGATTGCGTCGCTGCAGGCCGGCGCAGTGTCCCTGCTTTACTATGCCGACCGGCTTTATCAGCTTCCGCTGGGTGTGGTCGGCATCGCTATCGGTGTAGTGCTCCTGCCGGAGCTTTCCCGCCGCCTGAAGGCAGGCGACGAAGAAGGCGTGAAAATCGCCAGCGCCCGTTCGCTTGAGTTTGCAATGCTTCTCACCTTACCGGCCGCCGTTGCTCTGGCTGCGATCCCTGATGAGTTGGTGTCGGTGCTCTTCGAGCGCGGAGCCTTCGATGCGGAGGCGCGCCTAGGCACGGCAGCCGCCTTGCAGGCGTTCGCTGTCGGCTTGCCGAGCTTCGTCCTGATCAAAGTTTTTTCTCCGGCTTTCTTTGCCCGTGAAGATACCAGAACGCCGATGCTCGTCGGTGGACTGTCCGTGGTGGTGAACGTCGCTGTTTCGCTCGCCTTGTTCCCTTTCATCGGGCATATCGGCATTGCGCTCGCGACGTCCCTTGCCGGTTGGGTAAACGCTCTGGTGCTCTATCATCTGATCGCCAAACGCGGTTACTGGCGCTTTGAGCAGGCTCTTGGCTTCAAAGTCGCGTTGCTTCTGGCTTGCGCTTTGGCGATGGGTGCGGCGTTGATCGGGCTGTCGGCGGTGTTGCAGGACCAGTTGGCCATCGGCACGCCTTTGCCGTTGCGTGTCGCAGCGCTGGGTATCCTGGTGGCAACGGGTATCGTCAGCTTTTTCAGCCTTGCCCACATCACCGGTGCTGCCAAGCTTGGCGACATGAAACGCATGATGCGGCCCCGGCAAAAACCACCATCTTGATAAGTGACGCTTGACCCGCGATAAGGCGGACCGCTTTTCCATCCCTCTAGGACTGATCGTTATGAGTGAACCCCAGAGCGCAACGTTCGCGCCGCGCATCTTTTCCGGTGTGCAGCCGTCCGGCCAGTTGACGCTGGGCAATTATCTGGGCGCGATCCGCAATTTCGTGCCGCTGCAAGATACGCATACATGTCTGTACTGCATGGTGGATTTGCACGCGATTACGGTATGGCAGGACCCTGAAGAGCTGGCCCGCGCCACCCGCCATGTGGCGGCGGCCTTCATTGCTTCAGGCCTTGATTCGGTGAAGTCCGCTCTTTTCAACCAGAGTCAGGTGGCCGAGCATGCCCAGCTTGCCTGGGTGTTCAACTGTGTGGCGCGTCTGGGCTGGCTCAACCGCATGACCCAGTTCAAGGAGAAGGCCGGCAAAGACCGCGAGAAGGCAAGTGTTGGCCTGTATGCCTATCCGACACTGATGGCAGCGGACATTCTGCTCTACAAAGCGACCGGTGTGCCTGTCGGTGAAGATCAGAAGCAGCATCTGGAACTGACGCGCGACATTGCACAGAAGTTCAACAATGACTGGGGCAAAGAGGTGTTCCCGCTGACCGAGCCTCTGATCCTGGGCGATGCAACACGTGTCATGTCCTTGCGCGACGGCACCAAGAAAATGTCGAAGTCGGACCCGTCGGACCTCTCGCGCATCAATATGAGCGACGATCGCGATGCGATTGCTACCAAGATCCGCAAAGCCAAAACCGACCCTGAGCCGTTGCCGGAAACCGTGGATGGGCTGGAAGGCCGGCCAGAAGCTGACAATCTGGTCGGTATCTATGGCGCGCTCGCCGGCATCTCGAAGGACGAGGTGATCCGGCAGTTTGGCGGGCAGGGCTTTGGCGTGTTCAAACCTGCTCTGGCTGACGTCGCGGTGGAAAGGCTCGGCCCTATCCGCGATGAAATGGTAAGGATCGAAAGCGATCCGGCAAGCCTTGACGCGATCCTGCGGGATGGCGCGCGGCGGGCACGCGAGATGGCCGTGCCCGTGCTGGATGAAGTGTATGACGTTCTTGGGCTTGTTCGATGACATTTCCTGCGCCGGCGGCTGGTCTGTGTTTGCTCCGGTCGTTCGCCGCAGGCAAATGACCGGTTGCGGCGTGTCCGGTTCTCTGACGCGACACCTTGCGCTGACCGCTCCGGGTTGACACTCTAACCAGTAAACAGATGGGCGGAGGAACTATGCTCAAAGCACGCCGCGCCTTCGATGAGGGCCACCAGCGCAAGTTTCTGGTGATCCTTGATGACACGCCTGAATGCGAACGGGCCGTGATCTACGCCGCCCGCCGGGCCGAGCGCACCGGCGGTGGGCTGGCAATGCTTTACATCGTGCCGCCGTCGGAATTCCAGCACTGGCTCGGTGTGGAGGAAATCATGCGCGCCGAAGCGCAGAGCGAAGCAGACGCCACAGTGGACCGTTATGTTGGTCTCTTGCGAGCGAACAAGCTGTCGCTGACGCCGGAACGGCTGGTCCGCGAGGGCACAGCGCTGGAGGAAATCACCCAACTCATTCAGGAGGACGAGGACATCGCGATCCTCGTGCTCGGCGCTGGCCTCGGCAAAGAGGGTCCCGGGCCACTTGTCAGCGCCATTGCGGCACGAGGCGGAGGGTTCCCCGTCCCTGTCACCATCGTACCGGGCGATATGGACGACGCCACTATCGAGGCCATCGCATGACAGGCGCGGTTCGTCACGGAGGCTGAGGGTTTCCATGAGAAAACTTGAACTGTCGGATGAGCGACGCGCGGAGCTGGCGGCCGCTCTACAGGGTTATTTTGCCGACGAGTTCGACGAAACCCTGAGCCGTTTCCGTGCCGAGGAACTGCTCTCCTTCATGATCGGCCAGCTTGGCCCATCGCTCTACAATGCCGGTATTCAGGATGCGCGTGCCTTTCTCGCAGGAAAACTGGACGATCTTGATATCGAGTTCACGCTGGCAGAGGACCGTTGATGCGATTCGCTGTGATCGCCGACGTGCATGGCAATGCCTTGGCGCTGAAAGCGGTCCTTGCGGATATCGACCACCGGGCCATCGCTCATGTCGTCAATCTGGGCGATGTGTTTTCCGGCCCGCTCGACGCGCGGTCCACCGCAGAACTTCTGATGTCACGGGACTGGCCCACGGTGCGCGGCAATCATGACCGCTATCTCATCGAACAAAACCCGGCGGATATGGGACCGTCCGACAGAGTTGCCTATGATCAGCTTCGGCCGGAGCATCTGGACTGGTTGCGGTCGCTGCCCGCAACGCGAACCGTCTATGACGACGTGTATGCATGTCATGCCACACCGCGGGACGATACGCGTTACTGGATGGAACGGGTGATGGCCGACTCAACCATCCGCCAGGCAACGCTGGCGGAGATCGAGGCGGAACTCGACCATGAAGCCGCCCATGCCAACATCATTCTTTGCGGGCATACGCACATCCCACGCGTTGCCCGGCTGTCGTCCGGCGCTTTGCTGATCAATCCCGGTTCAGCCGGTTGTCCGGCCTATGATGACACAGAGCCGGTGCCTCATATCATGCAGACCGGGACACCCAACGCCAGCTACGCCATTGTCGAGAAACAAGAGGTCGGCTGGGATGTCAGTTTTCGGTCGGTTCCGTATGATCACAACGCCGCCGCGTCCCAAGCCCGCGCGCAGGGGCGGGACGACTGGGCTAGGGGATTGGAAAACGGGTGGCTTTAAGGTCGGCCAAGCGACTTTTTTGTATTTTAGAACCTTTCCAAACTAGCTCTTTTGCGCCATAACCAATCCTTAATGACGTTGGGATCGTAAACGGTTTCAGAAACCGTCCTGTTCCGGCGTGACAAAGCGCCGACCGGCCCCATATATCCGGGGAGCCGGGCTGCATTTGGAGGTACCTATGTTCATTCAGATTGAATCGACACCCAACCCATCGACGCTGAAATTTCTGCCTGGCAAAACAGTGCTGGATGAGGGAACACTGGACTTCCGCTCGCCTACAGGCGCCGAAAAGTCGCCACTTGCCCAGCGCTTGTTCGCCATCCCCGGCGTGACCGGCGTGTTTTTCGGGCAGGATTTCATCACGGTTACGGCAGACGTTGAGGACTGGTCGCATATCAAACCATCGATCCTGGGTGGGATCATGGAGCATTTCGTCACCGGCATGCCGATCCTGTTGGACGACGCCGAGGAAACCTCGGACAGCGAAGGCAGCGAGTTCTTCGATGAAGATGATCGCGCGATGGTCGATACGATCAAGGAACTCCTGGAAACGCGGGTTCGCCCGGCGGTTGCGCAAGACGGCGGCGATATTACCTTCCGTGGTTTTCAGGACGGGGTGGTGTATCTCAACATGCGTGGAGCATGCGCCGGATGCCCATCATCGACGGCAACGCTAAAAAACGGGATTGAAAACCTGCTACGCCATTTCGTGCCCGGTGTTGAAGAAGTACGCGCTGGCTAACGTCAAGGTTGAAGTGTCCGCCGATCGCTACTTTTTCCTGCAAAGAACAAGTCCGGTGTAACCTTGGCGAACTTCACTGTGTCTCTACAGGATTTCCCTAGTGCGCTCATGAGACGGCTTGCCTAAGGTCGCGTCATGACTGCGCAGGCGCCGAGCAGACCCGACCCGCATAGACCCCTGATCCTTTCCATGGATACAGCAGGGCCTTCCTGCCAGGCTGTTGTATCGGCTTCCGGGACGGTTTTGTGTGCGCGGTCTTCGACCATGCTGCGGGGCCACGGCGAAGCCTTGGTGCCGATGGTGGAAAGTGTCCTGGCCGATGCGGATATCGGTTATGAGGATCTGGAGCGCATCGGCGTGACCATCGGCCCCGGCTCGTTCACCGGCATGCGGGTCGGGCTGGCTGCTGCCCGCGGTTTTTCGGCCACCTTGAACATTCCCGTCGTCGGCATTGGCTCGCTGGAAGCCATTGCCCTCACCGACATGCTGGACAGTCACGTTAAGACCGTACGCGCAGCAGCGATCGACGCACGCAATGGCCTTGTCTACGGTCAGCGGTTCGATGCCGATGGACAACCAATGGAATCACCCGGGGTGATGGCCGACATCGTGTTCGCCGCATCCGTGCCGGAAAACGCGCGCCTTGTCGGACCGGCTGTTTCCATCATCGCGGCCTTGGCACGATCGGCTGGCAAGCGCGTGACCCTTGGCAGCTCCGCGGGCGTTCCAACACCGGAAGCGATGGCCCTCCTGGCGGCACGGGGCGATACGACCGAAAAACCAAAGCCTCTCTATCTCAAACCGGCGGACGCCGTAGCGGCCAAGTCGGCTGGACTGAGGTTGGCGGCCGTGTAATCTCCGGCTCATGTCGCAGTCTTCCACCTTTGACGACTGGTACCACTGGGCGCTCGACCCGTTGCGAGCGTCGGTCACGCGGCTGCGTATCGTCGAGGATGCCGCCGTGGAGGATGCAGAACCGTTGGCGGCAATTCACGACGCAGCTTTTCCCATCGGATGGAGTGCAGACGATCTGGCCGCTCTCATCGACGATGACACCGTCACAACCCGCCTGATCAGACCCTTAAGCTGGATGGGGCGTGGACCTGTCGAGGGGTTTATTATGGTGCGGCAGGCAGGCGATGAAGGCGAAGTGTTGACCTTTGCCGTGGCCGGGCATTGCCGTGGCCGTGGTTATGGCATGCGGTTGCTTGATGATGCACTGATGGCACTACGCCAGCGCGGTATCACCGCCGTTTTTCTGGAAGTTGCTGAAACCAACCGTTCGGCGCTCAAGCTTTATCGGCGGCGCGGGTTCGCACAGGTTGGAGAGCGCCCGGCCTATGCACGCATGGCGGACGGCAGCAAAGTGTCGGCTCTTGTCATGCGCCGCGAATATCGGTAGCCAGCCGATCATCTCTCCTTGGAGCCGCTCGGGAGCCTGAATGCCCCAGAACGCCAATCAGCCCGACATACCGCTGGAGGATCTGTGCGCCCAGCGGGGTATGCGCATGACCGATCAGCGGCGGGTGATCGCGCGGGTGATCGATGCGGCTACCGACCATCCGGATGTCGAAGAACTCTATGCCCGCGCTTCAGCCATTGATGCGAATATTTCCATGTCCACCGTTTATCGAACCGTGAAACTGTTTGAAGAGTCGGGCATTGTCGCGCGCCTTGATTTTGGTGACGGCCGGGCACGCTACGAGCAGACGCCCGATGAACATCACGATCATCTTATCGACGTGACCACTGGCAAGGTGATCGAGTTCACAGATCCGGAGATCGAAGCACTGCAGGAAAAAATCGCAGCGCGACTCGGCTTCAAGCTGGTCGACCATCGCCTGGAGCTCTTCGGACGCCCTTTGACGGCGGAACGCAAACCGGACGGGCCCGACGACGCATGATGCGCGAACTGCAGCCTGGCGAGCGGCCCCACAAGTGGGATATCGCGCGTGCGACATTCAAGATGATCCCATTGATCATCACGCTCGTTGTGCTGGCGCCGCTGCAATGGACAGCCAACAGGCTAGGCTTCAAAACCGTATCGGCACGATTGCCCATCGCCTTTCATTGGGTGGCGCGCTGGTGCATGGGCGTACGGATTCACCAGGAAGGTGAACCGCTGTCCGACGGACCTGTTGTGCTTGCGGGCAACCACGTCTCATGGCTCGATATCGTCATGATCGGGTCCCATGGCCGGTTTCGCTTCATCTCCAAGGACGATGTGGCCGAGTGGCCGATTTTTGGATCCCTTGCACGCCTGCAGAACACCCTGTTCGTCAGCCGAACGCGGCGCACGGACACCGGCAAGATGACCGACACCATGCGCCAGGCCTTGGCCGATGGCGACAGGCTGGTGCTTTTCGCTGAAGGCACCACCAGCGATGGTGGACAGGTTCTGCCCTTTCGGCCTGCGCTTCTGGGCGCGCTGGTCGGCGATGCCAAAGATGTGATGGTGCAGCCTTTTACGCTTGCTTATATGCGCCGCGACGGCCTGCCCATCTCACGTGGCGCACGCGCCACGCTTGGCTGGTACGGCGACCTTGATCTGTTGCCGAGCCTGCTCGATATCATTCATGGCGGGCCGCTGGATGTTGCCTTTATCTTGGGACATCCCAAAAACGTGTCCGACCTGGGCGGCCGCAAACGGGCCGCAGAGGCGCTCGAAGACGAAGTCCGACGCACGCTGGCGGAGAAACTGCGGGGACGGGACGGTTAACCCGTTCACCAGCGCGCCGGTGCAAATCACCTAGGTTGAGAACTCAACCTAGGCGTTGCCTGGTTTTTTCGCTAAAGAGCGGCGATCTCAACCCTGCAGGCGCCCAAACCCCCATGCGTGCAAACACACCGACGGCCAAGACCAACGCCAACAAAAAGGTCTTCATCAAGACTTATGGCTGTCAGATGAACGTCTACGATTCCGACCGGATGGCAGACGCGCTGGCACCAGCCGGCTTTGTCCCGACGCGCGATGCGGCGGATGCCGATCTCATTTTGCTCAATACCTGCCACATTCGCGAAAAGGCCGCCGAAAAGGTCTATTCCGAACTTGGCCGCCTGCGGAAACTGAAAGGCGAACGCGCCAAAGCGGGCAAAGACACGATGATCGGCGTTGCTGGCTGCGTGGCGCAGGCCGAAGGCGAGGAGATCGCAAGGCGCGCGGATGTGGTGGATCTTGTGGTCGGTCCGCAGAGTTATCAGGCCTTACCGGAAATGGTGGCAAGAGCCGGTCGGGGCGAACGTGTGGTGATCACCGAGTTTCCGGACGAGGACAAGTTCGACTCGATCGCCATGACGCCGAAGAAGATTCTGGCAAGCCGCGGTCCGACGGCCTTCCTGACGGTGCAGGAGGGTTGCGACAAGTTTTGCACCTTCTGCGTTGTGCCCTACACACGCGGCGCTGAAGTCTCGCGTGACGTGAACAAAGTTCTTACCGAAGCGCGCACCATGGTCGAGGCCGGCGTGCGCGAGATCACGTTGCTTGGCCAGAATGTGAACGCCTATCACGGCGAGGGCCTCGACGGATCGCCATGGTCCTTGGCAAAGCTGCTTCATGCGCTGGCTGAGATCGACGGGCTCTGGCGGCTTCGCTACACCACCTCGCACCCGCGCGATATGGATGATGATCTGATCGCGGCGCATCGCGATCTGCCGTCGGTGATGCCCTACCTGCATCTGCCGGTGCAGTCCGGTTCGGATCGCATTCTGCAAGCGATGAACCGCCGCCATACGGGCGATGACTATCGACGGCTGATTGATCGCATTCGTGCCGCGCAACCCGATCTTGCTATCTCAGGTGATTTCATCGTCGGCTTTCCCGGCGAAACCGAGCAGGACTTCAACGATACGATGCAGCTCATTCGCGATGTGGAGTATGCAGCAGCGTTTTCGTTCAAATACTCTCCCAGGCCCGGCACACCAGGCGCTCTGTTGGACGATCACGTACCCGACGCAGTAATGACCGAGCGATTGCATGCGCTGCAGGCGCTGATCACCGAGCAGCAACGTGCTTTTCAGGAAAGCCGTATAGGCCGCACGTTTGACGTTCTGTTCGAGAAGAAGGGGCGCAATCCCGGCCAGTTGGTTGGACGATCGCCCTGGCTGCAACCTGTAAACGTTCAAGCCCCTGAACGTCTTTTGCGGACCATGCAACCGGTCACCATCACACACACCGGCTCCAACAGTCTGTTTGGAGACCTTGCCGAATCAGACAACCATGCGGCCCTACACGATGCCCAAGTCATGGCCCAACTGGAGACTGCCTCTTGAACGATGTGACCGAAACGCCCGAAAAAACAGGTGATGTGGAAGGTCACGCATCGGATTTGGCGCATATCGTGGTGGAGTTCGACGACAACCGTCTGGTCGGCGACCTCTATGGCCAGTTCGACCAGAACCTTGCGATCATCGAACACAAGCTGGGCGTTGACGCTGCCGCACGCGGCAACAAGGTGTCCATCAAGGGCCCTGCGGATGCCTGCGCGCTGGCCCGGCAGGTGCTTGATAGTCTTTACCAGCGGCTTGAGCAGGGCCATACATTGCATCCTGGTGATGTGGATGGAGCCGTGCGCATGGCGGAAACCGCGTCCACGCAGCTTTCCCTGCCAGCCATTGAGCCACGGGGCGGCAAGCTTGCCCTGGCGACTGTGGCTACGCGCAAGAAGACCATCACAGCCCGCAACCCCGCCCAGGATGCCTACATCCGCGCGCTCGACCGGGCTCAATTGGTGTTCGGCACAGGACCGGCCGGGACCGGTAAGACCTATCTGGCTGTCGCTTATGCCGCTGCTCTTTTGGAACGTGGCGACATTGAGCGCCTGATTCTCTCCCGCCCGGCTGTCGAAGCGGGCGAACGGCTGGGTTTTCTGCCAGGCGACATGCGGGAAAAAATCGATCCCTACCTGCGGCCGCTTTACGATGCGCTTTACGACATGATGGCCGCCGACAAGGTGGAAAAGGGGCTGCAGAATCAGGTGATCGAGATCGCGCCGCTGGCGTTTATGCGCGGGCGCACGCTGGCCAATGCGGTGGTTATTCTCGACGAGGCACAAAACACCACATCGATGCAAATGAAGATGTTCCTTACCCGCCTGGGCGAAGGATCAAAAATGATCGTCACCGGCGACCCCAGCCAGGTGGATCTGCCACCGGGTCAGGTGTCCGGCCTTGCCGAAGCCTATCGCATGCTGCGCGATATCGATGACATCGTGCATGTGAAGTTCCGCGCCGAAGACGTTGTGCGTCATCCGCTGGTGACCGAGATCGTCAACGCGTATGACGAAGCGGCACGACGGCGTGTACGGGCGGCCGCCGAACGGCAGGCACCGCTTCTGGGCGGGGACCGGTGAAGCCGCCAGCGCTTGATTTATCCATCGAGTCCGGTGCGTGGCCCGACGAAGATGTGGTGCGGGGCTGGTTCGAAGATGCAGTTGGGGCGGTCGCATCCGCTGTTCCCCACACTCTTGCCTCGGGCGAAATCAGCGTGGTGCTCACCGACGATGCCGCGATGCGGTCGCTCAATCGGAATCATCGGGGCCAGGACAAGTCAACCAACGTGCTCTCCTTCCCAGCGCTAACGCCTAAATCCCTGGAAGAGCTTGACGGTAAACGGCCTTTTCTTCTGGGCGACCTTGTTTTTGCCTTTGAAACGGTGGAGCAGGAAGCCGCTGCTGGTCAAATCAGCTTGCATCACCATATGAGCCATTTGATTGTTCATGGTTTTTTGCACCTTCTGGGCTATGATCACGAACAAGAGAGCCAAGCTGATGTCATGGAATCAATTGAAACGAGTATTCTGACCGGGCTTGGTATCGCAGACCCCTATCGGGTCTGACGAGACATGGACCTGAGATAAGAGGATCGCAGACGGCAAAACCGCTGCATGCTGATGAACGACGACCCTTCGAGTTTAGAGCCCTCCAGTACGGGCCGTCAGATGGCGGCTTCTTCCACCCAAACGGCGAACGAAGCGCAGAATGCTGCTTCAGAAACGGCCTGGGTTAACCGTTTGTTCGGTTGGCTGAGACCGGCCGCCAATGGCACAGATCTGCGCACCGATCTGGAAGATGCGCTGTCGGAGGAGCAAAGCCCCGACCACGACTTCTCACCGGAAGAGCGGGCGATGCTGCGCAACATTCTGCGATTGCGGGAAACGCGCACCGAGGACGTAATGGTGCCCCGGGCGGACATCATCGCCATCGATCAAGACACGTCGCTTGGGCTGGTGCTGGCGCAGTTGCGCAAATCGGGCCATTCACGCATGCCTGTGTTTGACGGTTCGCTCGACCAGCCGGTTGGCATGGTGCATATCAAGGATGCCGTTTCTTATCTGATTGATCGCGCGCGTGCCGACGCCGGCTCGCCGCGCCAGATGGCGCGGGCGCGCAAAGCCGCAGCCAACGCCGATGATCCGGAACCAAGCACGTTGTCCAACGCGCAGGATTTCGACCTGCGGAAAATCGACCTGGACACCAGTTTGCAGGATGCCGATATCATCCGTCCGCTTCTGTTCGTGCCGGCGTCCATGCCGTCGACGGACCTGATGGCGCAGATGCAAGCGAACCGCGTGCAGATGGCACTGGTGATCGATGAGTATGGCGGCACCGACGGCCTGGTCAGTCTGGAAGATCTCATCGAAACGGTTGTCGGCGATATTGAAGACGAGCATGACGACGATGACGCCCCGCACTTCGATGCGATCGGAGACGGCGGGTATGTCGCGGATGCCCGCGTATCTATCGAGGACATCCAAATGGTTTTTGGCGACGTGTTCGAGATCGATGAAGATGAAGCCGACGAGATTGACACCCTGGGCGGTCTGGTTTTCACCGCGCTTGGCCGCATTCCGGTACGCGGCGAATTGATCGATGCGATCGAAGGTCTGGATATTGAAGTCACGGATGCCGATCCACGTCGGATCAAACGCTTGAAGGTCTATCCGGCCGGCCTCAGGCGGCGCGAGCCGCGGACAGCTCGACGCGCCGTCCGTGCCAATGACCCTGATACACCGGTTATCGAACACCAACACGATCGGGCAACCGGAACCTAGAGCATGTCTTGCTGAGATTGGAGCGATTTGATGGATGAGATTTTGTCCGTCCCACAAGGAAAAGACCGCAGCGCGATGCAGCGCATCGTGCGAGGATTTTGACGCAAGTGGACGCGCAAAAGATCGCCAAGCCGCTGGTCTTTATATGTCAAATCAGAACCATTCATCGCAATCCTCTGAGCTTGGTCTTTTCCGTCCCGGACGGCGTGGCGCGAAGCTAACGGTGCCTGCACCGCGTCGCTTCACGCTCCTTGCCGGACCGAAAAACTCCGGCGCTCAAACGATTCAATCTCAACAAGATATGCTCTAAAACACCTTATGATGGAGCGCCTGCACAGTCTGGCTGACGCCCTTGTTCTTTTGCATGGCTGGCGTCGCTGGCTTGCGGGATTTCTTGCCGGTGCGATCAGCGTGTTGGCTATGCCGCCCCTGTTCTTCGCACCGATTCTTTTTCTGACGCTGCCTGCTCTGGTGCTCTTGCTTGATGGCGCGGATGCCGATCCGTCGCCCGCGAGGAAGCGGCGTAGCTTCGGGCCTTTCTTCGCCGTTGGCTGGTGGTACGGATTTGGCTATTTCCTTGCCGGACTTTACTGGATCGCCGAAGCGCTGCTTGTCGATGCCGGAGCGCATGGCTGGCTGATCCCGTTGGCGCTGGTCTTTGTTCCCGGCGGGCTCGCTCTTTTCATCGCATTGCCATGCGCCGTCGCCGGCCGTTTTTGGGGTATCGGCTTTGTGCGGATCGGCATTCTGGCAAGTCTGCTTGTAAGCTTTGAAGCGCTGCGCGGTGTTCTTTTCACTGGATTCCCGTGGAATGGTTTTCACAGTGCGCTGGGTCTGCATGACGCACTGCTGCAAGGCTTTGCGTTGGTTGGACCACTGGCAGCGAGCTTCATCGTTCTCTTAGTTGCGATGGCACCGGCAGCGCTCTGGCCTGCTGAGATCACCGGGCGTGGTTCACGCGTGGCAGTGGCCGGGTGTCTGGCCGCACTTGTCCTTTGGACCGGGTTCGGCGCTGTTCGGCTGGCTCAGTCGGATATAGCAAACGTCGACGGCATTGCCGTGCGTATTGTCCAACCCAACATCGCCCAGGCCGACAAATGGGATCCCGATCTGCGCGAACAGCATTTTGCGACGTTGCTGGAGCTGACAACACGTCAAACAAGCCTCAACCCGCCGGCACCCAGTCACGTGATCTGGCCTGAGTCCGCCTTCCCGTTCCTGCTGACCCAGCGGCCGGACGCACTGGCAGCCATTGGCTCGGCACTGCCGACTGGCACGACCCTGTTGTCCGGTGCCCTGCGGGCCGAGCCACGTGGCGACAATCGCGCCTTCTACAACTCCATTTACGCGCTGAACGATCGCGGTGAAATCATCGATGCTTACGATAAGGTGCGCCTCGTACCTTTTGGTGAGGTGCTGCCGTTTGAAAGCCTTGTGGACCGTCTTGGACTTCGACCCCTTGTTTCGGCACCGGCAGGATTTGAGCCCGGTACCGGGCCGGGCACCTTGCAGTCTGCCCACGGGCCGGAAGGTCTGGCACTTGTTTGCTATGAAACTATTTTCTCGGGTTTCGTACGCCAGGGGGTTTTGCGCCATCAGCCGGGCTATCTGTTGAATGTGACCAATGATGCCTGGTTCGGCAGCAGCGCTGGCCCTCATCAGCACTTTTTTCAGGCGCGATTGCGCGCCGTCGAAACCGGCCTACCCCTTCTGCGCGCCGCCAATACGGGCATCAGCGCGGTTGTGGATGGCTATGGACGGGTCTGGTCGCACATTGAAGTCGGCGAACAAAACGTCTTGGATTCCCCACTCCCCATCGCGTTAACGGCAACTCCTTATCTAATGTTCAGTCACTGGCCGTTCTGGGTTATACTCGCTCTGGTTTTAAGCACTTCTGTTTACTACCAAAGACGGCAAAAACCGGTTTTGGCTTGAGTCTCAGGGGACTGCTTTATACAGAGAACTGACGTCGGACTTAAATGGACGTTACGGCAGGCAACAAGACATGCTATCTCCGCGGGGATAGATGGCGAATTAACAGCGTGGATTAGATGGCTAACAAACGAGCTCCCAACCCGGTCGATGTGCATGTGGGAACGCGCATGCGCATGCGCCGCATGATGTTGTCGGTTAGCCAGGAAAAGTTGGGCGAAGCGCTGGGTGTCTCTTTTCAGCAGATCCAGAAGTACGAGAAAGGCTCGAACCGCATCGGGGCCGGGCGGCTGCAGGACATCGCCAACGAACTTGAGGTGCCGATTTCCTATTTCTACGATGATATGCCCGGCGCTGAACAGAAGCCCGGGTTTGCCGCCAGCGGAGTCAGCTACGTGTCGGAGCTTCTGACATCGTCCGATGGCGTGGAACTGACCCGCGCATTCCTTCGCGTGAAGGACCCGGCCGTTCGGCGGCGAATCGTCGAGTTGGTAAAATCGATCGCCGGCCAGGACGACATCAACGGTTCGAATCAACAGCAGCGTCAGCCTGCTTCAAACGTCTGACGCGCCATCCCTTACGTCCCTCAAGAGTCGAAAGCTTAACGCTTGCCCCGCCTTGATTTCGGTGGGGATGGGTGGCATGAAACGCGGCATCCGTTTTGACGAACGTGCGTTTGTTTTAACGAACAAAGCCCCTGGCATTTCCGTTTTGCGGGCCCGTCCCCCTCGTTCTTGGATGTTTACAGCATGGCGCGCTCTTCTTTCCTTTTCACCAGCGAATCCGTTTCTGAAGGCCACCCCGACAAGGTATGCGACCGTGTTTCCGATGAAATTGTGGATCTGTTCTTCCGCACCGCGATTTCAGAGGGCATGGATCCCTGGCAGGTGCGTGTCGCAGCCGAGACGCTGACCACCACAAACCGTGTGGTGATTGCGGGCGAAACGCGCGGGCCCGGCTCGATCGGGCATGATCTGGTGGAACAGGTAGCACGCGAAGCCATCAAAGACATCGGCTACGAGCAGGATGGCTTTCATTGGAACATGGCTAAGGTGGAGGTGTTGCTGCACGGCCAATCCGCGCACATCGCCCAGGGTGTCGACGCGTCGGGTAACAAGGATGAAGGCGCCGGCGACCAGGGCATCATGTTCGGCTATGCCAGCAAGGAAACACCGGACCTCATGCCGGCACCCATCTATTACGCACACAAGATTCTGGAGCGCCTGGCGAAGGCGCGCAAATCCGGTGAAGCGGCTGTGCTCGGTCCGGATTCCAAAAGCCAGGTGACCCTTGCCTATGAAAACGGCAAGCCGGTACGCGCAACATCCATCGTTGTTTCAACCCAGCATATGGACGCTTCGATGACATCGGCCGATGTTCATGCGGTCGTCGAACCTTATGTCCGCGAGGTCCTGCCCGACGGCTGGATCACCGACGAGACGGTGTGGCACGTTAATCCAACCGGAGCATTTGTCATCGGCGGACCGGACGGTGATTGTGGCCTGACGGGCCGGAAGATCATTGTCGATACTTATGGCGGTGCAGCAGCCCATGGTGGCGGTGCTTTTTCCGGCAAGGACCCGACCAAAGTGGATCGCTCGGCGGCTTATGCAGCGCGCTACCTTGCCAAGAACGTCGTAGCCGCCGGTCTTGCCGAATGGGCCCAAATTCAGCTTTCCTATGCAATCGGGGTGGCGCAGCCTCTGTCGATCTACATCGACACCGGTGGTACGGCACATGTCGACGAGGCAAAGCTCGGGGCAGCGCTTGGCGAGGTTATGGATCTCTCACCCCGGGGCATCCGTGCACATCTTGATCTCAACAAGCCGATCTATGCCCGCACGGCAGCTTACGGCCATTTCGGGCGCACCCCGGATGATGACGGTGGCTTTTCCTGGGAGAAACTCGATTTGATCGATGATCTGAAGGCGGCCGTTGCAGGCTGACGACCCAAAGTCCGAAACAGATGGCTGGCGTAAGGAACGCTCCAGAGGTCTCCTTTACGGGCGGCGCAAGGGTAAGGCGCTACGAGAGGCCCGTGCTCGCGCGTACAGAGAGGGTCTGACACGCTACGCTCTGGATCTGGATCAGCCTTGCACTGACCGGGCCTCCCTGTTCAGCACGCCGACTGAACGGCTTGGTCTGGAGATTGGGTTCGGTGCCGGCGAACATCTGCTTCACCAGCTTGAGCGGCAAGAGACCGCCGGTTTCATCGGCTGCGAGCCTTTCGTCAACGGCATGGCCCGTCTGCTCGACCACGCGCTCGGCCATCCCGGTCGAGACCGCCTGCGGGTTTACGAAGGCGATGCCCGCGAGGTGATCGATTGGCTGCCTGACGGAACACTCGATATCGTCTATCTGCTCTATCCGGACCCCTGGCCGAAACTGAAACACGAGAAACGCCGCTTCATGGCCGCCGATACGCTTGGACTTCTGCACCCCAAAATGAAGCAAGGCGCGGAATTGCGGGTTGCTACCGATATCGACGTCTACAAGGCCACGGCCCTGAAAGCCGTCAAACAACATGGCGGTTTCGAGACGGCGGACCGCGAGCATGCCGAGCCGTGGGACGACTGGATTCGTACCCGGTATGAGGCAAAGGCTATCCGCGAAGGGCGGACACCCGCCTACTTCTCATTTTTCGCTAATGTGTTGCCGGTTTGACACAAAGCCCTTGCGCAAAAGACGCTTTGCGCTTATGTTCTGCTCAACACCTTCATCGTCAGACTTTCTGATCAGGGTGGGTCCTTGCGGGCCCGCCCTTTTCGTTTGGCGCAGCGAAAATCCAACTTCCTCCTTACCAGGACATGCATGCCCGACCACACCATCAACAGCAGCTCTGATGCGAGCAACGTTCGGCTTGTCCGTGAAAGCGGTCTGGCCGCGCGCGTCGCGTCTCTTGTCGAGCCTGCTATTGAAGGGCTCGGCTACCGGCTGGTGCAGGTGAAGATTTCCGGCCAGAACGGCTGCACAGTGCAGATCATGGCAGAACGTCCTGACGGTACCTTCACGATTGAAGACTGCGAAACGATCAGCCGCGATGTTTCGCCGGTGCTGGACGTGGATGATCCGATCAAGACGGCCTATCATCTGGAAGTGTCATCACCGGGCATCGACCGCCCGCTCGTCCGGCCGGTGGATTTCGCGCGTGCGGTCGGGCATGAAGCCAAAGTTGAACTCTCCCGACCC
>JANQJE010000053.1 GCA_028281795.1 Cohaesibacteraceae bacterium | reverse complement strand
GGTGGTGACGGTTGTTGGTCCTGAAACCGATCGTGTGACGCGCCTGAAGGATCGTGTGGTCGGCATCTGGATCAACCGGCATGCCCGCACCTTCGAAGATGTACCGAGTGCCTACACCGTGCTTTCCAATCGGCCAGTGGAGGAGATCGCTCATCCCGCGCTGTTGCGCCGCTTTCAGATCGGCATTGAACAGGTG
Organism: Cohaesibacteraceae bacterium; assembly: GCA_028281795.1. Classification (GTDB taxonomy): domain Bacteria; phylum Pseudomonadota; class Alphaproteobacteria; order Rhizobiales; family MH13; genus MH13. The sequence goes on along the minus strand of JANQJE010000053.1, from coordinate 3,571 downwards.
CTGCCGAGAGATCAGGATGACGAGGAAGCTGCTGTCGATGCCAATGAGGAAACGCCCAGTCGTGGCGCGCCGGACGATCACGTTTTTGAACGCGCCTTTTTGCGCCTGCAGCGCGAAGCGCAAGTCTACCACGAAGACCCGGCAGCCGTCAGCGTCATTGACAACACACTGTTTCGCGCCCGCGCCGAGTTTCCCGCCGATGTGCCGCTCGGCCTGTTCGACGTAAACGTGTACCTGTTTTCCGGCGGTGTCTTGCTTGCCGAAGAACGGGTGGGCATCCTTGTTCGCAAGACCGGATTCGAACAGTACATCTTTCGTATGTCGCAGCGCGATCAACTCATGTACGGCGCCATTGCCGTTCTGCTGGCCCTGTTCACCGGCTGGCTTGGTGGTGTGGTCTTCCGTCGTTCATAGGGGCTGGGTGGGGAACAAGTAATGCGCGCCTTGGAAGCACTGAAAACCGTGCCGGTGGCACCGCTTTGGCTCGGGCTGGCAGGTGTTTTGCCGTTTATAGCAGGGATGATTATCTACGCCCTTGGCGGTGTCGCCTGGCTGACTGCGGACCTGGCGCTTCGCTCAACCATAGCCTACGGCGCCGTCATTCTGTCGTTTCTTGGCGGCGTACGTTGGGGCATCGCGCTTTTGATCGAGAACCCGGAGGTGCGTGATGCACGTTTTGCGCTCTCCGTGCTGCCATCATTGCTCGGTTGGATCGCAGTCCTGCTACCGGTGTTTCCGGCTCTGGTGATGCTGGCTGTTGCGTTTGCGGCGCAAGGCGCCTGGGACGTCGGCGATGCCGAGGATGATGGTGCTCCGCCCTGGTTTGCCCATTTGCGCACTTTGCTCACGGCCCTCGTCTGCTCTTTTCTCAGCGTGACGGCGGTGCTGACGATTGTCTGAGCAGGATATGCTCTAACGCCAGCCGAGAATGCGGCTCCCGGGCACGGTGAAGACACGTGTGCGCCCGCACACACACGCCCGCAGTGAGGTTTTGCCAAAAAGCGACCGGAATGGAGCAGCGGACAGGCAAAGCCCGCCCGCATAGGCGCCGAAGGCCGGTAAGATGAGCCGCTGCGCATCATGCGCAAAAGCCGGCCGTCTGGCCGATCCGCCCTTGCCGATAACCCGCGCTGCCGGATGAAGGTGACCGGCCACTTCCGCCTGATCGCCGCTCAGATAGCCGCCCGGTTCGTGCCGAAAGACCAGCGATCCGATGACCAGCTCTTCGGCACTGCGGCCGGGAACGCCAACCGGTGGCTCGGGATCGTGATTGCCGGCGATCCATACCCAGTCATCCACCTCACCGCAGAGCATCGCAAGCGTCGCGCGGTCAGCGTCACCAAGCCGGTCCCAGGCCGAGCGGTCATGCACGCTGTCACCCAGAGCGATCAGGCGGATCGGGCGATAGGCAGCGATGACCGAGCCAAGTTGGCGCAGTGTCGCAGCCGTGTCGTAGGGCGGCAGATGGTTGCGAAAGCGGGCGAACGACGATCCCTTCTCAAGGTGCAGATCCGCGACAATCAGCGTCGAGGTTCCCGGCCAGTACAGCGCCCCGCAGCGATCGGCGATCAGCGTTTCACCGGCAATGTCGATAGCCGCGCTGGTTTCGCCATCGTTCGCTACCGCGCTTTGGTTCAACCAGGCAGACACATATGTTCCTTTGCTCTCGCGACTCAGCTCATTGCTTCTTCGATGATGCGCTCGGCATCTTCCAGCACCTGATCGCGCGCCTCGCCGAAAACCGGCTCTTTGCCCACTTGCAGCATGATCGGAACGGCAAGGGGCGAGATGCGGGTCAACCTTTGGTGAGCGATTCGCCCCTCGACCCGGGAAAGCATAGTCCCGATGCGCGCAATGTCGAGCAGGCCGGACGCCGCATCTGCCCACGTCGCCTGCATCAGAATGTGATCGGGTTCATGCTGGCGCAAGACATCGTAGATGAGGTCGGTGGAAACCGTGACCTGCCGGCCTGTTTTCTCCTTGCCGGGATGACGCCGTTCGATGAGCCCGGAAATCAGGGCGCAGGCCCGGAATGTGCGCTTGAGCAAGTAGCTTTCGCCCATCCATTCTTCCAGATCATCGCCGAGCATGGACTGCGCGAAAAGCTCGTCCAATGGCATGGAGCCATCCGCGATCTTCCCACCAAAGTCCGCCAGACCCCAAACGCCAAGCGCATAATCCGTCGCCACAAAACCCAATGGCCTGGCCCGTGCCCGTTCCATCCGGCGTGTCAGAAGCATACCGAGGGTCTGATGTGCCAGACGCCCCTCGAATGGATAGCAGATCATGTAATGGCGATTGCCGCGTGGAAACGTTTCCACCAGAAGTCCGTCGCGCCCGGGTAACGCTGATTTCTCCTTTTGTACCCGCAGCCACTCACCCACTTGTTCCGGCAGGCTGTCCCACGTGTCCGGGGTCGCCAGCATGCGGCGCACTTCATCGGCAAGGTAGGTGGAAAGCGGGAACTTGCCACCGGCATAAGACGGTATCTTGGGATCGCCGGAGTCGGTTCGCGAGACAAGGGCATCCTGCTCGTGGATGCCTTCAAACTTCACGACTTCACCGCCGAACAGAAAGCTGTCCCCGGGCACGAGGGTTTCCAGAAAATACTCTTCCACCTGGCCCAGGATGCGGCCGCCACGCATGGCACCTGATGACCTTTGCGCAGCCTGCTTGGCCGACACAAGCCGGACGGTTAGCACGGGCATTTCCACGATCGTGCCGACATTCAGGCGATACTGCTGCGCAATGTCCGGGTTGGAAACACGCCACAACCCGTCCTTACGCTGGCGGATGCGGGCATAGCGTTCATAGCTCTTCAAGGCATAGCCACCGGTCGCCACAAACTGCACCACCCGTTCGAAACTCTCCGGTGTCAGCAGCCTGTACGGATAAGCGGAACGAACTTCGGTGTAGAGGTCATCGACGGCGAAGGCGTCCGAGCACGCCATTCCAAGGACGTGTTGGGCAAGAACATCCAGCGCCCCATCGCGGATGGGTGGTGTATCCTGCGCGCGCGCATAATTGGCGTTCAGGGCCGCTTTGCATTCCAGCACCTCGAACCGGTTGGCCGGCACCAGAATAGCTTTGGACGGTTCGTCCATCCGATGGTTGGAGCGGCCAATGCGTTGCGCAAGCCGGCTGGCTCCCTTGGGGGCACCGATATGGATCACCAGATCGACATCGCCCCAGTCGATGCCAAGATCGAGTGTGGACGTGGCCACCACCGCACGCAACGCGTTGCGCGCCATCGCTTCTTCCACCTTGCGGCGCTGGCCCACATCCAGCGAACCGTGGTGCAAAGCGATCGGCAAAGCCTCATCATTGATGGCCCAAAGCTCGCGAAAGATGAGTTCCGCCTGGGCGCGCGTGTTGACGAAAATAAGTGTCGTACGGTGCGCCGCGATGGCCTTCAGAACCTCAGGAAAGGCGTGGCGCGCCATGTGCCCTGCCCATGGCATGCGTTCTTCGGTTTCCAGAATGCGGATGTCGGGTTGAGCGCCGCCGTCGACGGTGACGATGTCCGCCCGCCCGGCTGCATCGGTGTTCTGAGGCGAGAGCCAGCCTGCCA
>JANQJE010000045.1 GCA_028281795.1 Cohaesibacteraceae bacterium | reverse complement strand
CACGGTGCGGACAAACCGGTACTTCTTTTTCTCATTGTACTTTGTCCTGTGGTCCGTGCTTCGTGTCAGCAAGCAGCGTCCTTTGAATATCAATCCGCCGCAAGGTGCCGTGGCCACGGCGATTCACGCTCTGGCGGGATCTGTCTTCAACCTTGAAGAGCAGCTCTTGCCCCTGGACCATTTGGTCGGCACGTCAATCCTGGCGGTTTTGGAACGCCAGCCTTAGCTGGTGGCGGACGTTCCCCTTTGCGACGTGGACAGCGCCGCCTTCGCCCGAGCGATCCGGGTGACCGCGCTCGGGCAGCATACCACCACTAGGCGCCGCAGCTTCCACGGCAGATCGCCCAACTCCTTCACCGCCTCGCCTCGCGCGATGTGGTGCTGGGTGATGGCCTCTGGTAGCGCACGATCCGTGTCCCGCTTGACGTACACGATGCCGTTACCAGTGCTTGACAGAATTGTCCGCCATCAGCTTTGGCCGCAAGCAATCCTAGGCATCATAGCCCTCTGCATCAAAGAGGTTCTGCCAGAACGCCAGCGGCTGCTCATTGATGTGGTGCTGGCCGCCCTGACCAACGACAGCTGCGGAGAAAACCACAATGTCAGAGGCCTAAACCAGGCTCTTGACGAGCGAATGCGAGGCTTCTGTCGGCAAGTTTTCGCCGACCTCCAAGCTCTGGACAACGTCAAATCGATCCGGAGACTCCACGACCTTAGTGAGATCTGCGGACAAGAAGTTAGATGGATCGGTCACCAGGCGATCCCGCTCAACATAGTCGCCATCCACGCCCAGCACCGTTTCAACACCGGCCTTTTTTCCATTCGGCGAGCCAAACGCCACGGCCGCAGCCAAAGTCTGCGACACTCGTGACGTCAAGCTAGGTTAGGTCATCACGGCGCCAATCAGCACGTCAGCGGATCTGCGGGCGGCTGCATCGACGTAATCAAAAAACCGGTCGCCATATTCGTACGTCATGTTCGAAGTCATCAGAGTTCTGAGAGGTGTAGAACACCCATACCAACATCAACCAAAAGTTCATCGGCGGAACAACGGCCACCACGACCGCTGCCGAGAGCAGATCGCTCCAGCCACGGGCGGGACCGAGGAGCGATGTAATCAGGATCGACGCCAAGCAGCCCATGACAACCATGACGATGAAGCGCATCAGGTGCGGCCAATGAAGCGACTTGACCTGGAAGGTAAAGAGCCCGTTGCTGAAGCACTGAATGACGACGCCGCTGGTGTAGGCGATGGTGTTGGCGACCGGTCGATCAAGGGATGTGTGAAGGCAGGCCATGTAAATGCCAGGTAGGCCCCCGTGACGATCAAGCCGACGATCACAAACCGCACGAACTTCGCAACGAACTCGCTATCGATGGCGATACCAAAGGGAAGCGTAACGGTGAGGCGCTCTCGGGATGGCTAAGTCATCATCCCGCGTGCCCACTTTGGAGAGCCCGTCGCCCTCGATCTGACGAACAATATAGAGCGGCCTGCTCTGGCCCAGCTCGAAGATGCGGCCTACATACTCGCCCAGCAACCCGATGAAGAAAAAGACGAGTGAGAATTGCAGGAATATCACCGTCATGAGACTCGCCCAACCAGCCGCCGTCTCGGTTATGAAGAAGGTGATGATTGCCCACAGCGCAAAAGCGACACTCATCACGGCCATGGCGGCGCCCATATAGCTGGCGATGGACAGGGGTCCGCGTGAGAACGAGATGACCGCATCGGCGGAAAAGGCGAGCATCTTGCGGAGTGTGTACTTGGTCTCCCCCGCAAACCGGGCGTCGCGGTCATAGAGCAGCGGGACCTGCCGGCCCCCGATCCAACTGACCATGCCGCGGACGAAGCGATGCCGTTCTGGCATGGAAACAAGCACATCGACAATCTCCCGCCGCATCAAGCGAAAATCGCCCGTATCCAGGGGAATGCTGACGGCGGTCACCGCGTTCAGGAAGCGATAGAACAGGCGGGCGGACTGCACCTTCAACCATGTCTCGCCTGCGCGCATCTTGCGCTGCCCATACACAACGTCTGCATCCTCGTCCGTCGCAAGCTGGACCATGTCTCCAATCAACTCAGGTGGATCCTGAAGGTCTGCATCGATGCTTACGACATAGTCGCCCCTGGCATGAGCAAGGCCGGCGGAAAGCGCCAGTTGGTGGCCATGATTGCGCAGGAGCTTTATGGCCTGCACTTGAAGGTGCCCCCGCGCGGCCTCCTTCATCAGCTTCCATGTGCGATCGCTGGAGCCATCGTCGACCACGATGATCTCATAAGGCAATCCAAGCTTCTCGGCGGCGGCGATGGACCGCCGCAAAAACTCAGGAAGGACCTCTTCCTCATTGTAGCACGGAGCTACGATCGAGAGCGTTTTGTCCATGATGATAAAACTCAGCGCCGCGTGATTTCAACCAAATCAGGCCCCGAACTGCTTCTAAAGACCAGCGAATACGCATAGGCGTTGTGAAAGGCGGTGCGAATGGCAAGGGCCTTGTCCTTATCCGCGATCTGAACGAAATGATGCACCCAATGGACACGCGTCGCGCCCCAGGTATCCGGCGTTAACACCCGGTATCCCAGATCCAGTGCATGATCGATCCATGCCATGACGAGGTCGGCATGCTCAGTGCCTGTAAACTGCGGTCTGGAGATGGCAGGCTCTGCATAGGAGAGCCACTTAAAGGTTGGAGTGTCCGCTGGAAACTGTTCGATGTTGAAGGCGTTGGGTGTCGCGCTGCCATGCTCGAGAACAAACCAGGTAAGCTCGCCTTCAAACCCATGAAACAGAAAGACCGTTTCGGTCAGGTCGAACTCGGCCGACACCCCTCGGACATAGGACGTTTTGATCGCGTCGCCCCCGGCAAGGAGATTGAAGTAGTAGTAGGTCCACGAAATGGGCAGTAGAAGCAGCGTTGTAATGAGTGCACGGACGGCGCTGCGCTGCACTGAGCGGGTCGCCTGCCGACCCACCTTTAAGAGGCCGCAGATAAGCAGCGCCCAGCCAGGAAGTGCGGCCAGCATTACGTTCAACTGAAACTGAGGGTCGGTGGGTTGGACATAGAGGTTGAAGACACCACCAGCGACGAAGAGCCCGCAAAAGATGATGAACTTCGTCCTGACCGATGCATCGAACCGATTTCGCCACGAATAAACCAAGCCTACCACCAACATGGTGGACGTAAGGAGGATACCCAGAAAGATCGAGTAGCGATAGGGCCCGACATACCATTGCGGATCGGTAAAATAGCGTCCCGCGAACACGGCTTCGCCAATACCAACGGGCAGGAGAATGAGCTTAGTGAGCGCGAATCCCCCCCAACCCGTGCCGATGCCCTTACCTGTCCAAACCAACGTGCAGAGAAACTCCATGGCCTGAGCGACGGTGCGGTAACCCGTCGCCCATGACAAAAACGCAATCACGGCGGGAACCACCAAGATGATCGCGCCCAGAAGGGCGAGGCGCAGCGCGCGCTGTGAGAGACTTCCGGCCGACAACAGAAGAGCCAGGCATAGGGGTGGCAGAATGGGGAAAATGATCCGCCATTCAAGCATCCACCCAAAGCTCAATAGGATGGCGACCAAGGCAATGTCGCGATAGTGCGGGGCGGTGAACTTTTCGGAGGCAATAAGCGTCGCGATCATCATGAAGACGAAGGCCGGCATGATGTCTTCGTTGGTTATGCTATGGAGTACATAATGGCCGGCGAAGCAGTAGGCAGAAGCGATGAGAAACGATGCCAGACGCTGCTGAGTCCAAAGGAATACGAAATAGTAGATGAAAGCCGCGCCAACGATGCCGAAAACGCCATTGGTGACGGCCATTTGACGCCACCGTGTATTGGAATGAATCCCGAAAAGATCATACATCCACCCGAAAGCGGCGTGCAAAGGATGAAGAAGAATATTGGCGGTTGGCAGATTACCCCAGCTTGGATTATCCATGAAATCCTGGATACCCATGCTTTTCCAGAGGCCATTTGTCGTCGTCAGATGGACGTTCTGCAAGTACGCTTGGCTGAAGAAGATGAAGGCGGCCGCGAGGGTGGCAAAGATCAAGGTGCCGAAGGGATCAGGCCGCTTTGTCTCAAGCATCACAACAGAATCCAGGTTCAGTTGACTACACGCATCGGATGAGAGGAAAGATGGTCTCAACTTTTGCTATGAGACACTTTACCCTTGACGCAGTTTGCCACGTAGATCGCATAAGTTTCACCAAGTTAGGTTCGTAGAGTTTGCGCTTTCGTTTGTCCACATCGATGTATGGGCGAGCTCATACATGACGCCGGCCGGCGGTGCGAGGCTGGAAAATCTACCTGGTATGAGCCGGGGGCTACAAGCGGCCCGGCTGAAGGAGTCAGGAGATCGGCCTGTTCGGTATAACTCGATAGAAAGCGGATTTCCTCTGGTCCGGGTCTATAGGCATCGCACAAATTGCCGGCAGTAACTTCCAGCGGCTGACTTGAGCCCCGCTCGATTCCTCGTTCAAATGCAAAGTCCGCTACCTCTGACGGTCCGGGATCGGACCTTCAGAGAAGGAAACACGAGCGTGCCGTCCGCCATCCGCGCTTGAGACAAGCGCCTTGTCGCCGGCACCGCGCAGCGCGATCCGCATCACATCATCGGGATGCCAACGCATCGCGCGCTGTCGTCGGCCTTTCCCAAATGTTGAGCGATATGGTGCCCACGCGCTTGGCGTGTTGAAGCTGATGCGGTGACATGCCTATCCCACGCGATAGCAACCGTCCATTGGCAAGCTCGGACGAAGCATTGCCGCCGTTTCCGCTCTTGGTCGCACTGAGCATAAGAATCTCAGTTTGTTTTTTACCCCGCTTGGAAGCGCAAGCCGAAACCAGGCTGTCAAACCAATTCTGCAAGAATGCAGATATCCGTGCAGAGATTCCCGGAATC
>JANQJE010000261.1 GCA_028281795.1 Cohaesibacteraceae bacterium | reverse complement strand
AATGTTGTGCTCTACGACATCGCCTCGCAACCTCCCGAAGTGCCCTATCCCCTGGCGACCGCCGAGGACCTCGCCGCAGCAAAGGCCACCATCGAAGGCTATGGCGTCGGGTGTCTTGCGATCGCTGGTGACGTCCGCGATGCGCCTGTGCTTACCGCAGCCGTGGAGCAAACCATCGCAGAGTTCGGATCGCTCGATTTTCTGATTGTCAATGCAGGCATCACCCAACCGGGTCGTCTGGGTACGTTTACCCAAGAGCAGATCAAAACGATCATGGACATCAATCTCGTCGGCTCCGTCCACACACTTCAGGCAGCCTTGCCGCAGATGCAGAGCCAGAACGCAGGCCGGATCGTTATGATGGCATCCGTGACCGGGCGTACAGGCAGTGACAATTTTCCGCTCTATGGCGCGACGAAATGGGCCATGATCGGTCTGGCCAAGAGCACGGCCCTGACCGTTGCGGGCAACAACATCACGGCCAACGCGCTGTGTCCGACGCTCGTGAACACGAAGCTTCTCGACAATGACTATGTCCTGAACGCTCTCGCACCGGGGCAGGGCGTTACTTTCGAGCAGTTCGATGAAATTGCCAGAACGATCCATCCGATGCCGGTTGGGTTCTACGAACCGGTTGAGATAGGGCAGGCGGCGGCGTTTCTGTGCAGCGACGCGGCGCGCTACATCTCCGGCGAAGTCATCGATGTCGGCGCAGCGGCCAACGCGCGTTTCCCGGCCTAGGGATTGGGGGAGGGGCGGCCGTCAAGGCCGCTCTAGGGCACAGTGTTTCTCGTCGCTTCTGGCGCAGAGCCCGGCGCTGCCAGAAACGGTCGTTCTTGGCAGCGAGGTTTGAGGTAAAGACGTTGGAGTGCGGCGGGCCGCATCCCCTGTCTGCCTGTTGCTACACGTAGCTAAATCGCCTTCGTGGTCACCAGCATAACGATAGCGCCTACAATCCCAAGGCCAATTGGCAGCGCTGTTCTCGTCGCGCTATCAGCGTTGAAGTTCTCTTCACGCACCTTCCGGCGCAACCGTCCGGTTATCATGCCGTGTAGGCCGGACAGGACGAGTACAAGCAGGATTTTGAAAGCAAACCAGAAGCCTCCGCCTGCTCCAAACCAGCCCCCCATAACCCCCAAAAGAATGCCGAACGCCCATGTGAGCAGCATTGCTGGTGTGGTCACATAGCGGTCAAAGTTCTGGATGGAAGGTAGCGTGTTCGCGCTTGGGTAGCGCAAGAACATCGCAACGATTGCCATGCCTGAGAGAAAAACGATCACGGACAGGATGTGAGCGGCTTTGATGAGTTCGTAGAGCATCAGTTGGCTCCCTGTGCAAACTGCGTATTGAGCCACCGCTCGTTGATGAAACCTCCGAATGGAATGACGGCTCCGATCAGCAGGCGGCCCGCTCCAATCCCATTGATCAGCCCCTCAGCCCATGAGCGGATGACAATCCAGACGAAGAACAGAAACATGGCCCCATGGATCGGCCCGAGTATCGAGGTTGCGGCGGGGATGTCGGCGATGCGTTTGAGCGGCACGGCGATGCAAACCAACGTCACCAAAGTGACCGCTTCGGCGATGGCCGCGTATCGCAACTCTTGTTCACTCGTCACTCGACTTCCTTCAGCAGCGCTTCCATGTGAGCGACACGCTTTTCGAGTTTGTCTGACTTCTCGTGCAGCGCGTTGATCCTTTGATCGGTATCGTTGCTTTTGGCTGCCAGTGAGCGATCACGCAGGTACTGCGCTCCATACTTCATGGCAAAGATCGCCAGGATGAAGAGCAGGATGATGATCGTCATCGTGAAGGGCACGCTGGAATTGAATTCATTCATCGTCGGTTCCTTTTCTGCCGTTTGCGAGCGAGACCGGCTCCGGGTTTGTGGCGGCGATTGCCTCGGGGGTCAGGGGAAGATCAAACGGGTTGACTGTGAAGAAATTGGCGGCCTTGCCGTTGTCCGCAGTGCCCATCTCCGACCACACAAGCTCAGCATCTTCGAGCCTGCGCAGGTGCATTTTGAGCAGCGGACGGCTGATACCCGCCTTACGGGCTAACTCGCTGACATATTGCGCGCCTTTGCGATGAAGCTCGGCAACGATCCAAAGCCGGACAGGGTTTGCCAGTGCCTGGAGTTGGAAATTGAGGTTCTCAGCAGGGGTCATAGCGCCTCACCTATTGCGTAAGGTGATCTTTACATGAAAGAAAAAACTTACGTAATAGGTTTTGATGGCTTGCCCGCAGCCCGCGATGACTCTTGGACGGCCCAAAAACCCACGTTTTTGAGCGGGCCTTGTGGGCACGGGCTTTGAGAGCCGCCTATGATCGGCACGTTCGACTGCACCGGCCACTCCGCTCTCACAAGGCATCATCAGCGATTGACGCTTGAGACTTGGAAAGTTGTATGACAAATTCCCGCGTGATCCGCAGCGGCCACGGGAAAGGTGCAGGCATGAGCAATCGGCGAACCACGGCAGTTGCCCACCCTTTTGAGGGGGGAGGCGAACCAGGCCGGGCCGCATCCCGCCGCAAGCCTTCCGAGGGCTTCCAGAGGCAGCGGCTCAGCAAGCACGTCTATGAGACGATCCTCACCGAAATCGTGCGCGGCGTGTTCGCCGAGGGCGACCGCCTGCCGACGGAATCGGCGCTGGCCGAGCGCTTTTCCGTGTCGCGTCCTGTCGTGCGGGAGGCCCTGGCGCAGCTTCGTGATGACGGTCTGATTCAGGTGAGGCGCGGGTCGGGCAGCTATGTGAAGCAACAGCCCAATTCCGCCGTGCTGCAGTTCGCGCCGCTTGGCAGCATCGCTGATATTCAACGCTGTTTCGAGTTCCGTGCCGCCATCGAGCCGGCCGCCGCCGCCCTGGCCGCCAGCCGCCGTAGCGAGGCGGAACTGGAGACCCTGAAGGCGGCGCTCGATGCGCTGGATGCAGCCGTCAAATCCGGCGATCTCGGCACTGAGGCCGACTTCGCGTTTCATCGCGCGGTCGCCGAAGCCTCCGGCAATCCGTTCTTCGAAACGACCCTGTTGTCGCTGGAAGATGCAACCGCATCGGCCATTTCGGTCAACCGCAATCTTTCCCTGCTCGCGCCGCATGAGCGCCTGTCGCTGGTCCAGAAAGAGCATGAGCGGGTCTTCGAAGAAATCGAGGCCCGCAATGCGAAAGGTGCCGAGGATGCCATGCGGGCCCACATCGAAGGCGCACGCCAGCGCGTGTTCGAAGGGGAGCGAGTTGTCAAAAAATAGTTGACAACATGAAAGAATGAGTCAAGTTGTAAGACAACTTATTCGACCGGGCTCATACGCATGCTGGAACCAGGACAACCGCAATCCTCTGCGCTTTCCTCAGAAACGCTCGAACGTCTGAAAGCGGTGTCGACCGCGACGCTGACGACGCAGTTGTTCAAGCGCGGTCTCCACAATCTGTTCGTTCAGGGGGTCAAACTGCAAACGCAGCCGGGAGCCAACATGGTCGGTCCGGCTACGACGCTGCGCTATATCCCGGCGCGCGAGGACCTTGACCAGTTGAATGTCTTCGAGGACCGCACGCATCCCCAGCGCCTGGTGGTGGAAACCATCCCGGCGGGCAACGTCCTGGTGATGGACACGCGCGGCGATACGCGCGCGGCCTCCGCCGGTCACATCTTGCTCACCCGCATGCAGGTGAGGGGCGCCGCCGGTGTGGTCACCGATGGAAGTCTTCGTGATCTGCCTAACATCGCCGAGATGGACTGGCCGGTTTACGCTGCCGGTGGGTCTGCGCCGACCAACCTCATTCATCATCACGCCGTCGACATCGATACGCCGATCGCGTGCGGCAAGGTGCCGGTCTATCCGGGCGACATCGTTGTCGGTGATGCCGAGGGCGTTGTGATCGTGCCCCCGCATCTGGCTGACGAGGTGGCCGCCGACGCTGCCGCACAGGAGAAGTTTGAGGACTTCGTCCTGGATGAGGTGCGTTCGGGCAAATCCATTTTCGGCATCTATCCCCCTGATGAAGAAACCAAGCGCCGCTACGAAGCGCTTAGCGGGGCGCGGCCCAAGACCCATGGCTAGAGCCGGGTCGGAAGCCGCGCCGCATCGAACATAACAAGAAAAACTGCACAGTATGGGAGGAACCAAACCATGTGCATAACACTTCAAAGCGTAGGCCAGAGCTTGGGCCGGGCGGGGACCGCCGCCGTCATCGGTGGGGCGCTCGCCTTCACCGCGCCCGTCGGCATCGCGCTGGCGCAGGACGTCACGCTGCGCATGGGCCACATTCATGCGCCATCGGGTCCGACGGGCCGGGGGGCTGACATGTTTGCCGACCTGGTGTCGCAGCACACCGATGGCCGTGTGGAGGTGCAGGTCTTCCCGTCGTCCCAGCTTGGCGGCCTGCGCGATCTTTTTGGCGCCTCGCGCAGCGGCGCGGTGGATATCGTGCTCACGCCCTATCCGCTGCTTTCGGACATTGTGTCGAGCTACAGCATCCTCACCGCCGGCTATGTCTTTGAGAACTACGACCATCAGCTCGCGGTTCTCGATCATGCCGATTTCGGTCAGACGTGGAATGCCGAGCTTGAGGAGAATGGCGGCCTTGTCGTTCTCGCCAACTACTATTTCGGCGCCAGAACCCTGACCACCACGGAAGCCGAGGTGCGCACTCCGGCGGACCTTGACGGCCTGAAAATCCGTGCGGTCGGTAACCCGCTGTCCCTGGCGACCATTACCGGTCTCGGCGCCAATCCAACGCCGCTTCCCCTGTCGGAACTGTTTCAGGGTCTGTCCCAGGGTATCGTCGACGGGCAGGAGAATCCGCTTCCAACCATCTACAACCAGAACTTCTTCGACGTTCAGGACTATCTCATCCTGACCCGTCATCAGCTGATCCCGATTCCGTTCACGATCAACGCCGAAAGCTGGGGTGAACTGAGCGCCGAGGATCAGGCCGGTGTCCGGCGGGCTGCCCAGGAGGCTGCCGCCTGGATGACGGA
>JANQJE010000242.1 GCA_028281795.1 Cohaesibacteraceae bacterium | reverse complement strand
TTCACCCTGCGCACGGATTTCAGTGGCTTCACGCTCACGTTCCGTCTGCATGCGCTGAAAGATAGCCTGACTGTTCGCCTCTGGAAGATCGGCCCGACGGATGCGCACATCAACGATCTCCATACCGAAAGAGCGGCTCTCCCGGTTTACCTGCTCGCGGATGCGGGCCATGAGCGAAGCGCGGTCATCACGCACGATGGTCGTGTAATTCACCTCACCGAGAACACGACGCGTTGCCGAGTTCAGGACCGTTGAAAGCCGCGACTGGGCACCGGCGATGCTGCCAACTGTCTGAAAGAACGCCAGCGGATCGGTGATCTGGTAACGGGCGAATGTGTCCACCACAAGCCGTTCCTGGTCAGCCGCGATGATTTCCTGCACCGGGCTATCAAGATCCAGAACACGGCGATCGAAGTACGACGCGTTTTGGATAAACGGCAGCTTGAACTTCAGACCAGGTTCGTTCTCAACCCGGATTGGCTCACCGAACTGCAGCACGAGCGCCTGTTCTGTTTCATCAACGATGAAGATGGCCGAATAGATCGCAGTGGCGAGGATCACCAGAATGAAGAGGCCAACGCCTCCAAAAAGACTTCTCATTACTGAGTCCCTCCCGTACGGCGATTGAGTTCATTGAGCGGCAGATACGGCACGATGCCCTGTCCACTGTCATTGGTGTCCAGAACGATCTTGTCGTTGTCCCGGAAGATGCGCTCCAGCGTCTCAAGGTAAAGGCGCTGACGCGTCACTTCGGGCGCCTGACGATACTCTTCATACACCGCGGTGAAGCGGTCCGCCTGACCGCGTGCTTCTGCAACGGTTTGCTCGCGATAGGCATTGGCAGCCTCAAGGATACGGGCGGATTCACCACGCGCTTCCGGGATCACCCGGTTGGCATAAGCCTGCGCCTGGTTCTGAACGCGCTCATTGTCCGCGCGGGCAGCCTGCACGTCGCGGAAGGCGTCAATCACCTGGTTTGGCGGGTCAACCGTCAAGAGCTGAACCTGCGTGATCTCAACACCAGCGCCATAAGTGTCCAGCGCTTCCTGCATGAGTTCCTGGACAGCCGTCTCGGTAATTTGACGGCCTTGCGTCAGAAGTGGCTGAATTTCGGAGCGTCCTACCACTTCGCGCATGGCACTTTCAGCCACCGCGCGAACCGAAGCTTCCGGATTTTGAATGTTGAAAAGGAACAGGGGTGCATCGGATATGCGCCAGAAAACGGCAAAATCGATGTCCACGATGTTGCCATCACCGGTCAGCATCAGGCTTTCTTCGGGCACATCCCGCGTACCGGATCGACGCGGATCATCGGCGCGCGTGCCAATATCAGCGCGATTGATGGTCGTTACCGACGGCGTGAACACCTGCTCGATGGGAGGTGGCAGACGGAAGTTCAGGCCGGGCTGGGCCTGTCTGTCAAACTCACCAAAGCGCAGAACGACGCCCAACTGATCGGGCTGTACACGGAACGTGAAGAAGTTGTAGCCGACGAAAACAAGACCGATCAGCACCACCAGTGCAATCAGTCCGCGGCTCGCGCCGGCACCACCGCTGCCACCACCCCCGGGAAGAATCGTTTTCAACCGGTCCTGGCCTTTGCGGATCAACTCTTCAAGGTCAGGCGGTTGCGCACCACCCGGTCCACCGGAACCATTGTTGCCCCGGCCAGGGCCACTGCCCCCGCCCGAACCCCAAGGTCCGCCACTGCCACCCCATGGGCCGCCATTGTTGCCCGTTTGGTTATTCCAAGGCATGTGTTTCCTTTCTGACACCGCATTGCGCGCAGCGCTCCCACAAAGCGCCGGCACACCGCATACTGATATCCGCGATTGTGCGAATGGACATGGTCCGCAATCACCCATCTTTCAACAGTGAACAGGCGTTTGGGTGCGCTTTTTCGAGCCTGTAGGTTAAGTTTGGTTCATTTGGTCGCAGATGATACCGGATTTTGCGCAGACCGAACGTAGGTCGTGAACATCATATCGGCCTCGTCTTGTGGTCCGGCCTGCTGTGTTTCTCGTCTTTCCATCGTCCATATGCGGTCATCGATCAAAGGAAAATGCGTATCGCCATTGGCTGTCGTCGCGACATGCGTGATTTCCAGCCGGTCCGCCTCTCCAATCGTCTGCGCATAAATCTGCCCGCCGCCCAGAACAAACACAGCCTCTTTACCAAGGCCATCAGCCAGCATTTTCGCACGGTCAAGCGCAGTATCGAGGTCATCATAAACCTCGCACCCATCGGGACGAAAGGACGGATCACCTGAAACCACAATCGTAGGGCGGCCTGGCAAAGGCTTGCCGATGCTCTCATAGGTGGCCCGGCCCATCAACACTGGATGGCCAAGCGTCAATGCCTTGAACCGTTGCATATCGCTTTTGAGGCGAAACGGCAGATCGCCATTGCGACCGATAACGCCGTCCTCCGCGACGGCTGCAATCAAAACAATCTCGATCGACATGTCAGCCCTCTCCCCGCAGACGCACCGCAATGGGGCGCTCGTTCATTCGCTGGCCGTAATCATCCGGTGCCTGGCTCTCCAGCAACAGAGAGCGGACAAAGGAAAGTGCGGCGGCCAGGAAAAAGTCCGGCAGTGCTGGCCCGTCACACGCCAGATAGGGGTGTTCCTCCAGAATCCACAGCATCGTGCCTGAACGCGACATCGGCGCATGATAAAGTGTCAGCATTGCTTTCTCTTAAACGGCAATCGGCGCCTTGATGGCCGGATGCGGATCATAGCCTTCAATCGCTATGTGATCGTAGCGGAAATCAAAAAGGTCTGTCACCGCCGGATCAAGCTTGAGGGACGGCAATGCACGGGGCGCCCGCGAAAGCTGAAGTTCGGCCTGTTCAATATGGTTGAGGTAAAGGTGAGCATCGCCAAAAGTGTGCACGAAGTCACCCGCCCTAAGCCCTACAACCTGAGCAATCATGTGGGTGAGCAGCGCGTAGGAAGCAATGTTGAAAGGGACCCCAAGAAAAATGTCCGCTGACCGCTGATAGAGCTGGCAGGACAGCTTCCCCTCCGCAACATAAAACTGGAACAGGCAATGGCAGGGCGGCAACGCCATTTCATCCACATCGGCAGGATTCCAGGCCGAAACGATATGCCGGCGTGAGTCGGGGTTGCGCGTCAAGCCATCCAGAAGCCTGGCAATCTGGTCGATGCTCTCGCCCGATGGCGTGGCCCAGGACCGCCACTGTTTGCCATAAACAGGACCGAGTTCGCCGTTCTCGTCGGCCCATTCATCCCAGATCGAAACCTTGTTGTCTTTTAGATAACCGATGTTGGTATCGCCGGCGAGAAACCACAACAACTCGTGAATGATCGAACGAAGGTGCAGCTTCTTTGTGGTGACCAGCGGAAACCCCTCCGCCAGATCGAAGCGCATCTGATAGCCGAACACAGAACGCGTGCCGGTCCCGGTGCGATCCATCCGGGTGACGCCGGTATTCAACACATGGTCGAGAAGATCATGATAGGCACGCATCAACCACCTCCAGGCACAGGCTTTCCGGGAAGACTTCGCTCCTCAAAAGCAAAGGCGCGCTACAAGTCCTGCAACGCGCCCTTCAACTCTACCGCATCGCGGTCGGGAATCGTCGACAAAGTCTATGCCTTTTTGTGGAAAACCTCCAGCTTTCCGTAATGCTCGGCAAGCAGGTAGTAAAAGGTCACGCGAGCCTTGGAGTTATCGCCCTTCATTTTTTCGCAGACGGCCTTAAGCGCGCCATCCACGGCATCGTCAGACTCTGAAAGCGCCAGTTTCTTGCGGCAGAAACCATCCCGGACGCGCGCAAGTTCCGTTGGATCAGAACACGACACAAGCGATGCATCGCGGCTGCGCAATGCAATCCCCAGATGTCGTACAATACCGTCCACCGCCGCCTCATCGACGTTGGACGCAAACTTCTTCACATCAGCTAGATAATCGGCCATTGACCGCTCTCCCTTACTGTCAATCCGTCACCTGAAGCGTGTATCCAGGCGACGCCGGAACCCCCGCACACCGGATGTTGAACAGCCTTAATGGAGGCCGTCAACCGACATCGGTCCACTGGGAACAGGCAGGAGAGAGCGGTTCTTGAATGACCGTTACGTCACCTTGAGCGATCGGCCATAACCTATTTCAGACTCGGCCAGTTGGCATCAGCTTGCACAATGAAGGCATCCAGGTTGCGCAGCCACCGCCGGTTGACCCCCTCGGTTGCATTCAGGAACAGCCGGCCATCGATGATACGCCAGATTTCCGGATCACCTTGGGCCAAGTAGCCCTGTGCCGCCGCCCAGGCACAGTGCCCGCCATATTCGGGAGCGTAAGCGCTAGGGTCCGCCTCGAATGCCGCGCGATTGGCCTCGCTGGCAAATCTCCACGTCGCGCCTTCATGGGAAAGCGTGATCGAAGGATCGCCGGGAACGGCCTCGCCCTGCGTGTGATAAGCAACGGCGTCATAACCGCCGACGGCCGTCCCTTCAATGAAGCCAGTGAAGATACGGGCACGCGCCGAACGGGCACTGATCATGGTGGCTGTCGCAGCGGTCAGTCCCAGAATGACGAGCTGAAAAGCCCGTCGCCGCGTCGGCTGGAAATCAGTTGTCGTCGCATCAGCGACAAAGGGTTTTGATATGCGGTTCATGACAATCTCTCGTGTGATGACTGATGTTGTTCTCACTTTCTTCAAAGCCCCGTCGACTGTCTAATCACCACCGATGCCATACCGGTCACGAAAGCGTGGGAGCTTCGCGATCTACACGTATGACGGGTGAAAATGAATAAATACTACCTATACAAGTATTTTGCGTTCCGTGGGAACAAAAACAATCAGAAAATGAGTATAACGCGGGATTAACCCTAGCGGATTTACTTTCAATCCGATGAGTTCAGTGGGGCCTCCATATTTGCGGACTTCAAGAGTTCGCCTGCGTCTGTTCGGAGGAAGTAATGCGACAGATTTCCAGAATTTCCAGAAAGTTACCACTTGTCATTGTGGGCAGTGCAATGGCCGTTGGCATAGGAATTGGCGCTGCGAGTTACATGACTACAAGCTCCAGCAAGACAGAGATGGCTGAAGCGCATATTGCGACTTCGGCCGAAAGCGCCCGTGATGAATTCGTAACCTACCTTCAAACCATCGAACGCGATCTGCGATCTGTCGCAACCAATCCTTTAACGGCGCAGGCGATCTCTGGCCTCTCACGCGCCTGGAATGTGATCGACAATCCCACGGGAGTGCTGCAAGCAGCCTATATCGATGACAATCCGAACCCGATGGGTGAAAAGCATCTATTGGACCGGGCTGAGTCCGGTCAGATTTACGATTCCGTTCACGCCAACTTCCATCCCTGGTTTCGCCAGCTTCAGCAGAACAACGGGTATTACGATGTCTTTCTGTTCGATACAGAAGGCAACCTTATCTATTCGGTGTTCAAGGAACGTGACTACGCAACGAACTTCGCAACACCGGATGCAGGAGAATGGGCATCCACCGATCTGGGAGAAGTGTATCGGGCGGCCATGGCCGCACCGGCGGATGAACCCGTTGTTTTCGAAGATTTTGAGCCGTACGGACCAAGCGCTGATGCCCCCGCAAGCTTCATCGCGCATCCGGTTTTCGACAACTATGGACTGAAGATCGGCGTGCTCGCTTATCAAATGCCGATTGATGCCATCAATGCCGTGTTTGCAGAGGCCGAAGGGCTTGGCGCGAGCGGAGAAATTGCCCTGATCGGGCAGGATGGTTTGTTGCGCAACGACTCTGTTCGTACTGCGGACGTCAACGACATTCTCACAACGCAACTCGACGCCGAGTTCATCGACCAGGCTTTCACACAAGGCCATAGTTGGGGAAATGCTGAGTTTTATCGCGGCACCGAGTTGAAAGCGCATGCCGTCAGTTTCGAGTTTATCGGGACGCCTTATGCCGTTGTTGCAATGAAGTCAGTCGAGGAAATGATGCAGCCGGTCTACGCCATCCGCAATCGTATGGCGCTCATCGGCGGTATTCTTTTGGCCATAGTGGCCGCCGTCGGCATCGTCCTCTCCCGATCCATGACCCGGCCTATCAACACACTCGTCAACGAAATGCGTCAGTTGAGCGATGGCAATACCGCCGTTGAGATCGCTGGAACAGGACGCGCCGATGAGATCGGCGATATGAGCAGAGCCGTGATGGTTTTCCGCGACGCCATGCTTGAACGCGAGCGTTTAGAAGGGGAAACCGCCAATGCAGCGACTGAACGGGACGCGCGTCAGCAGCAAATCGACACGTTGATCCATCAGTTTCACGAGGACGTCGAAGCGGTGGTCCATGTTGTTTCGGCCAATGCCGATACAATGACGTCGGCCGCCAATGCATTGACCCAGATCGCTATGAACACCGACGAAGAAGCCGCTAGCGCGGCAGCCTCGTCCGAGGAAGCTTCAACCAATGTTCAGACGGTCGCTGCGGCAGCCGAGGAGCTGTCGGCATCGATCACCGAAATTGGGCGTCAGGTAGAAAAAACAACACAGGTTGTTGACGATGCCACGCAACATGCACGGACCACCGACAGCCAGATCGAACAGCTTGCAGAAACTGCGGGCAAGATCGGCAATGTCATTTCGCTCATTCAGGAAATCGCCGAGCAAACAAACCTTCTGGCCCTGAACGCGACGATCGAGGCGGCGCGTGCCGGAGAAGCCGGCAAGGGGTTCGCCGTGGTAGCCTCTGAGGTGAAAGGGCTTGCCAATCAGACGGCCAAGGCTACCGGGGAAATCGCGACGCAGATCAGCGAGATTCAGTCATCAACTCAAGATGCCGTGACCGCAATCCATCACATAACCACCACGATGGGTGAAGTGAACGAATACATGTCGGCCATCGCAGCCTCGGTCGAAGAACAAGGCGCAGCCACCGATGAGATCAGCCACAATGTCACGCAGGCCGCCCAGGGCACTCAGAGTGTCGTCGGCAACATCACCGGCGTCACCAAAGGCACCACCCAGACGACAGAATACGCCAACGATGTGAACAATGCGGCCAGTTCCGTCACCGAGAATACACAGCGCCTGAACGATACGGTGTCGACATTCTTACGCGCCGTTGCAGCCGCATAAGCCGCCATCACAGTGCTTTCCAACGCACCAACACAGACCTTTGAAAAAGCGCCGCCAACCGTCTATATTAGGAATGCCGGGCAACCGGCTATGGCGATAAATGGTCATCGTAATAAACCTATCGGACCCGGGGGCGGTACCCGGCGCCTCCACCATAATCTGTTGCAACGCCAACACGTTGGGACAGCTTTTGTGGGGGCGAAATAGGATCGACGAGGGCGTAAAGGGTGTTCTTTCGCTCGGCATGGTTCCGCCGTTATCGGACCGTTTTGTAGTTGCAAACGACAACTATGCTCCGGTTGCTCAGGCTGCGTAACGCAGCTTGAAATACCGATTTAAACTCCTACCGGGTTAGCACCTGTAGGCGGGGTCCGGAGGCACCTGGCAACAGAAGCCTCCACTTCCACTCTCTTTCCTTCGCGGCCACCGATAACACTGCGATGTCACGCCAACGTCATCATTGCGCGGGCATGTTGACGCAAATCGCCCTTTGCAAGCCTATCGAAGCGTTGCAGTATGCGACTCATGTCCGATGATTTGATCCGGTATGATGTTTTGGTCAGCGATGCTCTGCGTGGCGTGGTGCGTCAGGTGCTGACAGAAATCGCCGCCACAGGTCTTCCAGGCGAACATCACTTCTACATCACCATTGATACTCGCCTTCCAGGCGTGCGCATCTCTTCGGCTCTTCGGCAACGCTTTCCTGAAGAAATGACCGTCGTTCTCCAGCATCAGTTTTGGGATCTGAAAGTCACCGAGCAGACGTTCGAGGTGGGTTTGAGCTTTTCCGGTGTGCCGGAACGTTTGTTGATCCCGTTCTCGTCCGTAACAGGCTTTGCCGACCCGTCGGTGGATTTTGCACTGAAGTTCGAAACGCTGCTGGTGGACGATGAGGAAATGATCGGCGAACCGGCCGAACCGCTTCCGGCAGACGAAGCTGACAACGCACCTGTCAAGCTGGAGACAGCCACGTCGGATATGCCCGGCAACACGGACACACCGGACGATGACGACGGCGAGAGCGAAGAAAAATCTGCCGATGTGGTTTCGCTGGACGCCTTCCGCAAGAAAAGCTGACCTCGTCCGATCTCTTTCCCGCTGATTACCCGCCTGACTGATAGTGTTCCTCTTCGCTGCATGATAGGTCACGCCCGAAAGTGACCGTTCTTGAAACGGGCGCGCGCCTTTTCTCAGGATGAATGATCATGACCAAGACACGTACCGAATCCGACACGTTCGGCCCCATTGAAGTTGATGCCTCGAAATACTGGGGCGCTCAGGCACAGCGCTCGCTGGGCAACTTCAAAATCGGCTGGGAAAGTCAGCCGGCGCCGATCGTTCGCGCACTTGGTATCGTGAAACGGGCAGCTGCAGAAACCAACATGGATCTCGGCAAGATGGATCCCGAACTGGGCAAGGTCATCGTTGCAGCGGCACAAGAGGTGATCGAAGGCAAGCTGGATGAACATTTTCCACTGGTCGTCTGGCAGACAGGCTCCGGCACCCAGTCCAACATGAACGCCAATGAGGTCATCTCCAACCGCGCCATCGAGATGCTTGGCGGCGAGATGGGCTCTAAAACACCCGTTCACCCCAACGATCACTGCAACATGTCGCAGTCGTCGAACGATACATTTCCAACCGCTATGCACATCGCCTGCGCGGAAGAGGTTCATCATCGCCTGCTGCCCGCCTTGCAGTATCTGCGCAATGCGCTCAACGACAAAGCCGAAGCATGGAAAGACATCATCAAGATCGGCCGCACGCATACGCAGGATGCAACGCCGCTAACGCTCGGCCAGGAGTTCTCCGGCTACACCCAGCAACTCACCAACGGCATTGCCCGGATCGAAAGCACGATGCCGGCGCTCATGGAACTGGCTCAGGGCGGCACCGCGGTCGGAACCGGCCTTGCCTCTCCCGTCGGGTTCGCTGAAAAAGTGGCGGAGAAAATCGCCGCCATTACGAAGCTGCCCTTCACAACAGCCCCGAACAAATTCGAAGCGCTGGCCGCCCATGATGCCATGGTGTTCACCCATGGTGCGATCACGACCGTCGCGATGTCATGCTTCAAGATCGCAAACGATATTCGCTTCCTCGGCTCCGGCCCCCGTGCGGGCCTCGGTGAGCTGGCATTGCCGGAAAACGAGCCGGGTTCATCCATCATGCCCGGCAAGGTCAACCCGACCCAGTGCGAAGCGATGACACAGGTCTGTGCGCATGTGCACGGCAACAATGCCGCGCTTTCCTTTGCCGGATCACAAGGTCACTTCGAGCTCAACGTCTACAATCCAATGATGGCCTATAACTTCCTCCAGTCCGTACGTCTTCTGGCAGACGCATCCGTGTCGTTCACCGACAATTGCGTGGTCGGCATCGAACCGCGCCTCGACAACATCGAGAAAGGCCTTGCCAACTCGCTGATGCTGGTGACCCCTCTGAAGGAGAAGTATGGCTACGATCTCGCGGCAAAGGTCGCCAAGAACGCACACAAGAACGGCACGACACTGAAAGTCGAAGCGCTGGCGCTGGGCATCTCCGAAGATGATTTTGATGCCATTGTCGTTCCAGCCAAGATGATCGCGCCATCCTGATGGCTGACGGAGCCATCAATCTGCGTCGGGCACGCAAAGCGAAAGCCCGCCGAGAGAAAGACAAGGTGGCCGATCAGAACCGCCATCTGCATGGACGCACCAAAGCGGAAAAGCTTGACGACCGGCGCGCCAGAGAGACTGCTGAACGACATTTGGACGGCCACAAACGCGACCCTGAAAAGCCGTAGCACGCCGATGCTTGTCAAACGATCTGTCAGCCTTGCCGGACATCGCACGTCGATCGCACTTGAGCCGGAATTCTGGGCCGAAGTGGAGCGGCTGGCCAAGGACACCGGGGTCAGCCTGGCCGCTTTCATCCGCACAATCGACAATGCGCGGTCACCTGACAGCAATCTGGCAAGCCAGTTGAGGCTGGCCGTTCTGGCCGATCTGAACACACAACTGGTCCGGCAAGGACGAGTGAGCGCTTTGGCGGACTAAACACCCAGATGGTCAGCATCACTGCGGCGAGAGGTCGAGCGGCTCCGATGTAGCCTGTGGCGGACTTTCACCCAAATCGAGTGGGTTGGACGGCACGACGATCGGCTCACCCAGGTCCGGCAAGCTAAGATCGGGAAGTTCAAGGGCGGAAGGGGTGCTTGGCAAAGCCCGCTGTTCTGCCTCGCGTGCCTGGATCGCCTCGCGCAGGGCCCGTTCCCTCGCCTCTTCCTCCTCGCGCGCCGCCTGCTCGGCCGCCAGACGCTCAGCCTCGATACGCTCGGCTTCGGCCCGCTCCGCTTCCAGGCGGTCCCGGTCCAGGTCGACAGCCGCCATGATACGCAACAGCCGCTCCCGCTCCAGAATCTCGGCATTCAGTGCTTCAACTCGTCGAATTTCCATTTCGAGCTGGCGCACGTTCAGGAAACTTGAAATCTGCGACACATCAAGTTCGCGCAAAGGCGCATCAAGAGGCCCGCTGAAGGACAAACCAACATTCGGCATGGACTCAACGTCGCCCGGTCCGTCGGTCGCTGCGTAGGAGAAATCGGCGTCCACCAGATTGGTAGACAGATCGAGCGTAAGACCACCACGCAGCGAGGTACGTTCACCTTCCAGATAAAGATTGCGGAACTGCGCAACGCCTCCGACAAGACTAAGCGGCGTATCCGCCTCCTCGATATGCATCGAACCGGCACTCAACGCATCGGCAAAAGCGGCTCCCAGATCAGCGTCTTCGTCGAAAAGACCAGCATCCGAAGCCTGCAGAATGCGCGAGAAACCCGTCAGTCCCAAACCTGAAACTGAGACGTCCTCAAGCGCCATCGTCCCATCACCGGTCAAAGCCGACATCAGGGACGCCATAGAACCGCCGGAGCTTTCGAAACTGACACTGGTCGATAGGCGGCCCGTCATCACCGGCTGACCGTCACGTTCCCAGGCAAGGCGCGACACATCCAGATCACGCAATGCCAGGCGGCCATCGGCAATCGCCCCGCGATCGGCATCGCGCAGCACCAGACGCCCTGTGAGCGCACCGCCGAACAGATCGCCATTAAGCTCATCGAGCGTGATGGCACCCTCCTGGGCTGCGAGCACGAAACGTCCGTTGAGCGTCGTCAAACCATCCCAAAGATGCAAACGCGGAGCACGCAGATGAAGCGTCAAATCGGCAGGCATCGGATTGAACACAAGGGGTCCTTCCGGCCAACGAGGGCTGAAGCCAACATCGAATGCAGCCGGGCCAAGGAAGCCGGCCATCAGGCTGCGCAAGTCAATCCGGTCAGCAAAGAGATCAAATGAGAGCTTGGTGCCAAGCGGCCCGCGTACCACGCTACCCGACCCGCGGATCGGCACATCGGCAAAATCTCCCGAAAGGCCCGCCAGTTCTGCCGTCTGCGTTGCAACGTCGTAAGCAACATCGAAGCCAGCTGCCGCGCTGATTGGATCGAACAAGCCAGGCAGAGCCATACCGGCCATCAAACCGATCTGCGCCACATCGCCGGCGAAAACAGAACCAGTGCCGGCCAGGCCTGTCACGCCTTGCTCGGCATCGCCAGAAAGCACCGCATCAAGGCGGACAGATGTGTCCAGTCCATCAAAGGCAAATCGCACAGTGGGCGCTTCCTCGCCGTCGCTGACCAGTGTGGCCGTCACCGTCCCCTCATCCATCAACTCGATCGGCAGGGCCGGCACGCCGAGTTGACCTACCAACGCAAAGGCATCATCCGCGCGCGCGGTAAACCGCAGTTCAGCGGCGCGCTCGAACAAAGCGTTGGGTCCGGTTGGCAGGGCATCGGCCCCATCCAGCGGCGGCATTTCCCCCAGAAGTTCGACATCAGAGCCACCAAGTGTCCCTGTCACACCGATTTGCATGCCGTTGGTCGCATCATGATTGTAGCTCCCGGACAACGATGCCGGTTCATAGAGCGAAGCGTTGCGCACGAGGTCGAGCAAAAGCGGGTGATCTCCAACAAGATCGCGCGCCAGACGCACAAGACCACCCAGCCGCTCCATATCCGCGTCAATGGAAAAGGTCCCGACGGGCGGGAATGCGCCACGGTCGATGTACCCGGTCGCAGAAACACTCGCGCCTACCGCATCCCCGACAGACAGCTTATCCACCCGAATACGTTCAGGTGTCGTTGCAACGGAGACGGTCACACCGCCAAGGTTCTCTGCTCCTGCGACAAGTTCATCGATCGCCAGATTTGCATTCAGCCTGTCAACGAGAGCGGCCTCACCTCCGGCATGGGTGAGCCAGCGTCCAAACCCAGCCAGGAGCCCGAAATCAAAGCGACCGGCATCCAGATCGACATTCAGCTGACCACCAAGTCCGGCAACCTGACGGTAGACCATCGACCCTTCAAGGGCGGCGTCATCCACTTCGCCACGCAACCGCTCAAGGGCCACCTCATCCGGCGCGGCGATGACGCGGCTGGAAAGGCTGACGGACGATAATTGCGAGAACGTACCGCCCTCGTCGCGTCGGCCGGTCGACCAGGCAACGAACAGGTCGGGAGCCGCACTATCGAGGGTCATCAGGCCGTCAAGCGTCAGATCGGTACCATCGACGTCTCCGGCCGCGCCCACCGCGCCTGTGAATTCGATAACCGTCTCTCCGGGAAACGTGGCGACGAGATCATCCAGCGACAGAGGAAGACCCGGTCGATAGGTGGCATTGAACCCGATATCACGGATAACGGAGCCGCCAAGCACAATGGCCGGGATATCGAAAGAGACGTCACCAGGCACGGTCATCTGATCAACCCAGCGCACGAAGGAACCGGCGGCCTGCCAACCTGCGGTCAGATCAACCGGATTGGCCGCCCCGCCGCCAAGCATACGGTCGAGATCGACCTGACGGGACGATATCTCTGCGTTGAAAGCCGGTCTCTCGCCCAGATTGGCCCGAGCGCGCCCATTCAGGACAAACGCCTGATCTCGCGCCTGGCCAAGTGTCAGTTCAATGCCTTCGGCTTCCAGGGAATCCAGAGCTGCCACGACGTCAGCCGCCAGACGCCATGTCAGAGGCTGGTCGTCGCTTTCCGTGTCCGGCAGATCGAGGCTGCGCGCAACCCCCCGCCCCTCAAAGCGCGCCCGGTCCTGCGACCAGTCCAGATGACCGTCGACGGTGACTTCCAGATGCCGTTCCACTGGTTGCACGGCAACACGCATCCGCATGCGCCGTTCGCCATTGTACGCGCCGGTGTTGATGCGCAGACCAACCCGCTCACCGCCGATGACTGCAGACGCTGGATCGACGCGCCATGGTCCGAGCAGGCTCTGTGCGGACAGATTGGCGTTCAAGCCTTCGACCAGCACCTGCAAGCTGCCGTCAGCCGTCACACGCTCCAAACGTCCATTGACAATCGTTGCCTCGTCAACACGGACCGAACCAAGATCGAACGCGTCGTTCGGCGCGCGTGAACCGCCATCATCCAAAGCCGACAAACGCACGACAGGCGCTTCGAGCGTCAGTTCGACGATGTGCGCCTCGCCGGAAAGAAACGGCGCCAACGACATCAGCGCTTCCATCCGTTCGACGGTAAACTCCGGCTCCGAACCGTCTTCACGGCTTGCAATCGCGACATCGGAGAAGGTGATGCGCGGCATAGGCAGGAAACGCAGATCGACCGCACCGGAAACATGGACCTGACGGCCAAGAACCCGCGACGCCTGTTGCTCGATGACGGCGGTATAATTGCTCCAGTCGATGAAACGCGGCGCGATCAGCGCTGTGGTGAGCGCCAGCAGAAGCAGCGATCCCAACAGGAGGAAAAAGCGATTCATTGTCCGCCGATAGTCAGATCAAAAGTCAAAGTTAAGGCGCGCAAGAGAGCTTACTCGTCACAGCCTTGCACAGAAGCAACCCATAACCTACCGCCGGCCTACAACTTTCGCAGGAAAAAAAGCCATAACCCATTGCGCATGCGCAAGAAAGCGCGCCCTACTGTTATGAGGAGACTGCTTTGTTCGTTCTGGTCTCCCAACCCGCGCGCACCGTGATGAAAGAGCTTCTGGGAAAGACCGTTGACAGCGTCCTGATCTGGGCGCGTCCGAACATAGCCTACGCGCTTCGTAAGAAGCAGCCTCTTGTCTGGCTCCTCTCCTTGCTCATTGGTGTCGGTACGTCACTTGCCGCTATCGCCTTCCGCGAGTTGATTGGTGCCGTCCAATGGACATGGCTCGGGACAATGAGCGAACAGGTGGCAAGCGCTGCCCGTGTGCTTCCATGGTATGTGGTTGTCTTCGTACCCGCATTTGGCGGCCTGTTGGTTGGACTCTTCCTGCATTACGTGCAGCCCCAAAAACGCCCACTCGGTGTCGCCGACGTCATCGAAGCCAAACACACGCCTGAGACAAGCCTGAGGTTCTGGCCCGGTATAGGATCCGCCCTCGTTTCAGCCAGTTCTCTGGGTTTTGGAGCAAGCACAGGGCGGGAAGGGCCTGTTGTGCATCTCGGCGCGACCATTGCGGCCAGTATTTCAAGGCTGTTCCAACTGCCAAGCTCATCGAACCGCGTGCTGCTGGCATGCGGTGTTGCCGGAGCAGTGTCCGCCTCGTTCAACGCGCCGATCGCGGGCGTTCTTTTCGCCCACGAAGTCATTCTCGGCCATTATGCTCTGTCCGCTTTCTCGGCCATCGTGATCGCATCAGGCGCAGCGACCATCATCTCACGCCTCTACTTTGGCGATGCCGTCGCCTTCTCCATTCCAGACCATCAGATCACATCATTTTTTGAATTTCCCGCCTTCGCCATGCTCGGGCTCGTGTGCGCCCTTGTTGCTGTGCTGTTCCAATATGCCTTGATAGGAACCGATTACGTTGCCCGCACCATACAGGCCCCGACCTGGTTGCGCCCCGTGGTTGGCGGGCTGGCGGTCGGGATCATCGGTGTCTGGTTCCCGCAGGTTCTGGGTGTAGGCTACCAGGCAACCGACCTCGCACTGCGCAACCAGTTGCCACTCGATCTGATGATGACGCTGATCGTTGTGAAAACGGCTGCCACGGCGATATGCCTTGCCTCGCGCTTCGGGGGAGGCATTTTTTCACCCTCGCTCTATGTTGGCGCGATGACCGGCGGTGCCTTCGGTCTGATTGCCGCCAGCGCATTCCCCGAAATGGCATCCTCTGAAGGGCTTTATGCCATACTGGGCATGGGGGCCGTTGCTGCAGCCGTGATCGGTGCGCCGCTCTCGACCACCATGATCGTTTTTGAGCTGACGGGCGGCTACACTCTGTCGATTGCGCTCCTTCTGACCGTATCCATCGCAACCGGTATCACCATCGCCGTACACGGACGGTCTTACTTCTACTGGCAGTTGGAAAGCCGCGGCCTTGCCATCGCCGACGGACCTCACAGCCAGTTGATGCGTACGGTCCGCGTTAATGAGTTCATGGAACGCGTACCGCCCGACCTGTCGGAACGCCCTCTACCGCTGGAAGAAGGCGCACCTCGTCTGCTCACCTCCGACACCCTTGAACGCGCCTTGCGCGTGTTCGACGAAACCGGCGAGCCGGAGATACCGGTTGTGCGCACAGCGGCCGTCTCCCAGATTGTCGGCTATGCCCGGCAGGTCGATGCCTTACGCCATTTCAATGAGGCGCTGATTGACGCCTCGATTGAAGAGCATAAATAGCAAGTCTGTGAGAACAGGAAGCGAACAGGCGACGCACCGGCGGAGCTTCGCTACTCTGTATCCAATCGAATCATGATCTAAACAAAGCCGACCCATGTCAGATCCGACCTCAGACCCCGGTTCCATTACGGCACGCGCTCTTGCTGCGCGCGGCGGCACGTTGGCTGGCAGCAACGCACCCTGGCTCGAAGGGTTGAACCCGGAACAGTTGCGCGCAGTGGAAACGCTCGACGGCCCGGTCCTCGTCCTGGCAGGTGCCGGCACCGGCAAGACCCG
The DNA here is from genome assembly GCA_028281795.1 of Cohaesibacteraceae bacterium. GTDB lineage: Bacteria > Pseudomonadota > Alphaproteobacteria > Rhizobiales > MH13 > MH13. The sequence goes on along the minus strand of JANQJE010000242.1, from coordinate 105 downwards.
CGTTCTGACCACTAAAAGGCTGGTGTGCATGACAAACGGAGTGAAAAATTCTGCGACTCTCAAGGTTATGTGCAGAACTAAAAAGTAAAGAAAAATGCTGAAAAA
>JANQJE010000232.1 GCA_028281795.1 Cohaesibacteraceae bacterium | reverse complement strand
AACACGTCGAGGCGGCCTTCTCTTTGGTCTGAACCGGCCAGCCGTTACTCGGCAGCCTGTGGCATCGGAGTGAGATCAGGCTGGCGGTCATCATTGGCCGGCCCGCCATCTTTGCCGCGCCGCCCTTGAGCCGATGCGGGCTGCGAAAGCCTGCGGCCGTAGACGCCCATGACTGTCCTGTAGGGTGCCACATTGCGCATCAGCCAGCCGTCCCATGCCGCGAAACTTGCCGACCAGACCGTCGGCAGGCACAGCATCACCGGTACGATGACCAGCGTCAGCACCGTCGAGAATGCAAGGCCCGAGATCACCGCGGTTGCCAGTTGCACCCACCAGATCGACGTGATCGATCCGACCTGGATCACTCGGTCGACGAAGTTCAGATTGATCTGAAGCGCCATCGGGATGAGACCGGCAATGGTTGTTACCGTCGTCAGGATGATCGGGCGGGAGCGCTGCGCCGCCGCTTTCATGGCGGCCTCGATGGTTTCCATCCCTTCGGACCGGAAACGGTTGAACGTGTCCATCAGCACGATGGCATTGTTCACCACGATTCCGGCCAGCGCGACGATGCCTGTGCCCGTCATGATGATCGACAGGGCTTGGCCCGTGACCGCCATGCCCAGAAGCACGCCGAACACCGCCAGCACCACAGTGCCGAGGGTTAGGACCGTCTGGTAGAACGAGTTGAACTGGGTCAACAGGATGATGAACATCAGGAACAGCGAGCCGACCATGGCCTGCATCAGGAACGTTCCAGACTCCGCCTGTTCCTCATCAGCGCCCCGGAAGCGGTAGGAGATGCCCGACGGCAGGTCCTGCGTTTCCAGCCATGCCCCGATCTCGGCAACCTTGTCGTTGTAGTCCACGCCTTCAGCTGCGTTGGCTTTCACGCTCATGGCGTAAGCCCCGTCAATACGGGTGATCGAGGCAACGCGAGGCGCAGCCTGGCGTTCGACAAAGTTGGACAGCGGAACCTGACCGTGAGCGGTCTGGATGCGCAGATCGTCCAACTGCTGTAGCGTGCGCTGCTCTTCCGGCAGGCGTACGCGAATTTCCACTTCCTCGTCCGTATCGTCCGGGCGATAGGTGTCGATCAGGATACCGGTCGTGACCAGCTGCACCATCGGGCCCACCGCTGCGATGGACGCGCCGAAACGGCCGGCCTCTTCGCGGTCGATGGCAATCTGCCATTCGATGCCTGGAAGAGGCGTATCGTCCTCCAGATCCTGCAGACCTTCCACCGTTTCAGCATAGTCGCGGATATGGCGGGTTGTTGCCAGCACCGTGTCATAGTTGATGCCACGAATTTCCAGCGTCACATCTTTACCGGTTGGCGGTCCGCCCTCAATTTCACGGATTTCGGTACGGATACCCGCAAGATCGGCTGTAAGCGTTTCGATCTCGGCAAAAATCTCAGAGGCTGAACGTCGGTTGGAATAATCGGCAAACTCGATCTGAATCTGACCGATCATGTCCGGAGGAACATCGGTGAGACCGAGTGCATCGCCGCCGCCCCCGCCACCGCCGACCGGCTGTGTGGTGGTCATCAGGCTCTCGATGCCGTTCACATGGAGAATGCGATGCTCCACCTCGATCACAAGATCGCGCGCTTCGTTGGCCGCTAGGTTGCCGCGCCCCGAAATGAGCATGACGGCGATGTCCGGCTCCTCGTCGACGAAGAACTCCACTCCGTTGCCCGCCTGATTGAAGGCGGTAAGGCTTATGCCGGCAAACGCGATCACACAGACGATGGCGACCACATTGCCGACCTTCGTGGTGGCAAAGCTGATCAGCGTGCGCACATAGACACCGGTGATGCCGCGAATGCTGTCCGGATCGAAATGATCGGCACCGGAAAGCTTGGCGGCCTCGACCTGCTTGAGTTCCGCTGCCGCCGCCGCGCGCCGCTGTTGCCAGCGCACCAGTGGCGCCAGGACGGTTCGCAAAGGAATGAACAGCAACAGCGCTGCAACGATGGCCAGCGCCATGACAGCAGGCGGCATTCCACCATTGGCAACCTCAATTCCGAGCAGACCGACGATGGCGCCTTGCAGAGCTGCCGCCGCACCAAACGCGATGGCAAGCGACAGAGCGCCGGTGATCAGGCCTAGCGCATGCTGTCCCATCCAGTGGGCAACGCGGCCAACCAGAGCACCTGTCACAGGCAGGAACACCATGGCGGTCACAAGCGCTGAAGACAGCACGATGATCACCATGATCGGCAGGTAGCTCATGAACTCACCTGTCACGCCCGGCCAGAAAATCATCGGCAGAAAAGCGGCCAGTGTCGTCGCGGTCGATGAAACAATCGGCCAGAACATCAGCTTGGCGGCCCGTTTGAACGCTTCGTTCGGTTCGGCACCTTCAGCCACTTTCCGGTCGGCGTACTCCACAACCACGATGGCGCCATCCACGAGAAGACCGACGGTCAGAACAAGGCCGAACATCACCATCATGTTCACGGTCAGACCGGTGAGGCTGAGGATCAGGAAGCCGAGCATGAACGAGGTCGGAATAGCCAGGCCGACAAGAAGGGCGGACTTCAGACCGAGTGCGAACAGGACAACGGTCATGACCAGCAGGATGGCGGTCACGATCGAAGCCTGAAGCGACCCCTGAACTTCATCGATGAAGCTCGACTGGTCGACCAGGAAATCGACATGGACGCTCTCCGGCCAGTCGACCGAAACCTGATCCACAATCTCGCGAACCTGAACGTTGTTCTCCACGATGTTGGTGCCCAGGCGCTTGACGACTTCGACTGCGATGGCCGGTTCGCCATTCACCCGGGTGTAGGAAACCGGGTCCTGGAACGTACGCCGCACTTCGGCGACATCGCCCAAGAGCACCAGCCCATCGTCGGACTCGCGCAAGGTGATGGAGAAGACATCGCGCGCCTCTTCCACAAGGCCCGGAACTTTCACGTTGAAGCGTCCGCTTCCATTGTCGAACACACCGGCTGGCACCAGCGCATTGTTCAACTGAAGGGCGTTGATCAGCTCGCTCTGGGTAATGCCATAGGCTTCCAGACGTGCCAGATCGATGGTGACTTCCAGCATCTCTTCGCGGTGGCCGACCAGATTGGCCTCCAACACGGTGTTGATGTTCTCCAGTGCATCGCGCAGTTCCCGGGCCAGACCATAGAGTGTCCGCTCCGGCACATCGCCAGAGAGGGCAACAATGATCGTCGGCACAAGCGAGAAGTTGGTCTCGAAGATTTGCGCTTCGTCGGCTTCAGCCGGCATTTCCGCCTGAGCACGGTCCACACGGTCGCGCACGTCCGCCATCGCTTCGTCCTTGTCGAAAGCAATGTCAAACTCCAGCACGACGCCCGCATGGCCTTCAGAGGCAATAGCGGTGATCTCCTCAAGTCCGTCCAAGCCCTGAAGCTGGGTTTCCAGAGGCCGCACGAGAAGCCGTTCGGCATCCTCCGGGGAGACGCCGTTCTGACCCACCGAGACATAGAACACCGGCACATCGATATCCGGGTTCGCCTCTTTGGGAATCGTGATGTAGCTGAGGACACCGGCGGCAATGATCACCAGCATCAGCGTGATGACCGTGCGCGGACGATCAAGTACGTTTTCAAGCATCGCGATCATTGCGTGGCTCCTTCCTCAGAAGAGCCGGAAACCGGAGCCTGCGAGGTTTGCAGGATACCGTCTTCGACCAGCGTCACGGCAACTTCCTGGCCCGGCACCACATAATCCTGACCCACAACGATAACGCGCGCTTCATTCGGCAGGCCAGCCACCCAGGCGGCGGATGTTTCATCGCCGAGGATCGTGACTGGCTGGAAACTGACGACGTTGTTCTCGTCCAGCAGGCTGACGCCGATGTTGCCGTTGTCGTCCAGCTTCAGGGTAGAAAGCGGCACGAGGTGACCGTCTGTGAACGGAAGTGCGATACGTGCCTCGGCGGTCACACCGCCGCGCAAGACGCCATCAGGGTTCGGGATATCGATGTTGACCCGGAAGGTGCGGGTTTCGCTCTCCGCCGTGGCCGAAATGAAACTGACTTCGCCGGTCGCCGTTTCGCCGGTCACCAGACCGACATCAGCAGTCATACCAACGGAAAGCGCACCGATATCACGCTCGGAGACCTGCCCGGTGATAACCAGCGGGTCGGTGTCGAGCAGTGTCGCACACAGCGCGCCGGGCGCAAGCTGGGTTCCGACATCGGCCAGTGGAAGCTGAACCAGACCGTCAATCGGGGCTGTGATCGTGGTGCGCGTAAGGTCGAGTTCCGCCTGCTCCAATCCGGACTGTGCAGCATCATAGGCTGCCTGCAGGGCAGGTACGCGGTTCTGTGCGCCAAAGCCCTCGCTTGCCAGCGATTGAGCGGCGTTGAGCTCGACTTCAGCCTGGGCCAGAGCGGCCCGGGCCTGCGTGACGCTGGCCTGACGGGCGGCCTCGTCGAGACGGCACAGCATGGCGCCGGCTGCAACCTGTTGGCCTTCTTGCACGGCGACCTCGACGACCCTGCCACCCGTTTCGGCGGACACCATCACGCTGGCGTCCGCTTCGGTTCGACCGCGCATGACCAGCACATTGGGGCGCTCCTGCGCCGTGAAATCGCGTGCACGGACTGCAAACAGTTCCGGGTCGTCCGCCGCATTGTCGCTGGCGCGAACCGGGTTGTCAGGGTCAATGGGACCCTGACCGGACAGCATTGTTGTGCCGCCCAGCATGTAGAAAGCCACGCCTGCTGTCAGGCCGATGGCAAGAACGTGGGATACCTTGATTGGAAAAGCCATGATGGTTTCGTTTCTGTGTCTTAGTCTTTTAACGCCCCGCTATAAGGAGCGCTTTGGGGGGAGAGGTGTTTGTTTTATTCAGCAGCTGCGGGCATTGTTATGGCGCCCGGCTGAGAACCGGCGCCGTCTTTGTCGGCATCACGCGCCACAGACGCGCTGTATTGTAGAATCCGCTCACGGTTGGCGCGCAGCCAATCCAGCTGGGTGTTCATGCAGGTCATGCCGTAATTGTGCAGCCAATTGTTCTCGCCTTCCGGCAGATCGGCTTTCATCTCGTTAATCTTGATCTGCTCGGCTTCCACCTGAGCGATATGCGTGTCCAGAGCCCGTTCCATGTCGCCGACATCGAGCAGATCGGCGCACATCCCGATCAGCAAAAACTCTGAGCGAAAGACATCCGGCGTCGGGCTTTCTTTCAGGTTGAGGCGCAACTCGTCGCGGCCCACCTCATTGATCGAATAGACCTTCCGGGCCGGCTTGCCGTCCTGATGCTCCAGCCGGCATGTCACCAGACCTTCATCTTCCAGCTTTGCAAGCGCCGGATAGATCGAACCGAAGCTCGCATCAACGAAATAGGCGTACTTGCCTTCCGTCGACAGCTTGCGGATTTCATAACCGGTGGCGTCCTGATGATGCAGGATGGCCAGACAAAGTGTGCGCACATTCATGCCAAGATCCTTTATTCTGAACGGGCATATATCAAACATGAATATGCTGGTCCAGTATGTTCTTGACCGCTATGATGCAACCTTCGGTTTAGGATGATCACAAACCTGTGATGGTTACGGCGCGTAGCCGCTCGCCCAGAAGTCATAAGTTAACCTGGTTCTGGCATCGTCGGGGTACGGACAGACACGGCGAGGAAAGGAATGACGGTGGGGTCGAACAACCAAGGCGCTCACAGGCGCTGCAGCACGGCGTTTGTGGTGCTCATAGCGTTGGGCTTTTGCGCTGTCCCCAAGTTCGTCATGGCGCAGGACGAAGCAACGCAAGCGGCCGTCGAAGTGGACCCTCAGGCGGTCTACCAGCAAGGTGTCGAAGCCGAATGGGCAGGCCGTTACGATGAGGCGCGTCGCTTCCACACACAGGCTGCCGAACTTGGCGTGGCGCGTGCGCACTATCAGCTGGGCTTTCTGCTTCTCGATGGCCTTGGTGGCGTTCGGGATGTCGACGGTGCACGCGTCCACCTGCGCGCGGCCGCTGATGGCGGCGTCACCCTCGCGCTTGTGCCTTACATGTACTCGTATGACGATCAGGATGATCCCGAACTGGTGCCGGACCCGTTCATTGCCGGCCATGCTTTGCTGGAGCTTGCCCGCCGCGACCTGGCATCGGCTGGCGATACGATCATGTTCTGGAGCCAGCCGCTGAAGCGTCAGTTGCAGATCTATCTGCGCGACGCCGGTTATTATCGCGGCGCGATTGACGGTCTGATCGGTCATGGGTCCTTGAATGCTCTGCGGGCGTTCGCCCGCTCCCGCTCACCCCTGCCGGAATTGCCGAGCCAGCGGTTCGCCCGCATCACGATCACCGCTGATGGCATCACAAGCGATGACCAACCGACCCAGCCAATGGCTTCGATTGAAGATCTCGTCGATGCCCGCGTCGCGTTCGCAGGCGCGGTGGTTGCAGCTGCGGAAGAGGGGCATTGGCGCATCCGTGTCGATGACTGCCCGCTGCTTGACTGGCGTCGAACCACGGAAGCAGGCGCTGCCGATGGCAACGTCACATCCGCAACGATCTTCCAACTGCCCGGCAAGCCGCAAAGGACCGACTTTTGGATCGACATGCCGTTTGACGATGTGGCCGCTGACGATCTTGGCGTTTGTGCTCTGCGCGTG
>JANQJE010000223.1 GCA_028281795.1 Cohaesibacteraceae bacterium | reverse complement strand
ACCAGCTGCATGCCATGCTCAAACAGATCGTGAAACGCATTCGAGCCGACCAGCCGATCAGCGAAGGATACCGGTTCTTCGCCGCCAACCAAACGATCGTCTTCCTTTCCGCCAGTCTGATCCATCATTCTCTGCCTGCTCTGAGTTACGCATGTTCCAAATGAAAGCATAGCTTATTTCGGCGCGTCGTCTACCGGCACGACCGCCAGAGGCTTCAGCATCTTCAGGCTCGGTTAACAACGCTTGGTGAGATTTGCCGTCGAATGCCCATCAAACTTTCAAAAAAAAAGCCGTAGCGAACGCTACGGCTGGAATAACAGTTTGAAAACAGGGAGGCGTCAATGAGCAACCATGAGCTCAAAAACTGTCGGGATAACCCGCTAGAAAGAAATGTAACCTGGAAAGGTTTCCAGAGTCTTAACGTTCGGCATCTTAGCGATTTTATTTACCTCCAGCTTGCTTGCTTTGGTTCACCTTGCGTTACCCTTTTTCCCTGGGCGCACCGAACACGGCATCCGCAGCCGAGCGTGCCGCATCCTTGGTTTTTATGGCGTCCTCACAACGCGCTATCTCCTCACGGAGCGCTTCAATCCGCTCGGCAAGCTCACCAACGGACGCATCGGACAAATCCTCGCCAACCGTGATGGTCGGTTTGGGTTTGGGTTCCAGGTCCACATCCATGCCTTCATCCCCTTCAATACGCGCATTGGTGGCGCTATGCCTCGGGTAGCAGCTTATCGTGTCGCCAACGCCCTCAACAAGTGATCCGTCCATGTCCAGTCTTGCCGATCTTCCCACCTCCATCAATGTCATGACCATCGACCGGCCAGGCGGGCCTGATGTGCTGGTCCCTGGGACCCGCCCCATGCCACAAAATCTGAACGACCATCAGATCGTGATCGAAGTGTACGCCGCCGGAATCAATCGACCGGACGTCCTGCAACGGGTCGGCGCCTACCCGCCGCCGAAAGGCGCAAGTGACATTCCGGGTCTGGAAGTCTCAGGGAAAGTCGTCGCGGCGGCGCAAGGTGCCGAGCGCCATGCCATCGGCGCGCATGTCACGGCACTGGTTACAGGTGGCGGCTGCGCCGACTACTGTGTGGCCGACGAGCGTCATGCCCTGCCTCTCCCAACTGGACTGACGCCGGACCAAGCTGCAGGTATTCCCGAAACGGCTTTCACCGTCTGGTCGAACGTGTTCGACCGTGGAGGATTGGCGCAGGGCGAAACGTTTCTGGTCCATGGCGGCACGTCCGGCATCGGATCGATGGCCATCCAGCTTGCCAAAGCCCATGGCGCAACGGTTCTGGCCACCGCCGGATCTGATGCAAAATGCGACGCGATGAAAGCTCTGGGTGCCGACCACACATTCAACTACCAGAGCGAAGACTATGTGGACGGTGTGAAACAGGCGACTGGCGGCAAGGGTGCCAACGTAATCCTGGACATGGTGGGCGGCGACTACATCGAACGGAACTGGCGGGCAGCGGCCGTCGAAGGTCGGATCGTCCAGATCGCATTCCTGAACGGTGCCATTGTGGAAGCTGACTTTTCACGTCTCATGTTGAAACGGCTGACTCATACCGGCTCGACGCTTCGTGCGCGCTCGGATGCTTTCAAGGCACAACTGGCCGATGATGTGCTGCACCATGTCTGGCCGCTCATCGAAGCAGGTGATGTGACCATCCCTGTGGATTCGGTCTTTCCGCTGCATGAGGCAGGTAAGGCACACGCAAGGATGGAAAGCTCGCAACACGTGGGAAAGATCATCCTGAAACCGTAGGTCGAGCGGCGGTTTCCCCAGCTCCCCGGCGCGGAATATCGAAACCCGTTGCAGTTTTGCCCAAGCACACGTATCTTAGCTGCATATTTCCCGAACATCTGATCATGTTCGACCTTGCCCACCTCGTCTTTTTTGAAAGGCTGGACAAGGAACAGTCGAACTGTTTGTGCGTCTGCACTGCGAACGGATCGTGCAACTGGTGAGGACAGAGGCCATGGCCGACACACTCTTGATGCCGAAAGCGACTGCCGTCTGGCTCGTCGACAACACCGCACTGACCTTTGATCAGATCGCCAAGCTATGCGCCCTGCATCCGCTTGAGGTGAAAGCGATTGCCGATGGCGAAGCAGCGCAGGGCATCAAGGGCCTCGATCCTCTTCAGACCGGTCAGTTGACCCGTGAGCAGATCACCGCGGCTGAAGCCGATCCATCGATTGAGCTTAAGATCCAGCCTGCCAAGACGGTTGTTGCGACATCCAGCAAGAAACGCGGTCCCCGATACACGCCGGTGTCCCGCCGTCATGATCGTCCCAATGCCATTCTCTGGCTGTTGCGCAACCACAAGGAACTGAAAGACGCGCAGATCATGCGTCTGGTCGGCACCACCAAGAACACAATTGAATCGATACGTTCGGGCACACACTGGAATGCCGCCAACCTGACACCGATGGACCCGGTCACACTGGGCCTTTGTAAACAGATCGAACTGGATATGGAGGTGCAGAAAGCCTCGCGCAACGCGCCGCCATCGGCCGACACCGCCGGTCCGGTGCTGCTGTCGGCTGAAGAGGCACTTGCAGCCACCGCGCCGACGGAGACTCAAAGCGAAGAGGAAGCGGGTATCGAAGAGGTCTTTGGCACATCTGATCCGGCACCGGCCGAAGAGGAACGGGCTGGTGATGATGACCTCGACGCTGACTCTGTCTTTGCCAAGCTGAAGGAGTTGACGGTTACCTCAGACGAGGAAAAATCCTGAGCATCCGACGATGATCTCGCAACCTGAGATCGACATGTCAGCTTTCTGACGGGACCGGCACGGTATAATTCAGGCCAAGTCGTCCGCCATCGGCGTAGATGGTCTGTCCGGTAATATAGCTTGCCTGATCGCTGGCCAGAAAAGCAGCGATCGAACCGATCTCCGCCGCCTCGCCTATCCGCCCCATGGGCGTCCGCGAGAGGACCTTTGCACGCGCTTCATCGTCGGTAACAACGGCCTCCATAAGCTCGGTCATGATGCTGCCAGGCCCGATGGCATTGACGCGAATACCGTGAGCTGCAAGCGACTGCGCCATCACCTTCGTCAGTTGTCGCACTCCGCCTTTGGAGGCCGAATAAGGCACCTGATTGGCAATCGAAACCTCAGCATTGATGCTCGACATGGTGATGATGGTGCCGGGTTTCTCCCCTTCATAGACCCGCTCGACCATATGCTTGGCAACGGCCTGACACGTCAGGAAAACACCTTTCAGATTAACGCCGATGACACGATCGAAATCGGCTTCGTCGACATCAAGAAAATCGGCCGTGTGCACGATACCGGCATTGGCGACGAGCACATCGATATGACCGTAAGCCTCGATGCTCTTGGCCATCAGATTGCGGACGTCCAACCGGTCGGCGACATCGCAGTGCACATAGGTTGCTTCACCCAGTCGCGACAGACGTTCGACCGCTTCCTGGCCTTTGGCATCCTCAATATCAGCGAGGACGACCTTCATCCCCTCTTCAACAAATCGCTCGGCGACCGCCAGACCGATGCCCTGCGCCGCGCCTGTGACAATTGCTGTTTTTCGATCCAGTGCAAAACTTACAGCCATGGAAAAATCCTAAGTCCGGTCGTAGGGAGTGCGCCGCGTTTACACTGCGGCGCACCATCGGCACAACAGGGCTCACCGATCACGTCACATGACATGCCCGCCATGCTTACGCAGCGTACCCCTTGCCTTTCAGCGCTCCACTGATCTCGTCAAGGATCGCCGGGTCATCGATGGTGGCGGGCATCTTGTAGGGTTCACCATCGGCGATCTGCCGCATGGTTCCGCGCAGGATCTTGCCGGAGCGCGTCTTCGGCAAACGATCGACCACCATAACGGTCTTGAAAGCGGCAACAGGGCCGATTTTCTCACGCACAAGCGCAATCATCTCCTTCTCAAGCACATCCGACGGCGTATCAACACCGGCCTTGATGACGACGAAACCAGCAGGCAACTGGCCTTTCAGCCCGTCGGCAACACCAATGACGGCCGCTTCGGCGACAGCCGGATGGCCCGAAAGCACCTCTTCCATCCCGCCGGTGGATAACCGGTGACCGGCCACGTTGATGATGTCGTCGGTGCGCGCCATGATGAAAAGATAGCCGTCCTCATCAACCATCCCGGCATCCGCTGTCTTGTAGTAGCCGGGAAACTCTTCGAGATAAGACGCCTTGAAACGCTCGTCATTGTTCCACAGCGTCGGCAGACAGGCAGGCGGCAGCGGAAGCTTGACCACGATGTTGCCAAGCGTACCAGTCGGCACCGGATGACCGGCATCATCCAGCACCTGAACATCATAGCCGGGCATCGCCACAGTCGGTGAGCCATGTTTGACCGGCAACATGCCCAGACCCATCGGGTTACCAGCAATGGCCCAGCTGGTTTCGGTCTGCCACCAATGGTCGATTACGGGCACGCCAAGCTTGTCTTCTGCCCACTGAATGGTGTCCGGATCGGCGCGCTCACCGGCAAGGAACAGCGTCTTCAAAGTGGTCAGGTCATATTGCTTGATGAAGGCCCCATCAGGGTCTTCTTTCTTGATGGCGCGAAACGCCGTCGGTGCGGTGAAAAGCGCACCGACCTTATGCTCTTCGATGACGCGCCAGAAAGCGCCCGGATCAGGCGTCCCAACTGGTTTGCCCTCGTAGAGTATCGTGGTGCAGCCCGCCAGCAACGGTGCGTAAACGATGTAGGAATGGCCAACCACCCAGCCGACATCGGACGCCGCCCAGAAAACATCACCGGCCTGCATGTTGTAGATGGCATGCATCGTCCAGTTGAGCGCCACCATGTGACCGCCATGATCGCGCACCACACCCTTGGGCACGCCCGTCGTGCCCGATGTGTAAAGAATGTAGAGTGGATCGGTTGCATCCATCGGTTCGGGATCGCTGTCGAAGCCCCGTGCGCTGGCATCGGCAATCACGGTGTCGTAGTCGTGGTCCCGGCCCTCCGTGAGATCACACGTCAACTGCTCGCGCTGCTTGATCACGCAAAGATCCGGCTTGTGTGTAGAAATCTCGATCGCTTCATCAAGAAGCGGCTTGTAAGCGATCACGCGGTTTGGCTCGATACCGCAGGACGCCGAAACGATAGCCTTCGGCCGGGCGTCATCGATCCGGGTCGCCAACTCGCTGGCAGCAAATCCACCGAAGACAACCGAATGGATGGCACCTATTCGCGCGCAGGCGAGCATGGCGATGGCCGCCTCGGGGATCATCGGCATGTAGATCACCACGCGATCCCCCTTGCCGACGCCGAGGTTCTTGAGCACCGCACCAAACGCGCTTACCTCGTCACGCAGATCCTCAAAACTGTAGGTTTTCTTGGCCCCGGTGATCGGGCTGTCATAGATCAGCGCAGCCTGACCACGGCGACCATGCTTAACGTGCCGGTCAAGACAGTTGTAGGCCGTGTTGCAGACACCTCCGGGGAACCAGCGGCCATAAACACCCTGGCTCGGGTCAAAGACACGGTCGAACGGCTGCACCCAGTCAATGCCTTGGGCCGCATGAGCCCAGAAGGCCAGAGGATCGTCCTGCCAGGCTTTGTAGACCTCGCGATAGTCGCTTGTTGTAACCGCAGCACTCATAACGTTTCCCCCTGCATGGCTTCGCCCTGCTGTTCATTTATGTTTGGCCACAGATGTGCCCAAACCGTTTGTAGCGCGCAAGATGGGCAAAAGGTGATGAGCTTCATCAAACGAAAAGCAGCCATCCAACAAAAAAGCCGCCTGACGAACACGTCAGACGGCTTGGTATGGTCTTGGTTAAACAGACGCGTGCTCAATTGGTCCGTTCGGGAACGGCCTCTTTTCGCAAACGCTCAATCTCATCCTTCAAACTCAGTTTTTGCTTCTTCAGCGCGGCGATTTCGAGCCCATCCTGGGCCGGTCGACGCTCTTCGTCAGCAATCTTAGTATCGATAGCAAGGTGCCGCCGCTCCAATTCGGCGAGATGAGATTCAACCGTCATTCAGACCTCCTCTTCGTTAACCGTTAGAGGCTGCCACAGTCGATTTTTCACGTACAGCTTGACATTACCGAAAATCATCTGTTGGGACGAAAATCCGGCTGCAATCGACATGGTAATGCACAAGGCGACAGGGCTATGGCATAGCGTACATCGCCATGGTATCGCTAACCGCTCAAAAATTCACTTCTTGGAAACCCTCCGCCGAGTTTCTGGTTCATGACTCCGACGCCTTCCAACGACGATCAGGACGCACGCCAAGAACTGGCAAAACTCCGGCAGGAACATCGCGATCTCGACGCCGCCATTGAGGCGCTTTATGAGACCGGTCGAGCCGATCACTTGCAGATTCAGCGTCTGAAAAAGCGCAAGCTGGTCCTGAAAGACCGGATCATCGAGCTGGAAGACCAATTGCTCCCCGATATCATCGCTTAAGCCGCTGCACATCGCCTGAATCACAGTTTCACGAGCCTCACATGACCGATTCCACCCCCATTGCCATCATCATGGGCAGTCAATCTGATTGGCCGACCATGCGCCATGCGGCTGATCGATTGGATGAATTGGGGATCGCCTATGAAAGCCGCATCATATCGGCCCACCGCACACCGGATCGTATGACGGCGTTCGCAAAAGGCGCAGCGGAGCAGGGTTTCAAGGTCATAATTGCCGGTGCTGGTGGAGCAGCTCATCTTCCAGGCATGGTCGCTTCCATGACGGTGCTCCCGGTGCTTGGCGTCCCGGTGTCGGTCACAGCCTTGCAGGGCCAGGACAGCCTTCTGTCGATCGTTCAAATGCCGGCAGGCGTCCCCGTCGGGACTTTGGCCATTGGCAAAGCAGGGGCCAGCAATGCTGGGCTTATGGCGGCAAGCATCCTGGCTCTGTCGGATGCTCAACTCAGCAAAAGACTGATCGCCTGGCGTCAGGCACGCACCGAAGCCGTCAGCGAAGCACCGCTTGACGATCCAGCCGAATGACCAGCCTGCAACCTGGCGACACGATCGGCATCCTCGGCGGGGGCCAGCTTGGCCGCATGATGGCCTTAGCGGCTGCGCGCTACGGTCTTCACGTTCATATCTACGATCCCGAAGGCGCGCCTCCAGCCGCGGAGGTCAGTGCACAACAGACCCGCGCCAGCTACACCGACGAAACGGCGCTGAAGGCTTTCGCGCGGGCGTGCGACGTCATCACCTACGAATTCGAGAACATCCCGCGCGAAAGCCTCGACATTCTGCAAAATCTGGCAACGCTCCGGCCCGACATTGCATCGCTGGAGACCAGCCAAGACAGGCTCATTGAGAAACGCTTTCTGGAAGATTTGGGCCTTGCCGTCGCACCCTATGCCCCCGTCGACCGGTCTGATGACATTGCGGCTGCCCATGAAGCACTGGGGCGTGAGACAATCCTGAAAACGCGACGCCTTGGCTATGACGGCAAAGGCCAGGCAAGCTTGAAAGGCGACGAAGACTGCTTCGCAGCCTGGCGATCGATTGGCGAAAAATCCGCCGTTTTGGAGACCCGTGTCCCTTTCATTGCCGAAATATCGGCCATCATCGTGCGAGCAGGTAACGGCACCGCCGCCTCCTATGATATCCCGGTGAACACACACAAAAGCGGTATTCTCGACACGTCGGCTGTCGGCTGCTTCACCGACTTCAAGGTGCCGGCGGATTTAGCCCGACAGGCTCAAACCGCAGCCATCAGGATCGCTGACGCCTTGGGTCATGTCGGCGTTCTCACCGCCGAGTTTTTCGTAACCGAGACACATGCCTTACTGGTCAACGAGATCGCACCGCGCGTCCACAATTCAGGTCATTGGACGATGGATGCATGCCTGTGTGATCAGTTTGACAACCACGTCCGCGCGATTGCCGGCTGGCCGCTCGGCAGCACAGATCGTCATTCAGATGCATTGATGACAAACCTGATAGGTGAGGATGAGAATCGGTACGACCAGTTCCTCTCCGCCAGCGACGTTCAGGTGCATCTTTACGGGAAGACCGAAGCGCGCAAAGGCCGGAAAATGGGTCACATCACGCAAATCGCACCACGCTGATCCACAAACGGAAAAGACACCCTCCTTTGTGGACAATGCGCCGACAATCTGGTATCCGCGCACCTCATTCCGCATTGCAGGTTTGATGAGGCACGCCCTCGGGCCGCCATGGCTATGACAATGGTCGCTTTGGCGCACAACCCTTGTTGAGTTTGCAACGCAGCGAAAACCCAAGCTTTTTCCGCCTCCTTGCAGCACTCAAAGGCTGTGAAGGGCGACAACGACAGGATGACACGTGCAGGTACTCGTTCGGGACAACAATGTTGATCAGGCGCTCAAAGCGCTGAAGAAAAAAATGCAGCGTGAGGGCATTTTCCGCGAAATGAAACTTCGCGGTCATTATGAAAAGCCCAGCGAAAAGAAAGCGCGTGAAAAGGCCGAAGCCGTTCGCCGCGCACGCAAGCTTGCCCGTAAACGCGCGCAGCGCGAAGGCCTGCTCCCGGGCAAAGGCCGCCGCTAAACCGGCCCCAATTCTGCCAGAATAAACGATCACCCGATCGGTGCAGTGGCACTTCTAGGATGATCATTCAACGAGATCAGGTGCCCACTGGGGCATGATGGTCGTTAGCGCGGCATGCGCCCTGAACAGCTCACGTTTTAGGCTTGTCGATATGGTCAGTGCCCCGCTCCCCCGATACCTGTATGGTCCTGCCAAAGCGCGCGATACTAGCCCCAGCTTGGCGAGCAACGCGCGCAATGTCGGCGCGCGACTGGGTCTGGTCGTGGCAGCAGCATTGTTCTTGGCCGCTTGTCAGACGGCCGGACTCAATCAAACAACGGGACCTCTTCAGGCAAGTCAGGCGGTCAACATCGCCTCGCTGACCGAGGTCATCTCTTCCAACCCTCAGGATCCCGGCGCGTACAACATGCGCGGCACGGCGTTTGGCCGCGAGGGCCGGTATGACGATGCGCTGGATGATTTCAATCAGGCGCTTGCTCTCAACCCGCGTTTTTATCAGGCACTGGCCAACCGGGCTTTGGTACACCGGGAAATGGGCAATGTGGGTCAGGCGCTGGCCGACTATTCCGCTGCCATCGCGGCCAACCCGGCTTATGACGCAGCCTATGTCGGGCGCGGCAACATCTATCGCGAGCAGGGCCAATTCGCTTTGGCGCTCTCCGACTATGAACGTGCGATCCTGCTTAACTCGTCCGACGCCCGTGCCTACTACAACCGCGCACTGATCTTCCAGTCGCAGAACAATCATGTGCTGGCGATCGAGGACTTCACCACTGCTGTCGGTCTCAACCCCAATGCCACCGAACCCTATATGGCACGCGGATTGAGCTATCTGTCGCTGCGCGATTTCAGCGCTGCGATTGAAGACTTTGACGCTGTTCTTGGCCGCGATTCGCGTAACATCGACGCCTGGATCAACCGTGGCATCGCCTATGAAGCGTCGGGCGACAACCAGAACGCGCTTGTTTCCTACCGACGGGCTCTGACCATCGATGAAAACAATCGGATAGCCCTGCAAGGCATGGGCCGCGTCAACTAGAGCGCTTCAGCCTTTCAGCGCCTGTGTCACGCGTGCCCGGTATTCGGCGTCACGCACCAGCCTTTCCACAAAACCTGGCAATCCATCGACCCATCTGGCACGATCGGCAGCATGCATGAGTGCCTGTCTTTGTGGGCCGAGAACCATTGGCAAGCCGTTCCTGCGGGCATGGCCGTGGCGTGAGACATAAGCCCACACGCCCTCCAGACTCAAACGCAACCAGGAAACGCGAAGGCGCATCGGTAACCAGACACGGTCATAATTGGTACCAACCGCTTCGCTGATGTCCAGTGCCGCCAGATGCTGCACCTGAACCAGTTGAAGATGCACGTTCATAAAGGCGTCGGGTTGCTCCGCCAGCGTTGCCGGCATGGAGCCGTAACGCGCGATGTGGGCCGAATGCAGCCGTGCAAAGCCGCGAACCAACACGGCACCTTGAACGATTTGAACGGGCCTGACACCGAACTTGCGCCGCAGCACGGCTAGCGAGGCGTTGGAGCCGACGGCCAAAATCGGCGCGCAAAGCCCCAAGCCGGCAACCTCAACCATACGTCCGTCGTGCCGCACGCCTCTGTGCGCCCAGGGCGCCGCACGTCCCTGCGTAAACAGCAGCGGGTGCGAAGGCGGCGCGTAGGGGTAATGAAAAGCCCGCGCAAGCATGCTCGCGCGGGCCGGGTCATATGCCATGACAGACAAACTGGCTAAAGGGCCTTCACGATATCTTCGACCATTTTCTTGGCATCAGAAAAGAGCATCATCGTGTTGTCGCGGAAGAACAATTCGTTCTGGACGCCAGCATAGCCGGAGGCCATACCGCGCTTGACGAAGAGTACCGTGCCTGACTCGGCCACGTTGAGGATCGGCATGCCATAGATGGCGGACTGCGGATCTGTCTTCGCAGCCGGGTTCGTCACATCGTTCGCACCGATCACAAAAGCCACATCGGCCGTTGAGAACTCCGAGTTGATATCCTCAAGCTCAAACACTTCGTCATAAGGCACATTCGCTTCAGCAAGCAGCACGTTCATATGGCCTGGCATGCGCCCCGCCACCGGGTGGATTGCGTACTTCACGTCCACACCTTCCGCTTTCAGCGTATCGGCCATCTCGCGCAGGGCGTGCTGAGCCTGCGCTACGGCCATGCCGTAGCCCGGTACGATGATGACCTTGCCGGCATTCTTCATCATGAAGGCCGCATCGTCGGCAGAGCCTTGCTTGACGGGACGGGTTTCTTCCTCGCCGCCGCCCGCAGCAGCATCCTCGCCACCGAAGCCTCCGAGAATCACCGAGATGAAGGACCGGTTCATCCCTTTGCACATGATGTAAGACAGGATCGCGCCCGAAGAACCGACCAAAGCGCCGGTGATGATGAGCGCCGTATTGCCAAGCGTGAAACCGATACCGGCGGCCGCCCAACCTGAATAGGAGTTGAGCATGGACACGACCACCGGCATATCAGCACCCCCGATCGGGATGATGATCAAAACGCCGAGCGCAAGTGCAGCAATCACGATCAACCAGAACACCAGATGGCTTTCGGTCATCACCAGGATCGTGCACAGCACTACGAGAGCGACACCCAGACCGATGTTGATCATGTGACGCGCCGGCAGCATGATCGGTTTGCCCGACATGCGGCCATCCAGCTTGGCAAAAGCGATGACGGAGCCGGTGAAGGTGATGGCACCAATTGCCGCGCCAAGCGCCATCTCGATCAGCGCAGCTGCCTTCAGCGACCCGACCTGGCCGATATCGAAAGCCTGCGGAGCATAGAGCGCAGCGGCGGCCACCAGCACAGCGGCCAAGCCAACCAGCGAGTGAAAGGCAGCAACCAATTGCGGCATCGCCGTCATCGGGATGCGTCTGGCGATCACCGCGCCGATGCCGCCACCGATACCGATGCCGAGCAGAATAAGAAGAATGGAGCTTGGGGTCAGATTGGTTAGAAACAGAGTCGTGACCACCGCAATGGCCATGCCGACCATGCCGAACATGTTACCACGGCGCGACGTTTCGGGGCTGGAAAGGCCCCGCAAGCTCATGATGAAGAGAATACCTGCAACGAGATACAGCAGGGACGCGATGTTAGCACTCATAGCTCCGGCCCCGCCCTATCGTTCTTTTTTCTTGTACATGGCGAGCATCCTCTGGGTGACGAGGAAACCGCCAAAAATGTTCACTGACGCCAGGATCAGCGCCACAAAGCCAAACGCACGGGCGAGCCCGGCGCCATCAGCGCTCATCAAATCCACGCCCACGGCGAGCAGAGCACCAACCACGATCACCGAAGAGATCGCGTTCGTCACAGACATCAGCGGTGTATGAAGTGCCGGAGTGACCGACCAGACGACATAATAGCCGACGAAGATCGCCAGCACGAAAATGGACAGCCGGAAAATGAAGGGGTCAATCGCCCCGCCCGATGCGCCGTGTGCAGCAGCTGCAACGGCATCTCCAAGTTCACCGCTGGCCAGTTGCTCCACGATGCTGGTCGCTTCGGCGGCAGCCTCGGCCGCTTCTGCTGCTGCTTCACTGGCAGCCTCTGCCGCCTCGCGGGCTTCCAGCAAAGCTTCGTTTGTCACGTCACTCATTCTTTTGCCTCCTCTTCAGGGGCGTCTGTTTTATCCGTATCCGGTTTCGGTTCGTCCGACTGGGCTGCAAAAGCCGGGTGCACCACCTCGCCATCGCGCGTCAGCACCGTGGCCTTCACCAATTCATCATCCCAATTGACGTTGAGGGATTTGCTCTCCTTGTCGATCAATGTCTCGACAAAGGCATAGAGATTCTTGGCGAAAAGCAGGGACGCCGTGGCCGCAATGCGGCCTGGCACATTGAGATAACCAACCACAGTGGCCGGACCGACCTCGGCCAGGGCACCAGGCACCGCACCTTCGATGTTACCGCCACGCTCGACGGCCAGATCCACCAGAACGGAACCCGGCTTCATGGAGTTGATCATATCAGCCGTCACAAGCCGCGGCGCCGGACGCCCGGGTATGAGCGCCGTGGTGATGACGATGTCCTGCTTGGCGATATGGGCAGCGACCAGTTCAGCCTGCTGCTTCTTGTAGTCGTCCGACATTTCCTTGGCGTAGCCACCGGCTGTCTCAGCCTGCTTGAACTCATCGTTCTCCACGGCAATGAACTTGGCGCCCAGCGACTCAACCTGTTCCTTGGAC
This sequence comes from Cohaesibacteraceae bacterium, assembly GCA_028281795.1. GTDB lineage: Bacteria > Pseudomonadota > Alphaproteobacteria > Rhizobiales > MH13 > MH13. The sequence goes on along the minus strand of JANQJE010000223.1, from coordinate 2,836 downwards.
GCCGGACGGACATCGGTCGCCGACACAACAGCGCCTAAACGGCGCGCGGTCGCAATCGCCTGAAGGCCGGCAACACCTGCGCCCATCACAAAGACACGTGCGGCAGGAACGGTACCGGCAGCGGTCATCATCATGGGCATGGCGCGATCATAGACATCGGCTGCATCGATCACGGCCTGGTAACCGGCAAGGTTTGCCTGCGAAGAAAGAATGTCCATCACCTGAGCACGCGTGATGCGCGGCATGAACTCCATCGCAACCGCGGTCAGCCCAGCTTGGGCCATCGCCTTCACTGCGTCCTCGTTACCGTATGGGTCCATCGCCGCGACGACCAGAGCACCCTTGGGATAGCTCTTAATCTCGGTGGCCGAGGGACGGCGCACCCGCAGGATGATGTCGGCACCTTTCACTGCCGCCTTGGCATCGGCAGCGATCTTCGCACCCTCATCGGTGTAGGCCTCATCGGGAAGTCGGGATTTTTCGCCTGCCCCCTTTTGCACCGTCACATCGGCACCCAGCGCTTTGAAGCGCTTCACCGTATCAGGCGTGATGGCGACCCGACCCTCATTGGGGTCGGTCTCTGCCGGAACCGCTATTTTGACCATGGAAATGCGTCCTTAACACTCGGACCAAAGAAAGAAATGAAGCCGCAACCAAGCATTACAGAGGCGGCGGCGCAACCGGATCACCCGCTGCATTGAAATCGCGCGCAGGGCAAAGCAATCTCTAGAGCAGGAAAATCGCCATCAATATGAGCACCACGGACACAGCTACCGTGCCCCACTTCAAAAGCTTGATGAAGATTTCGAACGTTCGATTATGCTCATTGTAGTCGTTGGCTACGGGCGTGGTGCTCTCGGCAGCGTCGGCCATGGGCGCTCTCCTGAAAGAATAGGGAAGGTGTCAGGTAAAGCGCTTACACCAGCTTTACCTTTGATGACAATGCGGCAGGGCCGGGTTGTCGTCAGCTATTGGGCGGCGACGGCCTGTTCAGGTGCTCCAATGCCATGCTCATCGGTGGAGATCGGCTCCAGACCGGCTTCCAGCATCGCCTTCGTCTGTTTCTCGACGAGGGCGAAACGATCGAAATCTTCAATCTCTTTTTGGAACAGCTGGTAGAAATTGAGCTCGGCTTTCAGGTGCAGGAACACGCCACCCAGACCGATGGCGGCACGGTCCATGAACACGAACTCACGTGGAATTTTGACCGGACCAAGCCTTTGAAGTTCCTTGCGCACCATGATGGCCTGTTCACGGCCATACTCGGTCGCATTCACGCCCGCAGCGACCGCGCGGACTTTGTCTTCAAGCAGCGGGCCATTGATGAAACGCGCCCAGATATTGAGGACGTCGCGAAGCTCTTTGGTCAGGTTCTCAAAACCCCAAAGCTCATAAGCGTGGACGATCTGATCCTCATCGTTGCGCATCAGCCCCTCATTGAGGTCAAGCACACCTTGTACGAAACGGGCCGGGAACTTGCGGATGCAACCATAATCGAGAAGGTTGATCCCCTGGGGTACCCCGTCCTCTTTGAAGACCTGGTAATTGCCCAGATGCGGATCGCCGTGGATGACGCCGATATGAGCAAAGGGCCGCCACCAGGCATGGAAGATCGCGGTCGAAAGCCGGTTGCGAACCTCCTGGCTCTCATGTTTGAACTCCAGAATCTTTTCCCCATCGAGCCAGCCAAGCGTCAAAAGACGCCCTGTCGACAGCTCGTCGACCACATCCGGAACACGCACGAGCGGATCGTCGGTTCCAAAGAAGTTCCGGTAAAGCCGGGCATGTGCCGCTTCGAGCGTGTAGTCGAGCTCTTCGCGCAGGCGCTCAGCGATCTCCTGTTTCATCTCCGAGGGATCGATGGCGGCATCCATGCGCCGGAACAGCGAAAAAATGAAATCGAGTTGCTGCAGATCCGCTGCCACCGCCGACGCCATATCGGGATATTGCAGTTTCACCGCAAGGTCATGGCCAGCCAGCGACCGCGCCTTGTGCACCTGACCGAGCGATGCCGCAGCAGTCGGCGCATGCTCGAACCATTCGAATTTGGATTGCCAGCCCACGCCAAGCTCAGCCCGCATACGGCGCTTGACGAAAGCCCAGCCCATGGGCGGCGCTTCGGACTGAAGCTTTTGAAGTTCGGCAGCGTACTCGGCCGGTACAGCATCGGGAATCGTGGAGATAAGCTGCGCCACTTTCATCAGCGGGCCTTTGAGCCCGCCTAAAGCCTCCGCCAACGCCTCGGCATCCGCCGGGTTGACTTTCGCTCCGCCGAACAGCCGCCGCCGCGCCATGGTCGCGGCAACACCGCCCACCGATGTCCCGACACGGGCATACCGGCCCAGGCGGCCGGTGAGGCGGTTACGTTCGGCATCGTTACGGGCATCGGCCATGAAAATCTTTCAACATGGAATGAGAGACACGTCTCCTACGCATAGATGGACCGAAAGGTTCAGCTTTCCAGGGCCTCAAGCTCGTCGATGAACCCGGAAATCACATTGAGACCAGCCTGCCAGAAATCCGGATCCCGCGCATCGAGCCCGAATGGCACCAGCAATTCATTATAAGGCCTCGACCCGCCTGCCCGCAAAAGATCGAGATAGTGCTCGGTGAAACCCTCATGAGCATTCTCGTAACGGGCATAAAGAGCGTTCACCAGGCAATCACCAAAGGCATAGGCATAGACATAGAAAGGCGAGTGGATGAAGTGGCCGATATAGGTCCAGAACGGACGGTAGCCATCATCAAAGCGCACGGCGTCGCCAAGGCTTTCATGCTGCACTGAAATCCACAGGTCGCACAGCTGATCGGCCGTCAGCTCACCCTCGCGGCGCGC
>JANQJE010000152.1 GCA_028281795.1 Cohaesibacteraceae bacterium | reverse complement strand
GCCCTACGCTTTCCCAACCGTGTGTCCGGCATGTGGCAGTGAGGCGAAGCGCGAGGTGGATGCCAAAGGCAAGCCCGACAGCGTCACCCGATGCACCGGCGGGCTGATCTGCCCGGCGCAGGCGGTTGAGCGGCTGAAGCATTTCGTATCGCGCAATGCGCTTGACATTGATGGGCTGGGCGACAAGCAGATCGAGACCTTTTACGAAGAAGGCCGGATCGCCAACGCTGCCGATATTTTCACGCTGGAAGCACGCGATGCGCGCTCCTTGAAAAAGCTGAAGGATCGCGAGGGCTGGGGCGCAACCAGCGTCGCCAATCTTTGGGCCGCAATCGATGCAAGGCGGCAGGTGCCGTTCTCCCGGTTTCTTTTTGCCCTTGGCGCTCGCCATGTGGGCGAGACGACGGCACGCGTCATTGCCCGCCACTACACAAGCTTTGCCGCATTCCGCTCGGCGATGCTGGCTGCGGCATCAGGCGACGAGGATGCGCGTGAAGAACTGATCGGCATCGATGGGATCGGAGAAACGGTTGCCGTGTCACTGATCCAATTCTTTGGTGAAAGCCACAATGAGGCCGTGCTCGATGCGCTGCTTGCCGAGATGACCATCGAAGACGAGGTGTTCGAAGTTCAGGAAAGCCCGGTCGCCGGCAAAGTGGTTGTTTTTACCGGCTCGCTTGAAAAAACGACACGCGACGAGGCCAAGGCCATGGCGGAGCGTTTCGGGGCGAAAGTGTCCGGCTCGGTGTCCAAGAAGACGGATCTACTGGTCGCCGGACCGGGTGCAGGCTCCAAGCTCACCAAGGCACGCGATCTGGGTGTCGAAACCGTTGACGAGGACGGATGGTTTGCGCTTGTGGGGGTTACCCCCTCTCAATAGGCGTACAGGCTGCTTCCAGAAACGCCAGATCATCGCCGGAAAGGAGTGAGTCGATATCGGCAATCACCTTGGCGTGGAACCCGTTCAGCCAATCCAATTCAGCGTCGCTCATCAGATCGACTGCAATCAGGCGCCGCTCGAACGGCGCGCGCGTGATGGTTTCAAACCCCATCATCGGCTGATCGCCGCCTAAATCCTCCGGCTCGGTGACGAACACCAGATTTTCCAGCCGAATGCCGTAGGCACCTTCCTTATAGTAGCCCGGCTCGTTGGAGAGCAGCATGCCCGGTTCCAGCGGAACCGTACCCTGCTTGGCGATACGCGCCAGCCCTTCATGGACGCCCAAATAGGAACCTACCCCGTGGCCGGTGCCATGGGCGTAGTCCAACCCGTTGGCCCAGAGAAACTGCCGGGCCAGAGCATCAAGATGGGCCCCTGTCGTGCCCTTGGGAAAGCGCGCTGTGGCAAGTGCGATATGGCCTTTGAGCACCAGCGTATAGGCACGTTTGTGCTCTTCGCTCGGTTCGCCGACCAGAAGCGTGCGTGTGATGTCCGTCGTGCCGTCGAGATATTGGGCGCCAGAGTCCACCAGATAAAGCGTGTTCTGCTCGATGGGTGCGTTGGTTGCGTGCGTAACACGGTAGTGGACGATGGCGCCGTTTGCGCCAGCGCCGGAAATAGTTGGAAAGGCGATATCCTTCAGCTGGTTGGTCTCACGACGAAACGCTAGAAGCTTTTCGGCCGCTGCGATCTCATCAAGCTGACCCTTTGGCGCTTCTTCGTTGAACCAGGCAAGGAAGCGGGTGACGGCAGCGCCGTCGCGGATGTGAGCCGCACGGCTGCCGGCCTGTTCGACCATGTTCTTGCGGGATCGTGGGGCTTCAATGGGGTCGGTTGCTTCGATCAGCGTGCCGCCTGCATCGCGGATCGTGTCGGCGATCTTTACCGAGACATTGGCCGGGTCGACCATTACCGCCGCGCCGGCCTCGCCCAAGGCGGTCAGGGCAGCAGGGAAGGCGGCGATGTCGGTAACCGTTACATCGGCGAGATGGGCTTCGGCGTCCGGCGTCATTTTGCCCGGATCGATGAACAGTTGGGCGGAACCATCGCTGCTTACGATGCTGTATGCCAGGAACATCGGCTTCTGCGGCACATCGTTGCCGCGCAGATTGAAGAGCCAGGCAGCGCCGTCGGCCTGTGTAAGGACCACTGCATCGGCACGTTTTTTCCTGGTGGTCTCCGCGATCTTTGTAATCTTTTCGGTATGGGGCTCTCCGGCAACCTCCAGCGGATGGACCACTATGGGTTCCATGGGGCGGCCAGGACGGTCGCTCCAGATGGTATCCACCAGATTGCTTTCGGTTGCTACCAGGGTCGCGCCCGCCTTATCGGCTGCTGCCTTGAAACTTCTGAATCCGCGTATGGTGTGCAGCCATGGATCGTAGCCGATGCGTTTGCCGGCCAGATCGAGCCCGCCCAGATAGCGTGCGGGCGGGTTGTCCACCATGTCGTCCGGTGTGTAAGCGCTCCGGTCCGTTTGCGCGCGCACCTGCAACGTGTAGCGCCCATCTGAGAACAGCCGTGCCTCGTCCGGCAGCACCAGGAGAAACGCATTCGATCCGGTGAACCCTGTCAGCCAGGCGACCCGTTCTGCATAGCCCGGCAGATACTCGCTCTGATGTTCGTCCGTGCGCGGCACAAGCAGGCCGTCAAGACCGGCGTCCGTCATCACATTGCGCAGTGCCGTCAGCCGCTCGGGACCTTTTTCCGGTTCGCTTGTGTCCTCGTAGCTTTGCATCGGTTGGATGTCGTTCATACAGAATCCCCAATGAAGTGTGCAGTGCACCATGCGCTCAGCGCAGAGCTGTGTTGTGGTCAAAGGTCTAGCTGATCGGAGCTTAAGGGACCATGTTGGCGTGGTCTCCCCCCAGAGACTTCACAGAATAGATCATGCCACGAAGGAGCCAGTCATGGCCGTTTTCACGTTCTCCGAACCCCAGCATGTCTTCAACCGCAAGGCTGATCAGCCGTCGTTTCTTCGCAAGGCTTTCGACCTCCTGATCGATGCGCGTATGGCGCAGGTGCAGCGCGAAGTGAATGCTCATCTGGATACACTCGGTCCAGAGGCTCGCGCGAAATACAACATCGAAGCCTATGGCGCCGACAGAAAAGGCATCTGGGCCTGGCCTTACTAAGGTCGTTTGAGGTCAACCTACGCTCGTTGGAGCAACAAGGCGGACCACTCACCATGATGAATGCGCCGAGCGAGCACCATGCCCGCTTGGCGATAGCGCGCAAGAACCGCACGTTCCTGATGCTGCATAAGCCCGGACAGGATGATTGCGCCATCCGGCGCGAGCAGTTCTGTCATCGGTGCTGCCAAGGCGATGAGCGGACCGGCCAGAATGTTGGCCATGATCAGGTCATAAGGCGCCCAGGTTTGCGGCACGCCTTTCACGCCATCTGCGATAGCCGCTGATATCCAGGGCGCCAGGTCATTGAGTTTGGCGTTCTCTCGGGTGATCTCGACTGAAACCGGATCAATGTCCGTTGCAAGCACCGGTGCTTTCGTCAGTTGCGTGGCGGCCATGGCCAACACACCGGTTCCGGTCCCGACGTCCAGAATGTTGGTGTAGCGTGCTCTGGCGCATGCCCATTCAATCAACTCCAGACATCCCAGGGTTGTGCCGTGATGACCGGTCCCGAAGGCACGGCTTGCCTCAACGCGAATACCGATATCGGTTGGTCCCACGGCGTCGCGTGCGTGGATGCCGTGCACGACAAAACGACCGGCCTGAATGGCCTGAAGGCCTTCCAGACTGGCCGTTACCCAGTCGACCTCATCAAGCACTTCACAGGCGAGGGGCGCAGCGAACGCATCTGAGCCCAGCGCGTCGAGGATGATGGTTTTCAGCTCTTCGGCATTATTGCCTTCGCGAAAAACATCGACTGTCCAATGGCCCGCATCCTCGTCCTCAAATAAGGCGATGGGCGTTTCATCAGCCTGCAAGGTCTGTTCCAAAACATCGGCAATGCGTTCGGCTTCTTCGCGATGCGGAACGGTCAGAGTGGCTTTCACTGTCGGCATTGGGCTCTTTGGTTTGGTTTCGTTTGAGTTTTTGGAGCCAGGCCGGGAACACGGCATCACCCATGTTCGGCTTGAATCGAGTGCCCAAAGTTTGACACAGGGGCGGCAGTCCAGCGCGTCGATGAGATCGTGGAGGACACCGGGTTTTCCATAAAAGGATCGTTTGCGTGGGGTCTATCGGCTAGCCGGCTTGGTTGTGTGGGGTCACAAAGCTGTCCACGACCTTCTTGCGGCCAGCTTTGTCAAAGTCGATGGTCAGCTTGTTGCCTTCGATGCCGGTGACATCGCCATAACCAAACTTCTGGTGAAATATTCTGTCTCCCAGCGCAAAACTCGATGCTTTGGTTGCGACGGACCGTGCAACCAGTTCACCTTCCACAGTGATCGGACCTGAAGAGGGCCGTTTGCCTGTGCCTTTGGCCGCCTGCGCCCGCTTCCAGCCGGGCGTCTGATAGGCGGAATCCATTTCCAACGGCTTGTCAAAACGGCTGGCGCCATAGTTGCCGTAACCACGTGCGCCGTAACCACCATAGCTTGAGGTCTGTTCTATCACGTCAACATGGTCGGCCGGCAGTTCATCCAGGAAGCGTGAAGGGATCGAGGATTGCCATAGTCCATGAATGCGCCGGTTGGACGAAAACCAGAGCTTGGCGCGTTTGCGGGCGCGGGTGATGCCGACATAAGCCAGGCGGCGTTCTTCCTCGAGACCGGCGCGGCCATTCTCATCCAGTGAGCGTTGTGAGGGGAACAGGCCTTCTTCCCAGCC
>JANQJE010000135.1 GCA_028281795.1 Cohaesibacteraceae bacterium | reverse complement strand
AAGAAGCGTCGATCTCGGACAGAGCAACAGCCAGATCGCCCTCCCCGCACCTGAACGGCAAGGTGCGCGTTGCAATCGGCACGCCGCCCTCCAGCGTCGGCAGAACGCTCTCCAGCATCGCTTCGAAAACCGAAGGCACACCGGCCATGACATGGACATTGCCGATGCGAAAGCCCGGCGCGATGGAAACGGGATTGGCAATCAGATCGGCCCCATCGGGGATACGCGTCATGCGCAGGCGACCCTCGTTCATCTCGCGGGCCGTGCTTTCATAAAAATCCGAAAGCAGCTTGTGGGCCCGCGGATCGATATCGATCCCGACACCAAACGCCTTGGCGACAGCATCTGCGGTGATGTCGTCATGGGTCGGCCCGATACCGCCTGAGGTGAAAACATAGGTCGTGCCAGCGCGCAGCGCGTTGAGCGCAGCGACGATGGCGGGCTCATCATCGGAGACGATGCGAACCTCCACAAGATCGATCCCGACCATCGTCAGAGCATCGGCCAGCACGCCGATGTTCTTGTCCTTTGTCTTGCCGGACAGAATCTCATCGCCGATGACAAGCATCGAGGCGGTTGTGGACGGGGTCACGGTCATGAACACTCTCCTGTGCATCCCGTCCTAACGGCGAGCCCGGCACCTTGCAATTTGCGCATCGCAGCGGCACTGCCAAAGCATGCAGTTTCCCACATCCCTTTTCGAGGCGCGGCTGATCAAGCGTTACAAGCGTTTCCTCGCCGATGTTGACATGGTGGATGGTCCGGATGCCGGCCGTGAGATCACCATCCATTGTCCAAACCCGGGGTCTATGATGGGGCTCGCCAGACCCGGTGCCAGACTGTTTGTCTCACGCTCGCCGAACCCCAAACGCAAGCTCGCCTACACCTATGAGATCGAAGAGGTCGAAGGACCCGGCCCGCAATGTCTGGTCGGGATCAACACCATGCATCCCAACAAGCTGGCAGAAGAAGCCATACGCACAGGTCTGATACCGCAGCTTGAAACCTTCGGCACACTCAAGCGCGAGCAGAAGTATGGCGAGAAATCCCGTATCGACATCCTTCTGGAACCCACGGCATCGGAAAGCCGCCTGACTTATGTTGAGGTGAAAAACGTCCACCTGATGCGCGAGCCCGGCCACCTGGAGTTTCCCGACTCGGTGACGTCGCGCGGCGCCAAGCACCTGGCAGAGCTGTCGGCGATGGTTGCCGAAGGGCACCGGGCGGTGATGCTCTTCGTTGCCCAGTGGCCAGGCGCAAGCACCATGGGCATCGCCGCCGATATCGACCCAACCTACGACGCAGCTCTGCGCAAGGCGATCGAAGCCGGTGTCGAAGTCCTGGCTCTGGACTGTTCGGTGACCCGCGAGGCGATCACACCCTGCGGTATGCTGACCTTCCGGCCGGGTTAAGCACGCGTCAGCACAACATTGAGCCGCGTTTCAGCCACAAGGCTGTAGCCCTTCTCCTGCGCAAGAGCGATACAATCGGTCTGCCAGCTTTCCGGGCTGTTCTCGATGATCATGAGACGCGGCCAGAGCGCATCCGGCGCATCCCGGAAAAACGGCACGAGCACCAAATCTTCCGCGCCCTCGATATCGATCTTCAGCGCATCGACGCGCGGAAGAGCACGTTCGGCCAGCAAGGCAGCCAGCGGTTTGGCCCGCACCTCAAGAGTGCCCCCGGCAAGACCATCGGCTGCAAGCCTCCGCATGCTCGTTTCACCGGCATTGCCGCGGGCAACGAAAAGCTGGATCACACCATCAACATCTGCAACCGCCAGAGGAATGGCCTCGACCGGCACACCCGGATTGAACGCAATGTTGTGAGCCAAACGCTGAAAAACGCTCGGCTGTGGTTCGATGGCCAGAATGCGCGCGACCGAACCGGTACACTGAGCAGCAAAAAAACTGTAGGCTCCGGTATTCGCGCCGATATCGACGAACACCGCATCACCCGGCAAAACACGGCGCAACAAGTCGCGTTCGGTGGGATCGAAATATTGTGGCGTGAAAAGCACACGCTTCTCGGCAAGGTTCGCAAAGGGTTCGATCCGCATCTTGTGTCCGAACACCTCGACATCGAGCGGCCCGCGAACCTGTTGCAAAGCTATCTTGCGGGCAAGAAAAGCCAGCCGTTTTCCAAGATATCCCGTGCTCTGCCTGCTTGAAAAATCGCGCAAGCGCTGGATCAAGGTTGACGGCGCATAGGTGCCCCATTGCGCAAGGGCCTCGGAACCGCTCTCATGGATCATGCCATCCTTGTCCGGCAAAACCGTCATTGTCGCTCTCATTCAACGATCTCATCACGCACGTTCAACCTCACCGAACCAATCAAACCGGCGAAGCCACTCTTCTTTTTGCAATGAAATCCGGTTAGGACTTGCAACCTGACACTGCGCTTACAGTTAAGGTACTCGGCGCTGTCTCAGTGATGAAGGCGCTTTTACACCAATTCGGCGCGATGTCATCGCGCCATATCCATCCTGAAGGGTCTGCTGGGTTCGCCATGCTGCAAACGCAACCGCAAATCAAATTGTTTGGACCGGAAGCCTTTGAGGGCATGCACCGAGCCGGTCGTCTGACGGCCACTATTCTCGATCAACTGACCGACCTTATCAAACCAGGCGTCACGACACAGGAAATCGATGACGCGGTCATGGATTTTGCCCTGGCCAACAATGCCGTACCTGCCACGCTCAACTATCGTGGGTATGCCAAGTCAAGCTGCACCTCGATCAACCACGTCGTCTGCCATGGCATCCCCAACACAAAGCCGCTGCGCCAGGGCGATATCGTCAATGTAGACGTCACCCTCATTCTCGACGGTTGGCATGGCGATTCCAGCCGCATGTACCCAGTCGGCGAGATAAAACGCGCCCCGGAGCGGCTCATGGAGGTGACCTATCTGGCGCTCATGCGCGGCATTGCGGCTGTCAAACCCGGCAAGCGCACCGGCGACATCGGCGCCGCCATCCAAAGCTTCGCCGAAGCCGAGCGGTGTTCGGTCGTGCGGGATTTCTGCGGCCATGGCATTGGCGACGTTTTTCACCTGCCGCCAAACATTCTGCACTATGGGCGGCCCGGCGAAGGGATCGACCTGCGGCCGGGCATGATCTTCACCATCGAACCGATGATCAATCTTGGACGCCCGCACGTCAAAATCCTTTCCGACGGCTGGACGGCTGTGACCCGTGACCGCTCATTGTCGGCACAATACGAACACTCCATCGGCGTGACCGAAGAAGGCTGCGAGATCTTCACCAACTCGCCTGCCGGTCTGTTCGCACCGCCGACTCTGCGCGAAAACGCAGTCGGCGAAGGTGCGCCTGCCGTCTAAGGACGGCCGCACCACCTCAATGGCTGACAAACCCCATTATCACGGTCACCGCCAAAGGCTGCGCAAGCGCTTCATCGAAGGCGGGACACAGGCGCTTGCAGATTATGAGCTGCTTGAACTCCTTCTGTTTCGCTCAATTCCGCGCCGCGACACCAAGCAGCTCGCCAAAGACCTCATTACGCGTTTTGGATCGCTCGCCGAAGTTCTGACCGCACCGCACAACCGGCTCTGTGAAGTACCGGGCGTCAGTGATGCAACGGCAGGTGACCTGGCTCTTGTCCGCGCGGCCGCCGGTGCCCTGGCACACGGAAACGTTGCCGAAAGGGAAGTCCTGTCCTCCTGGTCGCAGGTTCTTGCCTATTGCCGCACCGTGATGGCCTTCAATGATGTGGAACAGTTCCGCATCCTCTTTCTGGACAAGAAGAACCAGTTGCTTGGCGATGAAGTCCAGCAGTCCGGCACTGTCGACCACACACCCGTCTATCCGCGCGAAGTGGTCAAGCGGGCGCTCGAACTTGGAGCATCGGCCCTCATTCTGGTGCACAATCACCCGTCCGGCGATCCTGCGCCCTCACCTGCCGACATCGCCATGACGAACACCATCGCACAGGCCGCAGCCCCGCTGGGCGTAACACTGCACGATCACATCATCATCGCACGCCGGGGCCACGCGAGCTTGCGTGCAATGAATCTGATTGAGACAATCGTCTAGAACAAAGCGCACTCCACCTCACTGAACCTGCTCTCGTTTGAGGCGTTGTGCCTGTTCTATGGGCATGCGTTTACACAGCGCGGTTATCGTGGTGCACTCCTGTCACAAAGTGAGCCGGTGCATGATCAGTTCGGGGTAGGATGGCAGCGTTTGATGAGATGAGTGTG
>JANQJE010000129.1 GCA_028281795.1 Cohaesibacteraceae bacterium | reverse complement strand
CTAGGGCACGTGACCATAAGTCTCCCCATGCGCGGGACCTTGGAACCACCTTGGCGGATCTACCGGCGGCTTGCTCTCAGGTTCTTGTGGCGAACTAGCAGGTTTTCAATCCGTTTGTATTTTGCTGTTGCTCTGAGCTTTTGGGTCAGTCGAGATCAGGCCTCGACGCCCGCCCCGACAGGACACGAAACGCCGGTTCCACCGAGCCCGCAATAGCCGTTCGGGTTCTTGGCCAGATACTGCTGATGGTACCCTTCGGCGAAATAGAACGGTCCGGCTTTGCGGATTTCCGTGGTGATTGTTCCACGCCCGGCGGCCGTGAGAGCATCCTGATACGTCCGTTTGGAGGCTTCAGCGGTTGCGATATCCCTCTCATCCGCAAGGTAGATGCCCGAGCGATACTGTGTGCCGACATCGTTGCCCTGACGCATGCCCTGTGTGGGATCATGAGCTTCCCAGAACGCTTTCAGAAGAGTCTCAAGGCTCGTCCGGGCGGGATCGTAGACGATGCGCACCACTTCATTGTGGCCCGTTCGCCCCGAACAGACTTCTTCATAAGTCGGGTTGGGCGTCGATCCGGCAGCGTAACCAACGGCGGTCACATGAACGCCCGGGAGCGACCAGAAGGCTTTCTCGGCACCCCAGAAACAGCCAAGGCCGACATCCAGCACTTTGTATCCGTTGGGATAAGGACCCTGCAAAGGCTGGCCGTTTACAAAGTGCGTGTCCACCGTATCAATCGGCGTCTGACGACCGGGCAAAGCGTCACCCGGCGCGGGCATTTCGGTTTTCTTTGTCAGCGAAGCAAACAGATTCAACATAGGACGAGGCCCTTTCTTGATTGGCCGGGGATCAGGCCAAGAGGTGGGTCATGATAAGGCTGCCGTCAAGTTATGACCCCGGTCACGCCTACGTGAGGATGAATCCGCTAACCAACCGCCATCAAAGTGACGCGAAGACCGCGATAAGGGCTGGTCAAATGATCGCCGCCGCCTGATGCTGCCTCTCATCGTGTTTGTTTCAAGGAACCGCCATGCGCTCGCTCTCCATCGTCTTGCTGGCTACGACAGCTTTTGTTGCTTCACTACCCGCATCGGCGCAAAGCGTGGATGATGCAGGTGCCGTCGAATTGGAAGATCGGGTCGCTGATTTCGTCGAAGACTGGTTTCTGACGCAGCCAAATGTATCCCATCAGTGGGATGGCGATCTTGAAGCAACTGTAAGTGGCAACAGTTACATACTGTCTATTCCGTCTTCGACACTCCAGATCGACAATGACGACCACCGGGGCCTCCCGGAAGTGTTTGGCGAACTCCCCGCTTTCGAAGCAACGGTGACGCCGCTCCACAATGGTTGGCAGCTTGCGGAATGGATCTATCCGAGCCCGATTGTGCTTTTCGATCCGCGCGACGACGATGAGCGTGTCACCATTCGCTACGCAAGTGAAGACAACAGTGTAGTCATAGCGCCGGAGTACAGCGTGGTGATGGATGCAGATGTGACCGTGAACGACATCACGGCAACCCTGACCGGTGTGCCAATACCGTTGACGATTGAAGAGATCACGATCGCTTCGCAGACAGATGAGAGCGGCGAAGCGCCCCACACCTACGACGCCAGCTCGATCGTGACGCTCGCCAACCTCAATTTCGATGCCGGCAGGGAAGGCCGGGTAACGCTCCAATCGCTTGAGCTTTCAGGGGCCACAGAGCGCCAGAGGTTTGACTTGCTGGCAGATGTCGAAGAGCGCCTGCGTGGACTGGACCCCGAAAGCGAAGAGTATGTGCTGGCCTTCATTGATATCCTTCGGGAAACGGAAGGCGAAAAATGGCTTGGTGAGGTGGACTTCAACGTGGCTCTGGAAGAATTCGCCGTCGCTACAGACGACGCGACAGGTTCGATCGAGTCATTCGTTTTTGGCATGACCGCCGAGGATCTCGATGAGGACGTCGCGCAACTCGGGTTCCGTTTGGAGGCGATCGATTTCTCCTCCACGGACATCCCATCTGAATTCCTTCGCGTTGTCCCCACACATGCGACACTGGAGATCGAAGCAGCCGATACACCTATCGATGCGATCAGCCGGGAGCTTTATGCTCTCTTGGGCGATGCTCCCAGCGATGAGGAACTTTTCGGCCCGAAAGGCCGCCGTGCGAACGTCGATGCCGGGATGCCAGACTTGCGCGACTTCGATCCCATGGTGTTCTTCGACATCGTGATGAACTCCGAAACACAGGTGATTGTCGAAGACCTGTTTATCGAAGCGCCGATCGGCTACGTGACAGCTGAGGGAACCATCAGTCCTGATCCACAGGCCGCCATGCAGGTCGTGGCGTCGATCGATCTTGCCATTGCTGGGCTGCCGGAGATGATAGCCTTTGCGCAGGAAACGGGCGGAGAAGCAGCGCAGGCAGCGGGCTTGGCATCCGCGCTCTCGGCCATGGGCCGCGATGGCGTTGATGAGGACGGTGTTGCCATTAAGGAGTTCGATCTGGAACTCACGGCGACCGGTCAGGTCCTCCTCAACGGCAACGATATGAGTGCTATGATGGGTATGTTCCAGTAAACACCGAACCGCTCCCATCCAAGAACAAAGCGTTCTAGCCTGCCGTTTCCACGGCTGCCGGGTCGATCTTCACTTTGGGTCGGCGTGCCAGCGTGGCAAGGATGATCCCAAAGCCTCCGATGGCAGCCCAGTCCCACCAGGTGAGAGCGGTCTGGATGATGGGGTCCCACAGATAAGGCCACACATAGCGCTGGATGAATGCCTGGGCTCCGTTCAACAGATCGGGCGCGGTGGCGTAGAAAAGCGAACCGAGGGGTTGCGGCTCGAAACCCGCAAATGTCGACCAGTCTACCGCTGTGAGGTCATCGGCCAGCAATACCAGCGCAACGGCAATCAGCGCCAGCCCGAGCAGGCGAAAGGGTAAACGTATGACCGCCATAGCGGTTCTCCTCAAAAGCAATGTCTGGTGCGCTCTGGCACGGCAACGATGGCTCGATAGGTATGAAGCTTTCCGCTGCACAGCAAGGCAGCAGGGCTCCGATGCACGCAAAGGTGAACAGTGGTGAGCATGCGCAACTGAACGGACGGCTTCCGTGGATGTGGCAAATGACGTGTTTGAGCTTGCGTTCAGCATCGGCTAGAGAGGCGGTAATGCTCCGCCATCATCCGCAACGCTTTGAGACTTTATGAGCAAGTCCGCTTCCTTGCCGCATGTCGATGCCCCAACGCCCGTGGCGCATCAGGACTCCATCCTGGCGGCTGCCAGGGCAGTGCTCGGAGCCGAGCGTGCCGGGCTGGATGCGCTTGAAGATGCGCTCAATGGCGAGTTTGTCACGGCCGTGCAATGGGTGCTTGCCGTCAGAGGGCGTGTGATCATATCCGGCATGGGCAAGTCAGGTCATGTGGGCAACAAGATCGCTGCGACGCTCGCCTCGACCGGAACGCCCTCGCACTTTGTTCACCCGGCCGAAGCGAGCCATGGCGATCTCGGCATGATCACGCCGGATGATCTGTGCATTCTGATCTCAAACTCAGGCGAAACGCGTGAACTTGCCGATATGGTGGCTTACACAAGGCGGTTTGCGATCCGCATGATCGCGATCACCAAGAACCGGGGGAGTTCGCTGGGCAAACAGGCTGACCTCATTTTGCAGCTTCCCGATGTCCCCGAGGCATGCACGATCGGTATGGCGCCAACCACCTCCACCACCTGCACGCTGGCGTTGGGCGATGCGATCGCCATCGCTGCGATGAACGAGCGCGATTTCGATGCGTCCAGCTTCTCGCACTATCACCCAGGCGGCAAACTCGGTGCACATCTGACCCAGGTTGCAGCGCTGATGCATTCGGGCCCGGGCCTGCCGCGTGTCGCGCCCGAAGCCGTGATGGGTGATGTGCTCGTTGAAATGACGGCCAAAGGCTTGGGTATCGCCTTGGTGGTGGATGATCAGGATCATCTCAAGGGCATCATCACCGATGGCGATCTGCGACGCAATCTGGTCGGGCTGATGGACCACAAGGCGATTGACATCGCCAGCAGGAAGCCCACGACGATCGGGCCGAAGGAATTGGCCGGCAAAGCGATTGGCGTGATGAACGAGCGTGAGATCACCGTCCTTGCCGTGGTCGATGAAAACGACATTGTACAAGGCGTTCTGCATATGCACGACTGCCTGCGCGCTGGGATCATTTAGATATGGCGCATCAGTCCTTTTGCTCGTGGCCAAGGCTTGAGTGCGGCAGGATGATTGATCAAATGGCCATTTCCACTGAGCCAGGAGACGAAGGAACGAGTGCGAGGCTTGCGCTTTCCGCACAACTGGCAGCCTCACGATGCACACAGTCTTACCGGCGATGCTCTTCCGTTCTCACGCTGATCTGAACGGAAAACCGGAAACAGCTTCATGGATGCGGGAACGGGCTGGTGCTATCGTGAAGTGCACAGTCACGCAGGCATGGTCACAGGATGGTTCTAAGGCCAATATCGCTGATGTTCGGTCATTCAAAACCGGTGTTTTGAAGCAATAATGTCTGGGTAAAGGCCGTACGCTACGTCTTCTCTTGATTTTCTGATTCCGAAGAAGCTGCTTCATTCTGCAAAGTGGGGCGATGAGGAGACTCGGTCCATTGCACGTATCCCAGTCCAAGGCCCAAGAAGAACCAGATAACGCGCTGATAGAGCAGATCGTGCGCCATCGACATCGCTGCAGCACCTATGAAAAAAAGTAGCAGTCCACCGGCCATCTGACTGCCCGAACTCCATTGCTGCCATAGACTTCTCGTTATCAGAACGCCAACCGACAAAAAGACCAAAAAGCCCACCGCGCCAGTCTCGGCCAGCAGCCAGACGGGGACATTATGAATGACCAGTGGGTCTCCATTTGCCGCAGTCTGCTCATAGTGTGCGCCGATACCGGCACCGAACAAGGGCCTCTCTGTCCATAGCTCCCAACCCCCTCTGATACTGTCCAGCCTCTCCCCATCAGAGCTCGGTTCAATGGCTCGTGTTGCCGGTACAAACGTCAGGAAGTTGGTCGGTACCTGTGCCTGATCGTCGTTGGAGATACTGTTGGAATGCCGTTAGAGATACTGTTGGAGATGCTATGGAGAGCTATTGGAGCGAACAGAATAAGGCCAGCGGATAGAACGGCCAACAACGTTGTTCGTACCCGCGTCCTGTCGACCAGCATACAAACAATCGCGATTACGACAGCAGCGGCCAGTGCCGATCGTGACCCGGTCAGATAAACGCCTACGAATAGCACACCGAGCGCGGCCAAAGCCGTTTTGTGCTGCAAAGGCAGTGCAAGCGTCAATGCAATCTCAGCTAAAACAAAGAGGCCCTGTGCATTTGTGTTGTCCGAAAAGCCAATCCCGGGACGTGGAAAAGCCTCAAACGGAAACGCAATGCCCGCAAGAGCAGACCAATATCGAAAGAGCTCGAATAGGCAGATAATGCAGATCGCGGCCAGATAGCTGGAGGCGGCTCTTCGTCGACCTTCTTCACCCATAACAGTTGGAAGGAGCGTCCCGCAGAACAGATAACCGAGCAGGACAAACCAACCGAATAGACGGTTTTGGATACCCCAAGACGAATAGCCCTCAGCAAGCCAATAGTGCAAAGCACCGCCCAAAATCACCAAACTCATGGCGGCAAGGCTTACGTTGAATGTTGGTTGAGACCATAACGGCAGCGACTTGCGTTCAGCCCAATAGGCCAGGAACAGCAAGAGGCCGACAAACGAGACAGGATCGGCAAAGCTGACGTTGGTGACACCTCCGGCGATCGGCACTTGCAGCTGAAAAACGATCAGGACCGTCATAACTGCCGGTACAATAACAACCAGATTTATACCTTCCTTGCTCGGGTTGTTTTGCGGTACCGAACTGGTGGAAAGTGCTGTCGTCGCGCTACTCAATCCCCAAAGAACCAGTTGAACCAATAGGGCACCGATACCGATTGCGATGCTGATGGAAAGCGCGTGAGCATTCGAGATCTGCAAAAATCCAAGAACAAAGACCGCTGAAAGCTCACGGACGCCTCATCCGCTGAAGCTGATTGGGATCGCGGCTGCGAACATGATGAGAATGGATGCCGAAACAACGTCGAACGATTGCAATCCATGATCAAAGCTGGCGAGCATTGCCGCGTACGCGCCCGCCATTGTCGCGTGCACGAGAACAGACCAGAATATCGCGACAAACAAGGCGCGTCTGAAAGCATCGGCATTCCCGTTGCCCACAAGCTCGGTGATCTTATCGCGCCAAATCCAGCTCGCTGCGGCAAGAGAAGTTCCCAAGCCGAGAACATAATAGACCGCTACAATCCAGGCAGTTTCGGCACCAAGAGTAATATCGCCAAACAAGTAGACGGCCGCGGCAATGGCCGCAGCGCCCAGGCTCGTCAAAGCAGCAAGCCGTTCCAGAATACCGAACTCGATTGTGTCAGCATGCCGGACGCCGGTTTTGCGCAGAACCATCGCGCGGCCGGTCGTGTAACCGACAAAAGTAATCATGACCTGTGCTAACGCGGCACCAGCGGCGTTGGCCCGAAGAGCCGAGCTCATCGACAGCTGGTATCCGTAGCGACTGGCAATAGCCTTAAGACGAAGTCCGGCCAGGAGTGCGCTGACAATGAGAAAGCCGGCAGCTGCGATCAGTGGTTCAACACCAAGATCAACGGACACCCCTTGTTCACGAGCCTGACCAAGCGTCAGATAGATCGCCAGACCGAGCCCAACCAAGGTCACACCTCCGCGAATGAGCGAGGCAGGGCGGACTTGGCGAAGGAGCGCATTCATGTTGAGAATTGGGGTCCGCAGTCAGATGTTCGAAAATGAAATCTGAGCGACGTTTGCTTCAGAATCAGACCCGCAATTTACGAGTTTTTTCGGCCCGCGCCAGGAAGTTACCTCTTGAGGCGCATGATTTGTGGCCCACGCGCCAATGATATCAAGGCATCCATGACTTTTCGAGTTTGACGAGTATAAACGGCTGCTTAGCAAATGTGCATTTGGTCGATAGCACCGAGCTCTCTGAAAAAGTGCATTCTCATCAACCGGTATTATCCCTAGACAATCCAGTCACATCTACCTGACGTCCCGAAATAAGCCAAGGGCAAGGCTGGCAAGATAACGTAACGTCACCAACCGTTTCCAGGGGGACACAGAAACGGCATAGGCAAAAGCTTGTGCTCATTCGTTATGCGGGTATCCTCCTGGGTATAATCTGTGTGATGATTTTCGCGAGTTTCACTCTACATATCTGAAAAAATGGGAAGTTGAAGAACTATGGCGGACAGAGAGGGATTCGAACCCTCGAGACGGTTACCCGCCTACACGCGTTCCAGGCGTGCGCCTTCGACCACTCGGCCATCTGTCCGCTGTCTCACGTCACATCTGATATGAGAATGCGCGTGGTTAGCGCGGCTGTTTGCGCCTTGCAAGACCATCGAGGTCTGAGGCGCAAAAAAGCCGCCGGATCGCAACGATCACAGCGGCCTCGATGCTTTCGTTCAGCTACATCCCGAGCGCTTTAGCCCGCATTTGCAACGCTGCCAGGTCGGATGCCTGAGCGTACATGTTCGCCTCTGACAGGAAAGCTTGAAAAGAAGCAAAGACTTCGCCAGCGATCGGACTGGAGTCGGCCACTTCCTGAAGCACCGGGCCGGACTCTCGCGCAAGGGCATCAATGATCTCGTCCGGCATGGTGTGAACCTGCACGTCGTGCTCCTCGATCAGCGGGCGCAGCGAGACGATGTTGTGGAATGTGAAGTCGGCCGTTGTCTCCATCGAAGCCGCGAGACAGGCTTCGCTGACAATCGCCTGCAGATCTGCCGGAAGCGCGTTGTAGGCCTCCTGGTTGACGATCAGCTCCAGCGCCGGGCCCATCTCATGGAAAGCCGGCATGTAGTAATGCTTGGCAACACGGAAAAGGCCAAAGGCCAGATCGTTCCATGGGCCGATCCATTCGGCCGCATCGATGGTGCCGTTCTGCATCGCCGGGAAGATTTCCGGCGGCGGAAGAAGAACCGGGTTGACGCCGATACGCCGCATCACCTCGCCGCCAAGACCTGCAACACGGAAATTGAGACCCTGAAGATCGTCAAGCGAGGTGATCTCTTCGCGGAACCAGCCGCCTGCTTGCGGGCCGGACGATCCAGTGTAGAAGGGCTTAAGGCCAAACGGCTCATAGGCCCGGTCCCAAAGTTCCTGCGCCCCGCCAAAGCGCAGCCAGGCGATATGCTCCAGCGCCGTCAGGCCGAAGGGCACGCCGGTGAAGAAGTGCATCGCCTGATCTTTACCGACCGCATAATAGGGTGTCGTGTGTGCCAGATCCGCAGTGCCTGAAACCACCGCATCGAACACCTCGAACGGCGGCACCAGTTCGCCCCCGGCGAAGAACTGAATGTCGATGCGACCGCCCGACATGGTTGTGATCTTGTCCGCCACGCGCTCGGCGTTGACACCCACGCCCGGCGCTCCTTTTGGCCAGGATGAGGCCATTGTCCAGCGAATGACATCCTGTGACTTCACGATAGCAGGCGCGGCCAGCGCCCCTGCACCAGCGGCCCCAGCCATCAGGCCGGCTTTCAGGAAAGTACGGCGCGTGTCGGTTTGCCGTGTCACGGTCAAAGCTTTGGCGGATGTTTCGGTTTTATGTGTCGACATAGCGATATGCTTGCCCCCATTTTCTTGTTGTTGGGCACGAGCTTAGCGGGGGTTTGAAGGCCCTGCAACAGGTCCTGGCCCCATGCCTCAGGCCCGAAGCACACCACCGGCTGCTTTCTCGACCGCCCCGACGATCTTAGCGGAAACCGCTTCGATATCCTCGTCGGTCAGTGTTTTCTCCTGCGGCTGCAAGGTAACTTCGATGGCGAGCGATTTCTTGCCGGCATCGATACGCTCACCAGCATACACGTCGAAC
>JANQJE010000054.1 GCA_028281795.1 Cohaesibacteraceae bacterium | reverse complement strand
GACACTGACCTATGGCGCGCTGATGTTCTCCGGCGCTCTGGCGGGTCTGGCCGGTATCATGGAAGTGGCCGGACCCATCGGTGAGCTTCGTCCCACCATCTCACCGGGCTACGGCTTTACCGCGATCATCGTGGCGTTTCTCGGCCGGTTGAATCCGTGGGGCATTCTGATGGCCGGACTGCTGCTGTCGTTGTCCTATCTTGGCGGCGAGGCGGCCCAGATCACGCTTGGCCTCTCTGACAAGATGGCCCGCGTCGTGCAGGGCATGCTGCTCTTCTTCGTGCTCGGCTGTGACACGCTGGTCCGCTACAGGATACGCCTGACGCCATCGCCCAAGGCCGCTCCGGCTCCGGCCTCGCCAACGGCACCGGCCACGGAGGCTGCCGATGCTGCTTGAGGGTATTCTCGTCACCATCGTCGGCGCCGCCACGCCGATCGTGCTGGCTGCGATCGGCGAACTCGTGGTGGAGCGTTCCGGTGTCCTCAACCTGGGTGTTGAAGGCATGATGATCATGGGGGCGGTCGTTGCCTTTGGCGTCGCTCTGGGCACGGGCAACCCCTATCTAGGCGTTGTGGCCGGTGCGCTCGCAGGAGTCGGCATGTCGCTGCTCTTTGGCTTCTTCACCGTTTATCTGGCGTCCAATCAGGTTGCGACCGGCCTGGCACTCACCCTTCTCGGACTCGGTCTGGCGGGACTGATCGGCGAAAGCTTCGTCGGCACGCCGGGCGTCAAGCTTGAAGCCATCACGATCCCCCTTCTTGCCAGCATTCCCTTTATCGGCCCGGCGCTCTTCGACCGCGATATTCTGGTTTATCTCAGCTTCGCCATCGTCGCGTGTGTCGCCTACATCCTGTTCAGGACCCGCGTCGGACTGATCCTGCGGGCGACCGGCGAGAACGCCGAGGCTGCCCATGCGTTGGGCCGAGATGTCCGCCTGATCCGCATGGCAGCCGTGGCGTTCGGTGGTGCCTGCGCAGGTCTTGGTGGCGCCTATCTGTCGCTGGTTCTGACGGCCCAGTGGACCGAGGGCATGACGGCGGGGCGCGGCTGGATTGCGCTGGCCATCGTCGTCTTCGCCACCTGGCTGCCATGGCGTGCACTGGTCGGGGCCTACCTATTCGGCGGCGTCATCATCCTGCAACTGCATGCTCAGGCGTTCGGCATCCGCGTGCCACCGCAGGCGATGACCATGCTGCCTTATCTGGCCACCATCATCGCTTTGGTCGTTCTCTCGCGTAATCAGGCGCTTATGCGCCGCAACACGCCGGCGGCGCTTGGCCGGGCGTTCGTGCCCGATCGCTAGCGCAGGGTGGAACACGCATGCTGAACCGGTCTTTGAAAAACATCACATTTCCTTCAGGTCCACGCCAGGCGTTGCGGCCACTATCCCAGCGCCAGCCACTGCGGCGATCTGAGCTTTCAACCACATGCCCGATGGAGCGCGATGGCCCTTCGTCCGGCACCCCAACCCCATTGCCATCACACCCAACCAACCAAAGGACGCCACGATGAAAACATTGACGTCATCTCTGTTGGCCCTCGGTGCCGCCGCCGCTCTCTCCATGGGCGTGGCCACCACCGCACAGGCCGACGATCCCATAAAAGCCGCCTTCGTCTATGTCGGCCCGGTCTCCGACCATGGCTGGTCTTATGCCCACGACCAGGCACGTCTGGCCATGGAAGCCGAGCTTGGCGACATGGTCGAAACCACATTCCTGGAAAGCGTGCCGGAAGGCGCCGATGCCGTGCGTGCGCTCGAGCGGCTGGCCCGCACCGATCATGACATCATCTTCGCCACCTCGTTCGGTTACATGGAGTCGGTGATGGAGGTCGCCGAACGCTTCCCGGATGTCGCCTTCGAGCACGCAACCGGCTATCTGTCGGCGGAAAACTTCGCCAACTACAACGGCCATTTCTACGAGGGCCGTTATGTGCTGGGCAAAATCGCCGGTCTTGAAACCGAAGCCAACACCATCGGCTACATCGCATCCTATGCGATCCCCGAAGTGATCTCCGGCATCAACGCCTTCATGCTCGGTGCCCAGTCGGTCAATCCGGATGTGGAAGTGAAGATCATCTGGGTGAACACCTGGTACGATCCGCCCCGTGAAGCCGAAGCAGCCAACGCGCTGATCGATCAGGGCGCCGACATTCTGGTCCAGCACACCGACTCCACCGCCATGCTGCAAACCGCGCAGGAACGCGGCGTGCGCGGCTTCGGCAACGATTCCGATATGGGAGCGTTTGCGCCGGAAGCTCAGTTGACGGCGATCGTCAACAACTGGGCACCGTACTACATCGAGCGTGTTCGCGCTGTCGCCGACGGAAGCTGGGAAACCGGCTCGGCGATGGGCAGCATGGAAAGCGGCATGGTACAGATGGCGCCGTTCGCCAACATGTCGGACGAAACCCGTGCCGTGGCTGAAGAGACCATGGCCGGCATCATCGCCGGTGAAGTTCATCCCTTCACGGGGCCGATCTTCAATCAGGCCGGCGAGGAAATCGTCGCCGACGGTGAAGTTGCCCCGCTCGACATGATCCTTGGCATGAACTTCTACATTCAGGGTATCGACGACGCCTATCCGAACTAAGCGATCTGCAAAGATCACAAGCACGAAAGGCCGGGGTTCGCCCCGGCCTTTTTTGTGTCCGCCATCTTGCGTCCGGTGCTACGCAACGCCATAAGCGCTGCACGCGGACAGGTGGCCGAGTGGTTGAAGGCACTGGTCTTGAAAACCAGCGTGCGGGGAACCGTACCGTGGGTTCGAATCCCACCCTGTCCGCCATAGCGTTTTCGCTCCGCGAAAGCGCGGAACAAGCGGCAGGCGTTTGCGCAGCAAATGCCGAGAGCGCTATGCCACCAGTTCGACGACAAGCTCAGCGAGACAAGGCATAGCCGCCGTCGAGCCTAGCGGTCGCATCGCAGCCGCGTCACGCGGCGAGCAAATCCCACCCTGTCCGCCATAGCGTTTTCGCTCCGCGAAAGCGCGGAACAAGCGGCAGGCGTTTGCGTAGCAAATGCCGAGAGCGACTACTTCTTTCCTAACTGGCTCTGGGCTTGCGGCCTCACCGCATTGGCTCCATTCTACGCTATCGGCGGCAGTGACCAGCCTGTTCGATGCGTTCGATGTCCTCCAGCGAGAAGTAACGGACACGGACATTTGGGTAAGCCTGTTGGATAGGCCCATTAGTTTCGCGCTGCTCTGGTGGCACGTAGAGCTGGTCACAGTTTGGGATGGTTTGGCTGCTCCCACCCGATTGGCACGCCGATAAACCTATGGACGCTAGAACAATGCAGCAGAGTATTGAGAGGTATGGCGCGTTTGGCATAGTAGTTCCTTTGCTGCTATGGCGACAGTACGGTCATCACGATTGAGCTTCGGCAGGTTTAAGCGACGCTAGCGCTTGCTCAGCAATGTCTTTGAGCACCGGCCTTTCAGTCCCACCACGGGCAAGGACCAAAAGGGCAACGTGCACGGCAAAAAGAAGCCTTGCGGTCGCATGGCATTGGTCAGGACCGAGTGCGATTTCACCGTTTGTCCCAGCGCGTTCGAGTGCGGTTTGATACCCGCCCTCAATCCGGTCAAAATAGGAACGAACACGCCGAGCCACCTCCTCGTCCGCTTGTGCTATGGGCTCGCGGCTCGCGTTGCAGATCAAGCAACCAAGGTGACCGTTGGGGGATTTTGGAAGGTCGGCCAATCCACACAATACCTGCCTGATCGCGGCCATGCCTCCATCGGCTTGCTCGAGTGGCGCCACAAAGCGCTCACCCGCGAAAACGGCGAAATCATCGAGTGCCTGCAAATACAGGCCGCGTTTGTTGCCATAGTCACGGGCAAGCTGTTTGCGGTTGATGCCTGCTGCTTCTTCCAGGTCAGGAAGCGACGCACGGTCGAAACCCAATTGCCAGAAGCACTGCATGATCCCTTTTCGGATCGCGTCGGGATCGTGCGTGCGTGGCCGTCCAGCTGGCATTTAGCCTCCGGCGGGAGCCTGCGGCATGTCGGAGTAAAATGAGATATTCATTCTACTGAACGCCAAGTCCCGGTCTGGAACGAGCGCCGCATATTCCTCGCTGTCGAAGACCGCCCTGGCAGCGTCAGCTGCGTTCGCGTTTGGAAAGGTTACAATCATCGACATGAAGGTACCCGATGTTCCGACGATAGTCTCGTCTTCCTTGATGATCATCGGCTCGGACCCTCCAGCTTGCAGGAGCATCGGGATGATGCCGCCAACATAGCGTTCCAGGGCGTCGTGCTG
This sequence comes from Cohaesibacteraceae bacterium, assembly GCA_028281795.1. Lineage (GTDB taxonomy): Bacteria > Pseudomonadota > Alphaproteobacteria > Rhizobiales > MH13 > MH13. The sequence goes on along the minus strand of JANQJE010000054.1, from coordinate 837 downwards.
TTCCAGGATGGGGGTGGCCGTCACAAAAAGGTGCGCCCGACCCGAAGGCTGCGGATCCGGGAGTTGGAAGAACTTGATCACATCCCCGCCCTGATCCCAACGCGGGTGAAGCGATACGGACGTGATCTTCCACCCATCATCCGTCAGACGGTAGTTGCACCGGTAAAAGGCGTTGAGATCCATGATCTCAGAGCCGATCTTGTGGCGGGCAAAAACATAGACGTCGCCTTTGGCCCGGTCGCCTTCAACCTCAATGAGAAAGTTGGTCATGTAGTGTTGGGTCACGAGGTTCTTTGTTGAGAACAAGAAGCGAACGACGTTGGTGAACTCCTCGCGCGGCAACCTCATCTTCTCGCCCATTCCCCATCGGGAGAAATCGCTCTCGATCTCGTCATCGAAAATGGATGCGAATGTGGCCCAATCCTGCGCATCGAGGCCGCGCGCGTACTTGTGGTGGAGTTCAGAAATCTCTTGCTTCGCTTCTAAGTCCGTCATCCCGGAATACCTTCCTGTGTTTGAGTCAGCAGGGCGCAACAGAAGGATATCCGCGTCGCCGACGGCAGATTTGGGCCACTTCACTAAAATGTCAATGAATGGTGACAAATTATTTGTCTTTCAGGATCGGCCTGGCTTGCGCACCCGATGTGGAGCAAAGCTGTGACGAAAAACCTGAAAACTCCACGTAGCAATGCGGCACTGGACCAGTCATGCCTTGAATCCACCCGGTCGACCGCGACACAGACGGACGGCAGTGTTCCCGAAGCTTTAGCAGACGTTTATGTCAGTGCACCCCTATGTGCCCTTCGCTCACCTACGGGTCGAAATAGCCCGCCTCGG
>JANQJE010000046.1 GCA_028281795.1 Cohaesibacteraceae bacterium | reverse complement strand
GCCGTCGGTCAGGATGAGGGCTTTCAGCGTCTGACCACCCCATGAACCACCAAGTGCCCGATATTCAGCCATTCCCCTGCTTGAAAGCGCCATACGATGGTGTCAATCAGGGATTGCGCAAATATGTTGCGTGGCTGGCAAAGAATCTGACGAAATGCGAGGCCAACGCGGTGAAAGCCCTCCTGGATGCCATCGACTGGCAGATTCTTGGCGAATTGCAGGCCGACGGCCGCATGACGAATGTGGAACTTGCCCGCCGAGTCGGTATTTCTGCACCGCCGTGCCTGCGGCGTGTGCGTGCTCTGGAAGAGGCCGGTCTGATCCGTGGATACCGGGCGTTGCTCGATGAAAAGGCCCTGGGCTTTGACATCGTCGCGTATGCCATGGTGGGCCTCGTCAATCAGTCCGAAGCTGATCTTGTGGCATTCGAAGCGCGTGTTGCCGGTTGGAATATGGTGCGTGAATGCTATGCCATTTCTGGTGAGGTGGATTTCATCCTAAAGTGCGCTGCGAAAGACTTCTCCAGCTTCCAGGCCTTCATCATCGATGAACTGACCACGACGGACAATATTGCATCGGTGAAAACGGCTCTGACATTGCGCCGGGTCAAGGATGCCGGTGTCGCACCGGTAGACACGAGTTAGGCCAGCCCGGTTAAACGTGCTGGTCGAAGAAGATCGGGTTGCCGTCCGGATCAATGACCGTGAAGCTTGCCGGTCCGGCCGGTCCCGTTTCAGCTTCTGACTCAACGTCAATGCCTTGGGCTTTCAAGCTTGCTTTCAGATCTCGGACATCGGTGAACGTTTCCAGTGGTTGGGCGTTGTTGTCCCACCCTGGATTGAACGTCAGCATGTTCTTGTCGAACATCCCCTGAAACAGGCCGATGACCGTTGAAGAGTTCTTCATGATCAGCCAGCCCTGGTCCTGATCGCCTTCAAAGACGGAAAACCCCAGGGCTTCGTAAAAGGCCTTCGATGCGGCGATGTTTTTTACGGTGAGGCTTATCGAAAAAGCGCCCAGTTGCATGGTTCGTTCTCCGGCGTTGTTTGGTCTTTTGGGGAACCTACCACGTCCGGCGGTTTGGGCAGATGTCTCACGTCCAACCTGCCAGAGAGACTTCGTGCTTGCCGAACCCTGTCGACCTGTAAATCGGCTGTCGCCCAAGTTGATGATCAAGTATCCGTAACGTCAATATGAATGTATTTGTATGCATATATTCCTTTTAAATCTATTTTTATTCAATCTTGACGCAACGTTATTTGGCAATAATCCTGTTCCTCCATTTCAACTAAACTTTTATTAGGACATATCGAATAATTCTCACTCTTGCTTCTAGGTGGGTACTGGATCGCTGGGTGTGTCACACATGCAAATTCTGAGAAATCGCGCGTTTACAGATGCCGTCATTCTGTTTGCCCTGTTTGTCGTGGGCTATCTTTTCTTCAGCTATGTCGAAGCCTTCGAACAGATTGTCGAGTTTGTTGAGATCCATGAGGATTGGGAGCTGGATGAGGGCATTACATCCCTCACCCTTATCGGTATTGCCGGCTTTGTTTATGCTGTCCGTCGTAATCATGAGGCTCGGGCCGAACTTAAGAAGCGTAAAGCGGCAGAAGCCAATGGGCGTTGGCTCGCCCAGAACGATACATTGACCAAGCTTCCAAACCGACGCTTTCTCAACAGCTTCTTGCAGAAATTCGACAATGGCCAATCAGACGGCAAAAACACCGCAAGATATGCGGTGTATTCCATCGACCTGGATGGTTTTAAGCAGGTCAATGATCTGCACGGTCATGCTGGGGGCGATGCGCTCCTGCAGAAGGTCGCTGATCGGCTGACGAAGGCTGCGCCCGATGATCTGATCATGCGTCTGGGAGGCGATGAGTTTCTTGTCATTGCTGATGCGGCAAAAGATCAGGACCTTCCTGGTCTTGGAAAAAGCCTGTCGGATGCTGTTCGCAAGCCGATGACCATTGACGGTATTCATGCCGAGGTCGGTGCGTCGGTGGGCTATGTGATCTATCCTGATCAGGTCTCCACACTGGAAGACGCCGTTCGCTCGGCCGACATCGCGATGTACGCGGCCAAGAACAATCCAAGCAATTCGGTCATGTCGTTCAGCGACAGCATGGGGGAAGAGGCTGCCTCGCGTGCAATACTGGAACGCTCATTGCGTGTCGCCGTTCGCAACAACGATATCGTGCCCTACTACCAGCCACTCATCGATTTTGAGACGGACAAAGTCTATGGCTTTGAGGTGCTGGCGCGCTGGATCACGCACGATGGCAAGCTTATCGAACCGACCACGTTCATCCCTCTGGCCGAACAGATCGGTGTCATCACCGAGCTTTCCGACAAACTGCTGAATCAGGCCTGTGAAGATGCCTCCAAGTGGCCCGACGACGTCATGCTGTCTTTCAATCTATCGCCGACACAGCTCAGCGACAGGCTGATCGGTTTGCGCATCATTTCCATTCTGGCCGAAAAAGGCTTCCTGCCGAGCAGGCTCGAGATCGAGATCACGGAAAGCGCCATGGTTCAGGATGTCGATTCGGCCCTGGCTGTTCTGGGCGATTTACAGAGCGCCGGGATTCACACCGCCCTTGATGATTTCGGCACCGGCTATTCAAGTCTGTCTCAAATAGCGCGGTTCAACTTCGATCGCATCAAAATCGACCGCAGCTTCATCAGCGAGTTCGAGTTGAACGAGAAGCAGCACAATATCGTCAAGGCGATTATCGCTCTTGGCGAAGGGCTCGATATCTCAACGACAGCCGAAGGTGTGGAAACCGACAGTCAGCTGGCCGAGTTGAAGGCGCTGGGATGTGCCTGCGGCCAAGGGCATCTGCTGGGCCGACCGATGCCTGCCCGGCAGGTGGCGACGTTTATTGCCGGAGACAACGATGATCGCAGCGGCCACGGCAATCCCGGCCTTGTCCGTTCGGCTGTTTGAATCGCAAGTGAACCGTACTCTTATCCGCCGTAGCTGATTTTCAGCACCTCGAAAGCGCGCTTACCGCCCGGTGCCGCGACTTCGACGCTGTCACCGACCTTCTTGTTGATGAGGGCGCGGGCAATGGGTGAAGAGAGAGAAATCCTGTTCTGCTTGATGTCCGCTTCGACATCGCCAACGATTGTGTACGTCTTTTCCTCGTCGGTCTCTTCATCCACGATCAACACCGTGGCCGAGAACTTCACCGTGTCGCCTGACATCTTTTTCGGATCAATGACGTCGGCACGCGCGAGTTTGTCTTCCAGTTCGTTGATACGGCCTTCGTTCAGGCTCTGCTGCTCCTTGGCAGCGTGATATTCGGCGTTTTCGGACAGATCGCCGTGGGCACGCGCTTCGGAGATCGCTTCAATGATACGCGGGCGGTCTTCAGCCTGGCGCCGCTGAAGCTCTTCCTTCAAAGCTTCGTAGCCTGCGGTGGTCATTGGAACCTTTTCCATTGGCTCTGTCCTTCACATAGGGATGGCGGGCCTTGGGCGCGCCCATGACCATGATGCCGTGTCGGCTGCTTTGGGGGAAGTCAGCGGCCGGTTATGCCAGTGCCGACATATAATCCTGCAAGGGTTTGACTGCAATGTCGCCCGACAGGACTGCATCAATAGCTTGTGTGGCGGCGTTGGCGCCCGCCACGGTGGTATAGTACGGCACTTTATGGACTAGGGCTGCCTGGCGCAGGGAGCGGGAGTCTTCCAGCGCCTTTTTGCCTTCCGTGGTGTTGAAGACGAGCTGTACATTGCCGTTCTTGATCGCATCCACAATGTGCGGGCGGCCCTCCAGCACTTTGTTGATTCGTTCAGCTTCGATGCCGTGATCGGCAAGAAAACGCTGGGTGCCCGACGTTGCCAGGATATCGAATCCGAGATCGGAGAGCAGCCTGATTGCTTTCAATGCGCGTGGCTTGTCGCTGTCGCGCAGGGAAACGAACACATTGCCCAGCAAAGGAACCGTTGATCCCGCACCGAGCTGCGATTTTGCGAACGCATACCCGAAGCTCGTGTCGATGCCCATAACTTCGCCGGTGGAGCGCATTTCCGGACCGAGAACCGTATCGACGCCTGGGAACCGTGCGAACGGAAAAACGGCTTCCTTAACTGCAATATGCGGTAGGTCGCGTGATCTCGGCCCGCGGCCATAGGCTGTTTGTGTCTGATCCAAAGGCTCGCCGGCCATAACGCGGGAGGCGATCTTCGCAATGGGGGCGCCAATGGTTTTCGCCACAAACGGTACCGTGCGTGATGCGCGGGGGTTCACCTCAAGCACATAGATCGTATCGTCCTTGATGGCGTATTGGACGTTCATCAGACCACCGACATCCAGCGCCAGAGCAAGCTTTTTCGTCTGGTCTTCAAGCTCGTTGAGAATGCTTGGCGAAAGCGTGTGGGCGGGCAGGGCGCAAGCCGAGTCGCCGGAATGAATGCCTGCCTCTTCGATATGCTCCATGATGCCGCAAATGGTAACGGTTTGACCGTCGCACAGCGCATCAACGTCCACTTCCGTCGCATCGGCCAGATAACCATCGATGAGAACGGGGCTGTCACCGGAGACGACAACTGCTTCGCTCATGTAACGGTCGAGGCTGGCATCGTCACGTACGATTTCCATAGCCCGGCCGCCAAGGACATAGGACGGACGTACAACCACCGGATATCCGATGGAGGCCGTAATCTGTTTGGCCTCTTCATTGGATCGGGCGATGCCGTTGGCAGGCTGCTTCAAGTCGAGATCCGTCAGGAGCTTCTGAAAACGGTCGCGGTCTTCGGCAAGGTCGATGGCATCCGGCGAGGTGCCAAGGATCGGGATGCCCGCATCCTGGAGGGCATGCGCCAGTTTCAAAGGGGTCTGCCCGCCGAACTGCACAATCACACCGTGCAGCGTACCGTTGGTTTGTTCGAGCGACAGGATTTCCAGCACATCTTCGGTCGTCAGTGGTTCGAAATAAAGCCGGTCGGATGTGTCGTAGTCTGTCGAGACGGTTTCGGGGTTGCAGTTGATCATGATCGCTTCATAGCCCGCGTCTTTCAGCGCGAAAGCGGCATGACAGCAGCAATAATCAAATTCGATTCCCTGGCCGATACGGTTGGGGCCACCGCCCAGGATCACAACCTTCTTCCTGTCTGACGGTTCGGCCTCGTTCGCGGGGGTATCGCCGAACGGCATCTCGTAGGTGGAGTACATGTAAGCTGTCGGAGATGCGAACTCGGCCGCACAAGTGTCGATACGCTTGAAGACGGGCTGCACACCCAGTCCCAGTCGATGGGCTTTCACAGCGGCTTCGCTCTGTCCGGTAAGCGTTGCCAGACGGGCGTCTGAAAAGCCGTTTGCTTTGAGCTGCCGCATCCATTCGGCGTTTTCGGGCAAGCCATGTGTTTTGATGCGGTCCTCCAAATCGATGATCTGGCGGAGCTGGCCGATGAACCAGGGGTCGATCCTGCAAGCTGCGTGCACCTGCTCATCGGTGGCGCCAGCCCGCATCACCTGTGCCACCTTGAGAAGCCGGTCGGGCGTCGGTGTGGAAATGGCGGCGCGGATGACGTTTTTGTCGTCATCTCCCCCGAGCCCTTCGATCTCAACATCGTCGAGTCCGGACAATCCCGTTTCAAGGCCGCGCAAGGCCTTCTGCAGGCTTTCGGTGAACGTCCGACCGATGGCCATGACCTCACCGACCGATTTCATCGATGTCGTCAGGACCGGGTCCGCATCAGGGAACTTTTCAAAGGTGAAACGGGGAATCTTGGTCACGACATAGTCGATGGTCGGCTCGAAGGCTGCCGGTGTCGCGCCGCCGGTGATGTCGTTGTCCAATTCATCCAGCGTGTAGCCGACGGCGAGCCGTGCAGCGACCTTGGCAATGGGAAACCCCGTCGCCTTTGAGGCAAGTGCAGAGGACCGCGAAACACGCGGGTTCATTTCAATCACCACCATGCGTCCATCCGCCGGGTTCACGGCGAACTGAACGTTGGAGCCACCTGTCTCGACACCGATCTCCCGCAGAACGGCGAGCGAGGCGTCACGCATGATTTGGTACTCTTTGTCGGTCAGTGTCAGCGCAGGGGCGACGGTGATCGAGTCGCCGGTGTGCACGCCCATCGGGTCGACGTTCTCAATGGAGCAGATGATGATGCAGTTGTCGGCTTTGTCGCGCACGACCTCCATCTCATACTCTTTCCAGCCGAGTACCGATTCCTCGATCAACACTTCGTTGGTCGGCGAGGCGTCGATGCCGCCTTCCACAATCTGCAAAAACTCTTCGCGGTTGTAGGCGATCCCGCCGCCGGTACCACCCAGTGTGAAGGATGGCCGGATCACCGTTGGCAGACCGACCATATCAAGAAGGTTCAATGCTTTGGCGAGGCCTTCAGGAGACAGTTCACGGATCGGATTGCCGGCCCGATCCATGACAGGACTGCCATCGGCATCGAGCTTATCGCGCAGCGATCCTTTCAGCGTTTCACCGCGCGGGGTTTCAAGCCCGATCTTCATCATCGCTTCGCGGAAGAGCTCGCGGTCTTCGGCTTTGTCGATGGCTTCGGCTGTCGCCCCGATCATCTCGACACCGAACTCTTCAAGTACGCCCATCTTCCGCAACGACAGGGCACAGTTCAGTGCTGTCTGGCCGCCCATGGTCGGCAGGATCGCGTCCGGGCGTTCCTTGGCGATGATCTTGGCCACAACCTCCGGTGTAATGGGCTCGACATAGGTGGCATCTGCCAGGTCCGGGTCGGTCATGATTGTGGCCGGATTGGAGTTGACCAGAATGATCCGGTACCCCTCCGCCTTCAGCGCCTTGCAGGCCTGTGTGCCGGAGTAGTCGAACTCGCATGCCTGCCCAATGATGATCGGTCCAGCACCGATGATGAGGATGGATTGTATGTCGGTGCGTTTTGGCATGGCAGGTCAGTCAGCTCGCAAGCGTGTGTAAGGTAGGCACGCCAGATCTTGCGGCGTTGCGACAAAGCGCACCGGGTGGAGTGCGCGCGGCCGACGCAAGGGGGGCGCATCAAAGAGGCTGAAATGGCTCTATAGAGACCAAGTCCGGTGTTGGAAAGGGATGACTGTGCGGGAAGCTGTGCGCGAGCAATGGCCGAGCGCCTGGCTCGGCTTTATTCGTTTTCATTTGCGCCGGCGGGCAGCGCGAGCGAGTTCATCTGCATATCTGGTAAATCGTTGCTTTCAGAGCGCTGTGCGGTATGCCTTGGCAATCGGTGGACCGATGGATGTACAGGTGCTTCGCCAATGACGTGTTTGCCATCGTAATCGCCAACACCAGCCTCCAGAGCATAGCAGGCCAGGCGAATGGATTTCGGGATGGAGACGTGTTTTCCGCTACGGCTTCCAGTTTCGTAATACTGGATCATGCGTTTCTTCAGACCCAGCAAGTCAGCGGCATCTTTTTGCTTCAGGCCAAGCCGTTTGCGCCATTCACGAAAAGCTTCGGCGGGCATCGGGTTGCCGTCGGTTTCGCTCGGCTTCTTGCGGTGCTTATCAGACATTCCTAATCCAAAGTGAGTCGCACTGTGTGCACAAAAACGTGCACACAGTGCATTTTTACCCTTGCTTAAGGTGCACTGTGTGCATATATGTATCTCTAAAGCGTACTCAGTGCGTCTGGTCAAGCCGAGTCTGCGAAACCGGTTTTCAGTGTTTCGCACAAAAACAAGAAAGGATGCGCTATGTTGACCGATATGATCGTCCACCGTTCCCTCGCTGGAACGCGTCGTCCTGATCTTCATCGCCATGCGACGTTCTCATGCTCTTGGCATGCGATCATGCGCTATGTCGGGATTGATTGGTAACGGCAGCACATAGTTTTTTGGTTTGTGAAAGACGCCGCCCCTTACCGGGCGGCGTTTTCATTTTTCCGAAGCGTTTGATCTTGCTCCCGGCGGCAAGCATTGGCAGTTTGCCGCTTACTGGTGATCGATAGAAAGTGAGCGTCTCATGCGTTGGCGCAGTATGAGACGCAGCACCAAGGTACGCGACCTCCGTCGGGCATCGCGAGCTCCAGGAGGCTTTGGAGGTTCGCGAATCCGTCTCCCCTCCGGAAGGAGAGCGAGACTTCCCTCCGGCCGGGGCCGGTCGCGAAGGGGTGGGGGGATCGGTCTTGGGGGGATTGTTGTTCTGGTCGTTATCGCCTGGGCACTGGGAATCAATCCGCTCACGCTGCTGACGGGTGGTGGCTCGACCGGGCAGTTGACGCCACCCGCACAGCAAAGAGGCGAGCCATTCAATCCTGGGGCGGACGATGAGCTGGCGGATTTCTCAGTACGCGTTCTGGGCGATACCGAGAATGTCTGGGCACGTCAGTTCCAGGAACGGGGTATGCGCTATGAGCCTCCGACCCTGACGTTGTTCTCCGGTCAGGTTCAGTCGGCTTGTGGCTTTGCAAGTTCAGCAAGCGGTCCGTTCTACTGCCCACCGGATCGTGGCGTTTTCCTTGACCTGTCGTTCTTCGCCGAGCTTTCGCGCCGTTTCGGAGCCCCGGGCGATTTTGCCCAAGCCTATGTGATCGCGCACGAGGTAGGCCATCACATCCAAAACCAGCTCGGTATTTT
>JANQJE010000028.1 GCA_028281795.1 Cohaesibacteraceae bacterium | reverse complement strand
GCGTGGTGGCTTTTAAGCCTCGGCCTCCCGTATTGGGTGACGTTCTTTGTCGTAATCGTGATCTCGTTTTTCGCTGGCATGGCGGTCGAGCGAGTGCTTGTGCGGCCTGTAACAAACGCGCCGTTTCTGAGCATCCTCATCGTATTCTTCGGCATCTTCGTCATCCTGCATTCACTGGCAGGCTGGATCTTCGGATACGAGGTTAAGACCTTCCCAAGTCCGTTCGGCAGCGAGCCGCTTTTCGGAACCTATATTGATAACCACGAACTTGGCACGCTGGCGATAGTCGGGGTGATGCTGGTTGCGCTTTGGGCCTTTCTCAACTTCACCAAGGTCGGCCTTGCCATGCGTGGCGTGGCGGAGAATCAGGCGAGCTGCAAGCTTGTCGGCATTAACGTCAACTGGATGTTGGGCCTCGGTTGGGGGCTTGCCGCAGGGATAGGTGCCGTTGCCGGCATGCTGATCGCGCCTGTTGTGTATCTCGATCCGTCGATGATGTCCGGTGTGCTGATCTACGGCTTTGCCGGGGCCATTCTCGGCGGCATTGACAATCCCGGCGGTGCCGTCTTCGGCAGCCTGTTGCTGGGCGTCGTGGAGAACCTTTTGGGCACTTACGTCATCGGCACCGAGCTGCGCCTCACAGTGGCGCTGATCCTGATCATCGTAGTGCTCATCATCCGTCCCAACGGCATTTTTGGCCGCAACATCATCACGAGGGTCTGAGCCATGAACACCGCTATCATCACCCCCGTTCTCGAACCCGTAAAAGCACCGCCGGGCTTTGTTGCGCGGCAGGGAGAACTTGATGACCAGACCAAGGTCACCATTATCGCGGTATTGGTCGCCTGCGCCCTGATCCTGCCATTTGTGCTGGGCGACTACCGACTGTTCCAGGCCACACAGGTCCTGATCTTCGCGGTAGCGATCCTGGGTCTCAATCTGCTGACGGGGTATAACGGCCAGATTTCTGTTGGCCACTCGGCTTTCATGGCGATGGGCGCCTATGGCACCGTGATCCTGACCTCACAGTTTGGAGTGCCCTACTGGCTCGCCATTCCGATCTCGGGCCTGATCTGCCTGGTGTTCGGATTTCTGTTCGGCTTTCCAGCGTTGCGGTTGCAAGGATTTTACCTGGCGCTGGCCACTTTCTCGCTCGCCGTCGCGCTGCCGCAGATGTTGCGCTACAAGGGGATCGAGCAATGGACCGGCGGTGTTCAGGGCCTGTTTATGGACAAGCCCAACCCGCCCGCCTTTTTGCCTGTCTCTCCGGACCAATGGATTTATTTCCTGACGTTTTTCGCCACGATTGCGCTCTTCTGGGCTGCATGGAACCTGGTGAATGGTCCCATCGGCCGAGCAATCATTGCACTGCGCGACCATGAGGTCGCCGGTGAGGTGATGGGTATACGCGCCAGCATGGTCAAATCGCTGACTTTCGGCATCAGCGGTCTTTATACCGGAATCGCCGGCGGCCTCTCGGCCTTGTCAATTCAGTTCGTGGCACCCGACAGTTTCCAGATGTTCCTTTCGGTGACGCTGCTGGTTGGCGCAGTGGTTGGCGGAGTTGCGACGATCTGGGGTGCGTTCCTGGGTGCCTTGTTCGTGGTCTATGTCCCGAACATTTCCGAGAGCATCTCGGGCGATGCAACTTGGGCCGTCTATGGCGCTTTCCTGCTGTTCATCATCTACGTGATGCCCAACGGAATGGCCGGAGGTTTGGAAGACTTGTACCGAAAGTTGCGCAAGCGATCAGCCAAAGCTCAAACGGGCACCTGAAGCCACCTGAACTCAACAATCCAAGGAGGAGACTACCATGACAATCATGAACAGAAGGACCGTCCTTACCGGCTTTGCTAGCGTCGGTGCTGCGGCGCTTACTGCCCCCTATGTGAAGGCCGCCAGCCCCAGCGAAATCCTGCTCGGACAGACCATGCCGTATAGTGGTCCGGCATCCGCGTATGCCGACTGGGGTCGCGCAGAGGTCGCCTATTTTGAGATGCTAAACGCACAGGGCGGCATAAACGGCCGAAAGGTTCGGCTGATCAGCGTCGATGACGCACTATCGCCGCCCAAAACGGTAGAGCAGACCCGCCGTCTGGTGGAAAAGGATCGCGTGCTGGCGCTGTTTGGGTCGCTCGGGACCTCACCCAACTCGGCGATTCACCGCTACGTGAATCAGAAGGGCGTGCCGCATCTGTTCTTGGCATCCGGCGCTTCGAAATGGGCTGATCCCGAGAACTTCCCCTGGACGATGGGTTGGCTACCGGATTATCCGACCGAGGCCATCAACTATGCCCAGTACATCATGAAGAACGACCCCGCTGGTACAGCCGCGGTCATCTATCAGAACGATGACGGCGGGCGGGATTACTACGAAGGCTTCAAGAAGGGCTTTGGAGATCAGCTAGAGAAGTACCTCGTGGCCGAACAGACTTTCGAGGCCACCGATCCGACGGTCGACGCGCAAATCTCGAACATGGCACGGAGTGGGGCGACATATCTCTTCATGATAGGTCAGCCCAAGACCATGGCCCAGATTATCCGCGGTGCTTATGACTCCGGCTGGCGTCCAAACCTCATGATCAACGCACCTTCGGCGTCGGTCTCCGGCACGCTTGAGCCGGCCGGTCTGGACAAGGCCACAGGCATTATGTCGGCAGCCTACGTGAAAGACCCGACGGACGAAACGTGGGCCGATGATCCGGGTTTCCTGGAGTGGAGCGAGTTCATGGACGAGTGGTTTCCGAAAGGTCGCAAGTCGGACGTGAACACCGTCTACGGATACAGCCAGGCACAGACAATGGAACAGGTGTTGCGCCAGTGCGGTGATGACCTCTCTCGTGAAAACATCATGGCGCAGGCTGCTAACCTGAGGGATCTGGCACTGCCGATGCTGTTGCCAGGCATCACAATCAACACAGCGCCTGACGACTTCCGCCCAATTGAACAAATGCGTCTGCAACGCTTCAATGGCACGAAATGGGAGTTGACCGAGGACGCCTGAATCGTCGCGTGTGGTGAAACCGTTTGAAACTGTCAGAACGGTTTCACCACCGAATGGGTCCGGTATCGCATCGCACACTGATGCCGGGTCCAGCTTAGATGGGAAAACAAAACAGCCGGAGTGTCCATAAATGATAGTTCGTATCGTTTGGGGAAAGTTGAAGCCGGGATGCTGGGAGGATTTCCGGCTCGCCTACAAGAATGCCTGTGAGATGTCGGCGAACACACCCGGGCTCAAGGCGCGTTGGTTGTCGCGCGACTGTGATGACGAGAACGCGATCTATTCAATCACGCTTTGGGACAGTGAAGAAGCGTTGTTGAGTTATGCCAACAGTAAACTGACTAGAGAAAAGCTGTTCCCGATGATCGAAGTTTATAGCACTGGGACTTACTCGATGGATGTTGCTGAAGTCGAATTCAGCGATCACTTCGGTGCTATGGCAAAAACGCCTGAAAAAGTGTTGGAAGCTTAAGGAGACCTAGAAATGGCACAAGTCATGCGAATTGTTTGGGGAAAGATCAAACCGGGCGCCTGGACCGAATACAAGACGGCGTATCAGGAGTGTTGCCAGATTGCAGGAAGAATTGACGGGCTTGAGGGTCGTTGGCTGGTTCGTGACCAATCGGATGAAGATGCCGCATATTCGGTAACGATCTGGCGCGACATGGATGCGTTGAACACGTATGCCGAAAGCGACCTCGTCAAGAATACTTTGTTCCCCATGCTCGACCCGTACTACGTTGGAAAATACGTTTCCAACGTTTCGACAATTGAGCATCAGGAGGTCCACTGAGCGTTCGGGACAACGCTCCACTCGAAATAGGAGGCCGGCATGGGAGAGACCATCTTTTCGCTTCATGAAAGCGTTGCCGCTGCCGGTGGTGAAGCTGTGGCCACACCTTCAAACCGGCGCGAATGGCACTTGTCCGAACCGCACTATGTGCGCAGTTTCTCCTGGGGAAACGTTCGCGCCGAAATGGCGCGACGTCGCGCTGGCGAGGGCAGAGTTTGCCTGCCGCAGCACATAACATGCATCACGATGAGCAAGGAAAAACGCACCGAAATCCAAATCGATGACGGTACGTCCAAAAAGGTGACCGTTCCGCGGCACAGCTTCTCGTTCATCCCGGCGGGAACTCCTGTCTCGGCTGTTCATGATAGCGATTATGAATATTTATGCGTCTTTCAGGACGTCGATGTGTTCGACGCGATTGCAAAATCGATGCCAAACGAGACCGGTGGTCAGTTGAAATATATGGCATCTGTGACCGACCCACTCGTCACACAGGTCATGTTGGCAATCTCCCAAGAAGCACGTGACGAGGGAATCAATGGCAAGTTGTACGTCGATGCGCTGTCCCAGACGTTGGCAAGCCGTATCCTACAGTTGCAAAGTAGCAGCCAATTTGACGAGGAAGCAGAGGAAGGCTCATCGAGTGGATTCGACCTGGAAACCGTTGTTGACTACATCAACGCGTATCTGATTGAGGACCTATCGGTGGGCGAGCTGTCCAAGCTCGTGGACATGAATCCCTATGCGTTTTCCCGCGCGTTCAAGCAGGCGACCGGCACCTCGCCCTATCAGTTCGTCCTGAACAAACGGATCGAAAGGGCCAAGTCCCTACTGAAAGACCCGACCGTATCGATTGCCGATGTCGCATATCACGTGGGATTTTCCAGCCAAAGCCATATGACAACGGTTTTCTCAAAAAACATTGGCGTGACGCCCAAGGTCTATCGCGAATCCAGCTTCTAGTGAGCTGGCCGGTTCGCTCCGTAAGTCCAGAAAGTAATAGCCATGTATAATGCAGGTTCTCCAACCGGCTTTGGCCGAGATGTGCTTGTCGCCCTTGTCATTCTATGGGCGGCGACCGGCACCAATTTCCTGGGATTCAAAGTGGCGCTGGATGCCATGCCACCGTTCACACTGGCCGCGGTCCGAGTTTTGCTTGCGGCCACGGTTATTGCAGCAGTAATGCTGACACAGGGCAGCCGGCTATTCCCCGACTCGGCCAGGATACGCGGGGCGGCTATTGCATCGGTGTTTTTTGTGCTCTTGGGGCAGGGTGTCGTCGTTACCGGTATGCAGGGTCTGAATTCGGGTCAGGTGGCGCTCATCATGTCATGTGTTCCGATGATGAGCGCAGCGTTCGACTGGCTGTTCTTTGGGCAGAAACTGCACCCGCTCAGGACATTGGGACTGGTAGTCGGTATTGCCGGAATGGCAATGATTGTCGGTGGAGCGCAAAGCAGCACAAGCTCTGCCTGGCCTTTGGTGCTCGTCCTGACAGGGGCGGTCGGATGGGCAGTCGGCACGGTCGTCAGCCCACGTCTGACGCTGCCAGAGGATGCATTACAAGCGACCTTTCTGCAGTTCCTGTTCGGTGGAATCGGATTGGTCGTATTGGCTGTTTTGTCCGGCGAAGGTCTGGGATGGGTCGCTCAAGCCGATCTGGAAACCGCCGGTGCAGTCCTGTGGGTGGTTCTCGTGGGCTCAGTGATGGGATTCGGTTCGTTCGTGTATTTGCGCCAGCGAGTGGATCACGCGGTGGCCAACAGCTTTTTCTACACTGCGCCGATTATCGCGCTGGTTGCAGGGGCGCTGTACCGGGGCGAGCGGTTTTCGACTTTGGAACTGATGGGCGGGGGTATCGCAGTTCTTGGTGTGGTGCTTGTGTTGCGGTCATCAGCGCCCGCAAAGCACCGGCTGCAAGATCATGAAAAACTGCCATCTCCCAAGGCAAGACACGCGAAAGAACTGTGCCGCAGTGATGCTTAGATTTACCGCAACGAAAGGAGTGAAAAGATGACCCAGTCTCGCGCGCGCCAGGTCGAACTGGTGGATGATTTCCTCAACCGCCTCGTTTCGGCTGAAATTGACGCCATCACCGATATCTTGACTGAAGACGTTGTCTTCGAGTTTCCATTCGCGCCGCCAGGACAGCCGAACAAGATTGAGGGCCGCACTGCCATCGCTGACTATTTCGGCAAGACATTTCCGAAAAAACGTATCAAGGCGGTGACGAAGTGCGACACGCACGAATTGGCCGACCCCGCCCATGTGTTCCAGGAATTCGAATGCGAACTTGTGGATGTCGAGACAGGCGCCGAGCACAGCAACAACTACTGCGCGCTCTACCGAATTAAGGACGGCAAGATCGCGCTCTTTCGCGAATACTACAACTCGGTGGTGCGCAGCGAAAAGGAAGGCGTCCACCCGTCGCTGAAGGCCGTTTCGTGACCGATCGTCAGATTGCAGTTGTTACTGGTGGTGCGGCCGGCATCGGCGGTGCAATTTCGGACGCACTGGCAGCAAGGGGATTCCATGTCGTTGTTGCCGACATCAATCCGGCCGGTGCCGAGGCGCGCACAGCTGCCATCGTTGCAGCCGGCGGCGTGGCGACGGCCAAGCGGCTCGACGTGGCCGACCGGATCGAGGTTGACCGGGTCTTTGCCGAAATTGCACGCGATCTGGGGCCGGTCAGGCGACTGGTCAACAATGCCGGTATCGGGCGGCTTGTCGGGTATGAAGACCTGACATTCGAGGAATGGCGCAAGACGCTGGCCGTGAATGTCGCCGGTGCGCTTTTCTGTACGCAGGCGGCGGCGCGGCAGATGACCCAGGCGGGGGGTGGGCGCATCCTCAACATCTCGTCAATCAGCGGCCAACGGGCCAGTCCCGGCCGCATTGCCTATGGCACCACCAAGACCTGCATCCAGGCGCTGACGGCACAGATCGCCTTTGAGCTGGCACCGGAAGGCATCCTGGCAAATTGCATCCAACCCGGTCCAGTTGAGACCGAGCTGGCTGCAAGCATTCCAGACGAGACGCGACGGGCATACGAGAAGTCGGTACCGCTCTCACGTTTCGCCCAGCCCGAGGAAATCGGCAACGTGGCCGCCTATTTGATGGCGGACGCGCCCGCGTTCATGACCGGTGCGGTGATCCCGGTCGATGGCGGATTCCTGTCGGCGGGGCTGGATGCACTGGCTCAGTCGGCTGATGTCCCTGCGGAAGTGCTGCCTGAAGCGCCACGCGCAGCGCGCCCCAAAGGTGTTCCTCTGGCACTTGTAACTGGTGCCGCACGCGGAATCGGTGCGTCGATATGCATGGCGCTGGCCGCCGATGGACATCGGGTGATCGTCACCGACAGGGACGGGGATGGTGCGGCGGAAACCGCTGCGCACCTGCGCGCGTCGGGTCACGAGGCCGAGGCGCTGAAGCTCGACGTGTCGGATGGCCCTGAGGCCGCAAAGGCCGTGGCGGATATCGCGAACCGGTACGGACGACTCGATGTGCTGGTCAACAATGCCGGCGCAGGTGGGATTCACTCCTTGCTCGATCTGCCGGCGGAGGAATGGGAGCTGACGCGGTCGGTGAACCTAGATGGCCCATTCGCGATGAGCCTGGCGGCGGCACGTGTCATGTCGAATGCCGGCTTCGGTCGGATCCTCTTTATCTCATCAGTCAGTGGGCTGCGCGCGGCGCGCGGACGCACTGCCTATGCCGTCACGAAGGCTGGGGTTTGCACTCTGGCACGGCAATTCGCAGTGGAACTGTCAGGCAAGGGGGTAACAGTCAATACCGTCGTGCCTGGCCCGATAGAGACCGAGATGGCTCAGGGGCTTCTTACACCTTCCATGCGCAATTCCTTCGTGTCGATGATCCCGGCGGCGAGGATGGGTTTGCCTGAAGACATCGCCTCCGCCGTACGATACCTCGCCGCACCCGAAGCGGGATACGTGTCCGGTCAGACGCTCGCAGTCGATGGCGGCTATTCAGCATCCGGTTTGGGCGCAGAGTCGCTGTCCCAAAAGGAACAGGAAAATCGCAAGGCGGGGTAGGCGCCTGCGGTGTGGAGTAAAGGTCATGTCAGCTACGCAGAATTGGTACGAAATCGGCCTCGATAAGACTCCGGCAAACCATCAGCCGCTGACGCCGCTGAGTTTTCTGGAGCGCGCCGCGCGTGTGCATCCGGAGCGGTTGGCGGTTATTCATGGTGACTTCCGACTTGACTATCGTGCATTTTACGAACGCACCCGCCGCCTTGCTTCTGTCCTTGCGGCAAAGGGCATCGGCAAGGGCGATACGGTCTCGGCTTTGCTGCTGAACACACCGCCGTTTCTCGATGCGCATTACGGTGTGCCGATGACGCGAGCGATTCTGCATAGTCTCAACACAAGGCTGGATGCTGCTCAGATCGCCTT
>JANQJE010000013.1 GCA_028281795.1 Cohaesibacteraceae bacterium | reverse complement strand
CCTTGCCGGACCAAAAAACTCCGGCGCTCAAATGATTCAGTCTAAACAAGGTATGCTCTAAAGGCCCGTTTGACCTGATGCAGGATCGCCGCTAGGGACCGCCGTCTTCTTCTGTCCGAACCCTTGTTGAAAAGGATTTCCCCTTGGACGGCACCCTCTCCCTCGCACTTGCCAATCTGCTCTCGCCACCTGTTCTTTTCTTTGCGCTTGGCCTAGCGGCCGCGCTCGCAAAATCGGACCTTTCGATTCCCGAGCAGGTCGCCAAGACGCTTGCGATCTATCTGATGATCGCCATCGGCTTTAAGGGCGGTGTGGAGGTCGCCAAGTTCGGTTTCGATACCGGACTTTTGCTGGCGCTTGCGGGCGGGGCCGTGCTGTCGGCGCTGATCCCGTTGGTCGCCTTTGGCTATCTGAGAGCCTTTTCCAGGCTTGGCAATCTGGATGCGGCCGCTGTTGCTGCGCACTACGGCTCGATTTCCATCGTGACGCTCGTTGCAGCGACGCAGGCGGTACAAACGTTGAACCTACCGTTCGAGGGCTACATCGTCGCCGTCGCAGCCGTCATGGAAACGCCGGCCATTCTCACGGCGTTGTGGCTTGCGACACGTGCTGATCCATCGCGGACATCCCCTGCCGGAAATGACGGCGCTTTGATGCGTGAAATCATGCTCAACGGCTCGGTCGTCGTGCTCGTCGGCGCTTTCATCATCGGTTGGGTGACAGGCGAGGAAGGTCTTGCCCGCATAGCGCCGTTTATCGTCGATCCTTTCCAGGGCGTTCTTTGCCTCTTCCTGCTGGATATGGGCGTGGTGGCCGGTCGCGGCCTGCGGCAAGGCGCGAAACTTCTGGATTGGCGGCTTGTGGTGTTTGGCCTGACCATGCCGCTTGTGGGCGCCGCGATGGCGGCGCCCGTTGCCTATCTTATCGGACTGGAACCGGGCGGAGCGGCCCTTTTCATCACCTTGGCGGCTTCGGCATCGTACATCGCTGTGCCGGCTGCCATGCGTGTTGCCTTGCCCGAAGCGAAACCGGCCATCTATCTGACGCTCTCACTTGGCATTACATTCCCATTCAACCTGACGCTCGGCATTCCATTGTATGCCGCGCTCGGTCAGATGATTGCCGGTTAGGGAGGCCAGCATGGACACGTACAAGAAAAAACGGATCGAGATCATCGTCGAGTTGCCGATGTTGCGGCGGGTTCTGGATGCCATCGACGAGGCCGGAGCTTCCGGCTACACGGTTTTGCCTGTTCTTGCCGGCCGTGGCGACAGTGGCGAATGGCGCGGCGATGAGATGATTGGCGACACCGGCCACATGGCGCAGGTTGTCGTGGTTACCAGCGAGCATCGGATCGAAGGCCTTCTGGAAGGCATCTATGCACTTGTAAAACGGCAAGTCGGCATCATCACCATCTCCGATGTCAATGTGATCCGCTCCGATCACTTCTGATCGCATCGTGCCATGTGGTCGTTGTTGCAAGATCGATACACGCTTTGGCGAAGCGGGCTCCAGGTTGCATGGACAGTTTGTAACTGGCGTTGACCGGTCTTGCAGGGCAGTATCGGCAAGGGCGGCGACACCATCTGCCCGTGAGACACTGCCATGACCCGATTGCCCGTTTTCCTTCTAGGCGCAGGCCTTCTGTGTCTTTCGGCTCCGCCGGCTTTCGCACAGACAGCCTCCCCGAACATTTTGCTGATTATCGCCGATGATATGGGGCTTGATGCCAGCCCTTGTTACGATGTCGGCGCGCGGACCCCATCGATGCCGACACTTGAAGCTCTGTGCGAGGATGGCCTTGTGTTTGAGAACGCTTATGCCGCCCCGATGTGTTCGCCCACCCGCGCAACCATCATGACAGGACGCTATGGTTTTCGAACCGGTGTGGGCACCGCAGTCGGCCTTCGGTCGCGCGGCGGTCTGAGCACCGATGAAACAAGCCTGTTCACCTTTCTCGATCGTCATGCGCCTGACCATTATGCACATGCTGTTATCGGCAAATGGCATCTTGCGACCAACGCTTATGGCGGGGCAGATCACCCCGAACTTATGGGCGTCGATCACTATGCCGGTTTGCTGGCCGGTACGCTTGACGACTACGGCATCTGGCTGCGTACCGAAGACGGCGTGAGCGAAGAGGTGAGTGGCTATGTCACTACGGCGTTCACCGATGAGGCCATCGACTGGATCGACCGACAGGGTGATGATCCATGGTTTCTGTGGCTTGCCCATGTCGCACCGCATCTGCCGCTGCATCTGCCGCCGGCACACCTCCATTCCTACGGTCATTTGACAGGCACGCAGGCGGACATGGATGCCCGTCGGCTGGACTATTACTTCGCCGCTCTGGAAGCGATGGACACGGAGATCGGCCGGCTCCTCGGCTCTATGACGCCGGACGTTCGGGAGAACACCGTCGTTCTTTTCATAGGCGACAATGGGACACCGGCACGGACCATCCAGTCGCCTTTCGAGCGTCAGCGCGCCAAAGCCAGTCTTTTTGAAGGGGGCACGCGTGTCCCGCTGATTGTTGCAGGCGCCGGTGTGACCCGTGCGGGCGAGCGGGACGACGCGTTGGTGAACTCGACCGATCTGTTCGCGACCATCGCCGATCTGGCGGGCGTCTCCACGGCAACGGCAGGCCCTGAAGACAGCATCAGTTTTGCCGGCCTGTTGTCGAACGTTGTGCGCGATGAATGGCGCGGCTTTGCCTACACCGAGCACTTTGGTCAGACCGGTGCGGCCGTTAATCCCAGACGGGCGCAGCGCTTTGGCTGGGCGATCCGCGACGAACGGTGGAAGTACATCGAACTTGAGAACGGCGATCGTTTTCTGTTCGACCTGGCCAGTGACCCGTTCGAGTCTGACAATCTGATAGACCGTCTGGCGTCGGATCAAAACCTGAATGCCGTGGCCGACCGATTGCGACGTCAGGCCGATGCGTTGCGTGCCGAATGATAGCAGGGGGTTGCGCTGGTCCCCGGCGGAGAGTCATACGATGTGACGCAGGCGCGATGGTTCTGAGTCCTTTGTGTTGTCAGCCCTTTTTTGGTGCTGACAGTGCCCAAGCATCTTGCTTGTTCCGTTCGCCAAAATAGGTCCGTCCGCTGAAGATCAGTCTCCTCATTCTGCTTGGCTTCCTCTGGAGCGCAAGGCTTGCGGCGATCAAAGCCGCAGGGCTCTCCGGCGTTCCGGTGCATGTTGTCGTGTCGCTTTCGGTCTTCGGCATTGCTGCCATGTTCACGGCGATGGCGGTGGTTCGCGGTGTCTGGCCGCCGGTTCGCCGAGATGCCCTGTTTTTCTACAGCTTGACCGGTGTTTTCGGTTTCGTTCTTCCGTTCATTCTGGAGAGTCTGGTTGCGCCGAATCTGTCTCTGTTCGTGCTGCTCGTGATCATCTCAACAATGCCGATCATCACGTTGATTGCGGCGACCCTGTTCAGGATCGAGCGGCCCAGACCGGCGCAATATGCCGCGATCGCTCTGGGCTTTTGCGTTGCTCTGCTGATCGCCTGGGATACCGCCTATGGCGCTTCGGTGGCTGAGACGAACTGGCTTTGGGTACTGATCGCCTTCGGCATCCCTGTTTTTTACGCTGGCAACAGTCTTTTTGTTGCTTCTCGCTGGCCAAAGACCGTGGATGCCTTTCAAGTCGCATGCGCGCAGGGGCTTATCCTTTCCGGTGCGGTTCTGCTCGGAAGCCTGGTGACAGGCACGGTTTCCGATTGGCCGCTTGCAGTGCGCAACGCGCCCGCCATGATCGGTATCGTCTTCTTCGAGACCTTTGCGCTTCTGGTCTACCTGAAGATTACGCGTGACTACGGTGCGACGTTCATGTCGCTTGGCAACTATGTCGCGATGGTCTTCGCAGCCGTTTTGGGCATCTTTCTTTTTGGCGACCAACTGACGTGGCTGTCCATCTTGGCTGCAGGCATTCTGGTCGCCTCCCTGTCCTTGAACCAGCTTGGGTCACGCTCCTAGAGCGCTCTGGTTTCTCTTTGATGTGGCGTTGGCTGATCTTTTTCTTGGCTGGCGCGCCTAGGGTCAGGACCCATTCATGTGATTGAAATGGCGTTCGATATGGCAAGCGATACAAGGAAAAGTCCGAAGAGCGGGGTCCATCCCCCGGTCGAGGGCTTTGACGCGGTAGGGCGCCGGCAAATCGACCGTCCTTCGGA
>JANQJE010000137.1 GCA_028281795.1 Cohaesibacteraceae bacterium | reverse complement strand
GCACAGGCATGTTGGGTACTGGTTCGGCGTTTGCTCAGTCGGATTTGCGGGCGCAAATCCTGGCAATCCCCGGGGTCGGGATGGGGTCACCGACCGATGCGGACTGGCAGCGCGTTGGCGCGCTGACTCTTGAGCCAATGAAGCAGTATGTCGAGGAAGGTGAATTTGAAGGTGTTGAGCTGACCTTCATGGGACTGAATAACCAGAACCTGCATAACTTCCTGTTCCGCGGGTTCCTGCGTCCCTGGGAAGAGTATACCGGCGCCCGGATAAACTGGATCGATCTTGCGCAGGCCGACTACAACGCCCGTCTGCAGCAGTCGATTGCCACGGGCACGGTCGATTTCGACATTATCGAGATGGGTGCACCGTTTGAAGGCGACGTTCTGGGCCGTGGCATGGCGTCCGAGATGCCTGACTGGGTCAAGGAACTGATCGATATGGATGACTATGTCGATTATCTCAAAGCGCCTGTCGGCACTTGGGACGGCAAGACATACCGCATCTCGATTGACGGCGATTGCCACACCTTTGCGTACCGCAAGGACTATTATGAAAGCGAGGACCTGGCGGCCGCCTGGGCGTCCGAAGGTGATGGTTCGGCTTGGGAGGTTCCGACCACCTGGGAGGCTGTGCAGGCCCATTCGAAGTTCCTGGCCGGTAAGGAAGATCCCCTAACCGGTCTGGATGCCTATGGTTTCCTTGACCCGCTGAAAGGCTGGGGCGGGTTCGGCTTCTACTTCCTGGAAGACCGGGCAACCGCCTATGCCAAGCATCCCGATGATCCGGCCTGGCTGTTCGATCCGGAAACCATGGAACCGCGGGTCAACAATCCCGCGTTCGTCAAAGCCATCCAAGATGTGATGGACCTGATCGCGACCGATGGTGCCTATCCGGCTGACCAGATCAATGCCGATCCAGGCACGACCGCGTTCCAGCAGTTCCTGGCCGGCACGGGCGGTATGCTCACCTGGTGGGGGGATGTCGGTTCCTCGGCCCGGACATCCGATAGCTCCGTTGTTGGCGATGTGGTCGGCTTCTCGACGCTTCCGGGTTCGGAGCGGGTTTACAATTCGCAGACCGGTGCCTGGGAAGACACGCCCAACGAGGCGCCCAACATGGCTTATATCGGCTGGGGCATCTATGTGATGGCCCGCGTCGATGGGGATGAGAAGAAGCACAAGGCCGCTTGGTCGGCGGCGGCTCATCTGGGTGGCAAAGACCTGTCGCTCTGGACGTCGGCTTATCCGTCGGGCTTCCAGCCCTACCGCAATTCGCACTTCAACTATGAGGAGTGGGAAGCTGCCGGTTATGATCGCCCCTTCGTCGAGGATTATCTCGGCTCCAACGCGGACAGCTACAACCACCCGAATGCCGCGATCGAACCACGCATTCCGGGCATCTTCCAGTACTATTCGGTGGCCGAAGACGAACTGGCAAAGGGTTTTGCCGGAGAGTATGGCTCAGCTCAGGAAACGGCGGATGCTATCGCCGCAGCCTGGGAGCGGATCACCGATCAGATTGGGCGCGAAAGTCAGATCGCGCTCTACCGAGCCTCCCTCGGCCTCTAAGTGCGGCCCAACTTGCGGAACTGGCGGGGGCGATTGTTCCCGCCAGCTCCGCCCTTCCCTTTTGTTAGAGGCTAAAGCACGCAGTGTCCGCGCAAGGCGATCTTCTGCACGTTGTAACGGATGATGATCTGTCGGCCCGGCGCGTTGCGTTCGGCCGATCGATCATGTGGGGCTCTGCGGCGCTTCTCGCTGTTGTGGCAGTTGCGCAGGCGCTTGATGCCACGGGCCGATTGTCACTGGGCTTCGAGACGTGGCGGCCCACGCTCTATGCCTATGTTCTCTGGGCCATCTGTCTTTGTACAGGCCAGGTTCTGGTGCGTGGTGAGCAGGGCAAGCGGGTCCTGTTCGTGTTGCCTGCCACGCTCTTTGTCGTCTCGATGGTGGTGTTCCCGCTGCTGTTCGGACTGGTGATCGCCTTTTCAGACTGGAACCTTTCCTCGCCCGATGGCCGCCAGTTCAACGGTTGGGACAATGTCCGCCAGATGTGGGGCGATCCGTTCTACTGGAACGCCCTTACCAACATGATCTGGTACACGCTGGCGATCCTGGTTGAGTACGCCATTGCTTTCGGTCTGGCGCTGCTTCTGAACAGTCAAATCCGGGCGCGGAAGTTCTTTCGCGTTGCGTTCCTCCTGCCGCTGATGCTGTCGCCTGTGGCCGTCAGCTGGATGATCGGCAAGTCGATGCTGGAGGTAAGGTTCGGTCCGATCTCCCGGTTCCTGCGTGAGATCGGCGTTCAGGACGTCTCCTTCTTCGGCAACCCGGAGCTTGCCCGCCTGACCATCATGGTGATGGATGCGTGGACGTTCATACCGTTCATGATGATCATGATCCTGGCCGGGCTTCAGGCGATCCCGCGCGAGGTACAGGAAGCGGCCAAGGTCGATGGCGCCTCCGGCTGGCGCGGATTCTGGGAGGTCACTTTCCCGCTTATGCTGCCGGTTTCGATCACGGCCATTCTGATCCGCATCATCTTCAAGCTGAAACTCGCCGACATCATCATCAACGTCACCGCCGGGGGACCGGGTGGTGCCACGGACAGTGTGACGAGTTTCATTTTCCGCGAGTACCGCGACCGCTCGAACGTCGGATACGGCACCATGCTCGCGATGGTCTATCTGGTGCTCATCGTGATTGCGATGACGATCCTGATGAAGCTTGCGGACCGTTGGATGCGGCCGCGTTACTAGGGTCAGGCAATGAACGAACAGCAGATTTTTCACGACAGCGAAGCGGACCTTGCCCACAAGGCGCGGTGGTTCACCAGCAAGGTCGTGATCTATGGGATTCTTATCGTCTGGACGATCATCTGCCTGTTCCCGATCTACTGGACCATAACCACCTCGTTCAAAATGGCACCCGATGTCATGCGCGGAAACATGATTCCGTGGGTGGACTATCGGCCTGCCTGGCTCGGTTGGCGGTCTCTAGGTCTATCGCCGGAAACTATCCTAGCAGAATCAACGGTTAGGGAGCAGTTCTTGCAGCGATTTCTTAATTCACTTGTCACGTCTGTTTCGGCGTCGAGCCTCGCGGTTCTGCTCGGCAGCCTGGCTGCCTACGGCTTGTCGCGCTTCTCTTTCAAATTCGGCTTTATGCGCAATCAGGACATTTCCTTCTTCTTTCTCAGCCAGCTTATTCTGCCGCCCGTCGTGCTCGCGCTGCCGTTCCTTGTGCTCTACCGCGAGCTTGATCTTCTCGACACGCGCATCGGACTGATCCTGCTCTACACACTGACGGTGCTGCCCATTGTTATCTGGATCATGCGCGATCAGTTCGCCGGCATTCCGACCGAGCTTGAAGAGGCTGCCCTTGTGGATGGCCTGTCGGTGTGGCGTGCTTTCGCCACAATCATCATGCCGATCGCCCTGCCCGGCATGGTGGCGGCCTTCATCCTGAGCCTTGTGCTCACCTGGAACGAATACTTCTTTGCAGCGCTGCTCACGTCGACCCACGCGAACACGCTACCGGTGATGGTGGCGAGCCAGACCGGGTCTCAAGGAATCAGCTGGTGGTCGATGGCGGCGCTGTCCTTTGCTGCGATCCTGCCGCTGATCGTGATCGGCATTGCTCTGGAGCGCTTCATCATCAAGGGCATGGCGGCAGGCGCCGTGAAGTAGCGTTCCAGCAGTTATACAATCCTACCCGGAGAGCATCTGCCGGTAAGAGCGCTTCTCCCGGCTTTCACCCCTTAAGCCCAACTGCGCGGCTGCCCGGCTTAGCTTCTGATCGAGACTGGCTAGCCGCTTTTCATCATCCGTCATGATGGCCAGTTCAACGAATGTGCCAAGGCTTGCGACATCATCCAGGGTTATGTGCAGATCATTCCAGAAGTAGATGTCGCGCTTTTTTTGGATGCTTGTTGTCTCGATGAAGCCGATGGAGCGGAGCATCGCTGTGGCCTGATCGAAATCGCTCAGATCCATAGCCACACATTCATCAGGCTGCGGACCCTTGGAGATCCAAAGGACCCGCCCGGACGGTTGCATGTGCCGCAGAACCTGGACCTGACCATTCTGCGCCAGTTGACCGTCCGGATGGTCGAAGAAGACATCAACCTCGGCGTTACCTAGCGTGAAGGCTACCGCTTTCATGTCGGCCAGTGTCTGGCGAACGGGGCTGAGGTCATCGACGGCAAACTTCTGTTCCACCTCAAAGCGGCCTTTGAAGTGATCCCCCGGATCAGCCAGCATGCCTTGCCTGGCCAGAAGGTCTGCGCTTGTCGGCATACCATCCTTCATTCGGTTCATCGGTTGGCTTTGTCACGCGAGCGCGTGAGCGATGTCCCTGGTCCGTTCATAGAGCGATTTGAACAAGGGATACTGAGCTTCATACGCCGCGTGGCGCTCGGCCAAAACGGTTCGTGCTGCGGGGTTCCAACTGGGCAAATCGGCTTTGGTCACCTCGCCCAGTGCCATGCGTGCCAGGAAAGCATTGCCATAGCTTGCGCCGGTGGTGACCGAACAGACAATCTGATCGAGTCCCGTCAGGTCCGATGTTGCCTGCAGCCAGAGTTCATTCTTCGTACCGCCTCCAACAGCAAGCAGTCGTTTGGGCACCTGCCCGGCCTCGGCATAGGTTTCGGTCACGTGGCGCGTGCCCATGGCGATCCCCTCGATCACCGCGCGGTAAAGATCGCCGCGCGTATGGGTGAGATCGAGCCCGAAGAACGTGCCTTTGGCATGCGGATCATGGATCGGCGTCCGCTCACCGGAGAAGTAAGGCAGGCACACAAGCCCCTTCGCGCCGGGCGGTGACTGCGCGGCTTCGGTGGCCAGCACCGGAAAGGCTTCTTCCTTGCCGAGTTCCCTGGCGAACTGATCGCGGAACCAGTGTGTCAGTGTGCCGGACGTTGCGAGTCCCGCCATCGCGGCATGCTCGTCTTCGAAAAGCCAGGGCGCGTGCCAGAGACGCGGATCGGAAAGCTGGTTTTTCGTCACCGTGATAATGAAGATCGTCGAGCCGTACATCATCATCATATCGCCGGCATCGAGCGTCCCGACGCTGATCGCTTCCGCTGCGGCGTCGATGGTTCCGCAGGTGACGGGTGTGCCAACTGCCAGGCCGGTCTCGGCGGCTGCCTGTTCGCTTACATGCCCGGCGATCTCGGTGGACCACAGAAGCTCCGGCAGCACGTCGAGTGGGCAAATGTCCGCGCCCAGTGCGTCCGACCAGACTTGCCGTTTGATGTCATAGAGCGGTGCGGAGTTCGGCGCCGTGTAGTGATCGATGACATATCGGCCGGTCAGCTTGAACGTCAGGTAGCTTGTGGCGGTCAGGATTTTGTGCGTCTTCGACCAAAGCTCCGGATGGTTGCGTTTGAACCAGAGGATCTTGGGGCCAACGGCCTGCGAGGTCAGCGCGTTGCCGCTGTGGTTCAGGATCGCTTCTTCCCCGAGGCGGGCATTGAGGTCATCGATCTCTTTGGTAGCCCGGGTGTCGACACCATACAGCACGCCGTTCATGAGCGGCGTTCCGTCGATATCCACCGGCAGCATGCAGGGACCGATGGCTGATGTTGCCACTGCCTTGATGGCGCCGGGGTCGATCCTGCTTTCATCGAGCAAGGCTTGGGTGATGTAGACGAAATCGCCCCACCAATCCTCATCCGGGCGGTGTTCGGCCCAGCCTGGTTGCGGCACGATCATCTGATGCGGGCGGGCGGCCTGCGCAGCAACTCTCCCGGTTTCATCCACCAGGACGCCTTTGGATTCAAAGGTGCCGATGTCCACACCGAGCGTGTACGTCGTCATGCTGGTTCTCTCGATAGGGAAAAACGTGGGTCGATGCTGGCCAGCGCGTCGGCAAGGAGTTGCGCGAGAGCCTCCAGATCGCGGACATCGCAGACTTCCAGTGATGAATGCGAGTAGCGCATGGGGAACCCGACATCGACGCTTGCCACACCCTCGCCCACCAGTTGAACGTAGGACAAGTCGGTCAGCACGCCGACCTGCGCTGAGCGCTGAAGCGGTATGGAAAGCCTGGAAGCGGTGTTTTCCATCAGTGCGACCATCGCCGGGTGCGGTATGACCCCGTTCAGGGTGCCGCGTCCATGGAACGAGTAAAGGCTGATGCCCGGGCCGCCGCCCAGAACCATGTCCCCCCGCTCGCTCATGTCCGGTGTATCCGTTGCCAGCATGAGATCGATCTGGATGGCGATGTCGGGTTTCAGGGTCTGCGCCGCCACAACGGCACCGCGCAGGTTAAACTCCTCCTGCACCGAGAAGACGACATGGACCGTTGGGCCACTGGCTCTCTTGGCCAGAGCATCGCCGACTGCCAGTTGGACTGCACAACCGGCCCGGTCATCGACACTCGTTCCAGCGACGCGGTGTTCGCCAAGCGCTGTCACCCGGGGCTGGTAAACCACTGGTGTGCCGATGCGAATGCCCGCGCCTTCGGCTTCGTCCCTGCTGGCGAAGCCCGCATCGATGACAAGATCCGGTGCGCGGACGACCTGATACTTCTCGTCCGGTGTTGTCGCATGGTGGGCTTTGTTGGTGATGATGGCCGGTACATCCCGCCCCTCGCCGACGCACAACAGCACGGCCTGTGAGGCCAAAGCCCGCTCCGGTACGCCGCCTAAACGTTCGACTTTGATGAAGCCATCATCGGTTACCTTACGGACGATGAAGCCCAACTGGTCCATATGGGTGAAGAGCATCACCGTTGGTGCATCGGCGTCACCCTCCACCGTTGCGATGACATTGCCGAGGCGGTCGGTCCGGTGTGTAAGCCCCAGCTTGTCCAGGCGTGACCTGATAGCAGTTGCCACGCGCTCTTCATGGCCGGAGAGGCCTGGGATCATCATAAGCGCTTCAAGATCGTCGCGGATCGCCATCAGCCGCGTGCCTTGCGTGCGCGATCCATGAAGCTTTGCGCACGGTCCGGATCGACGGCGTTCCAGGTATGGCCATCCACTTTAAGTGCCGACCCGACCACGCAGCCATCGGCGATGCGCAGCACATCAGCGACCGTGTCGTGTTTGACGCCCGTGTTGGCGAGGACCGGTGTCGTTGGAAGGACCGCTTTGACGCTTTCCAGATCCTCCATACGGGCTGCTTCGCCAGTGATCTGGCCGGAAACGAGCACCGCATCGGGGATGGACGAGAAAACCGCGCTGCGCGCTCTGTCTGGCAGAGGACGGCGGTCGAGGCTGTCGGCAAACTCAGCCGATACATTGTACAGCATCACCAGATCCTCGCGGCCCAACCCGTTGCGATAGCGCAGCGCCCTGCCGGCGTCCGGTGCCCACATGCCCATATCGCTGGCGTAAGTGCCGGTGAAGATTTCCCGGCAGAAGCTTGCACCCGTTGCCGCAGCGAGGGCGACCGTTGCCATCGGGTCCCAAAGCACGTTGACACCGAAGGGCACGGTAATGTCCCGGCGCAGTTCACCGATGATTGAGGCCATGGCTGCCGTTGAAGCTGTGTCCACTTCAAAGGCGTAAGGCCGGTCGTTCTCATTGCCGAACATGACCGCATCGAACCCGGCACTTTGCAAAGCCTGCAGGTCTTTGCGTGCACCTTCGACAAGCCCGGCTAAGCCATGGTCGGCATCGTAAAGCGGTGTTCCGGGCAAAGCGCCGAGATGCACCATCGCGATGACCGGCTTGGTGTGTGGGAAAATCCGTTGAAACCGTTCCATTGCTCCCGCCTTTTACGCGCGCCACGGCATCAAAGCGGTAGGCGAGTGTGACTGTTTATACTAGCATGTTAGCAACGCGGGAGACTGACATGCAATTGAACACGCCCCTAAAAACGCGGCACTGGGATCGGCTTGGTAACGGGGGCCTGACCTTCACCGAGCTTGGCTTCGGAACTGCACCGCTTGGCAATCTCTATCGGGCCATTTCCGATGATGAGGCACACAACATCCTGCAGTCTGCCTGGGATGCAGGTGTCCGCTATTATGACACCGCACCGCTCTACGGACTGGGACTTTCGGAAACGCGGCTCAACCGCTTCCTGCGGGACAAGCCCCGCGATTCCTATGTTCTTTCAACAAAGATCGGCCGCTATTTCAAAGTCACGACGCCGGACAAACGGGATGGGTTCGGCAAATGGTTCGACGTTCCCTCACGCAACGAGATTTATGATTACACCTATGACGGCGTGATGCGCTCGGTGGAGTTTTCGCTGGAACGCCTGGGGATCGACCGTATCGACATTCTGTTTGCCCACGATCTGGATGTTTTCAATCACGGATCTCAGGAAGCGCTGGACGCCAAGATCGCCGAGTTGATGAACGATGGCGGGTACAAGGCACTCTCGGAGATGCGCGAGCAGGGTGTCATCAAGGCCTTCGGTGGTGGCGTGAACGAGTGGCAACCGTGCCAGACGCTGACTGAACAGGGTGATTTCGATCTGTTCCTGCTGGCCGGGCGGTATACGCTTCTGGAGCAGGACGCGCTCAACACGTTCCTGCCGCTGGCGGAGCAGCGAGGCATCGGCCTTGTGATT
>JANQJE010000250.1 GCA_028281795.1 Cohaesibacteraceae bacterium | reverse complement strand
CGGTCTCCAAAACCGTAGGTCGCGGGTTCGAACCCTGCTGCCCCTGCCATAACTTTCAATAACTTAGCGCCATCACTTGAGAAAGTGAATCTGGTGGTTGGTGACCTCCGGCTGCCGCGTCGTTTGGCAAAACCTCTATCCAGTGTCTTCATCGTCCGATCCTCAGCGGTGCCTGATCGAGCTCGGTGGATCTGTGGTTGTTTCGATTTTTAACTTGCCGTGAGAGTGTCCGAGGGTTGAAACCTTCGTTTCGGCGCGTGCGCACCGATGCGTAGAATCCTGGCTGATCTCAGATCAGGCGATACTGTTTGGCCTTGTTGCGAAGGAACGGCAGCCCCTTCGACATCACCTCGTCATGGCTTTCCGCAACGGGCCGCCAGACCGAAAGACCATAGGCGATTTCGGGCGGCATGTTGATGAAGCTCTCCATCGCCAACCCGCCTTTGAAGCCGATGGCCGCCAAGGTCGCGTAGATCTCGTCCCAGTCGCAGGTGCCCTCGCCAGGTGTGCCGCGATCGCTTTCGCTGAGATGAATGTAGCGCAGATGCTCCCGTGCATCCAGAATACCATTGCCGGCACCTTTCTCCTCGATATTCATATGATAGGTGTCGAGGTGAACAAAGATGTTGTCGGCGCCGACCTTCTCAATCATGTCGCAGGCCTGTTGGGCGGTGTTGATCAGATGGTTCTCATAGCGGTTGACTGGCTCGATTCCAAACAACAGTCCTATCTGTTTGGCATAGGTGGCAACCTGCCCAAGCGTGCTGGCGAGGGCGTCATACTCAGTTGTGGTTGGTGGTAAGCCGCTGCGCTGCCCAATGCCGCCATAGGTGACGCCGGACAGCGCCTCGCCACCCAGTGCTTTGGTCTTGTCGAGTGCCAGCTTGAGATAATCAACCGCGCCCTCCACAGTGTTGGTCGGCCAAACCTCTTCCGGGAGGCCCAGTGAGCAGACGGCGCGAAGGCCCGATTTTTCGAGCAGACGACGGGTGTGATCGGTGTCGACATCATGCGGGCGTAAAAGCGGGATTTCGATGAAATCCATGGCGTACTTCAGAGCACCCGTAGCGGCTCTTTCAGCTCCTTCACGGTCCCAGTTCATGGCCCACATGCTGGTGTGAACGCCAAAACCTTCCATTGCCTGCCCTTTCAGGATACGCTGTGCATCAGATTGTCAAAACGCGTTTTTCGTTCGCTCAGTATGGCGCACAACGATGGATCGGGCTCGACGGACGAAGCCACGGCCAAGTGCTGCCTGAGCAAGTCAATATCTTGTCCGGACGCAACGGTCGCCAGCCGTGCGGCGCCTGCCGGCCCCGCATTGTCGGCACCGATGGGCAGTTCAAAGGACTCGCCGAGTGCGGTTGCCAGGAGGCGGAGCCAAAGCTTTGAGCGTGTCCCGCCGCCGACCGCGAGGAAACGCTGTGGTGCTACACCAGCTGACCGCTGGGCTGTGACGCAGTCGGCGAACTGGAACGCAATACCTTCCATAGTGGCGTAGCCAAGCATTGCCAGATCCACGCCGGGGTGTAGACCTTCCATCCGGCCTGTCGCTGACGGTTTGTTGGCTGGCGTTCGAATGCCGTTGAGGCACGGCAGGAAGACGGGGGCGTTGGCAAGTGTGCCAACGCTCGCGCTGCCTTCGGCCTTCCTGG
Organism: Cohaesibacteraceae bacterium; assembly: GCA_028281795.1. GTDB lineage: Bacteria > Pseudomonadota > Alphaproteobacteria > Rhizobiales > MH13 > MH13. The sequence continues at coordinate 4,880 of JANQJE010000250.1, read as the reverse complement.
CAAGATCGGCAGCGGACAGTCCGCCCAGACGGGCGGTCCAGTCGAGCGCGGCCGTTGCGCTCATCACCACGCCCATGGACAGGAACGTATCCGGTGCCGCGTGAGCGGAGGTGAGGATGGCGTGTTCGGGACCGGGATGAAAACTGTTATCGACCATGCAGGAAACGCCGGACGTGCCGATGGTTAGGACCGCATCCCCAGCGCGCGCTGCTCCGGCGCCTAAGGTGGAGCCCATATTGTCGCCTGCGCCAGCAGCTACGGGCAGGTTGGGCTTCAAGCCCCAACGCTGGGCTAGGCTTGGGCGCAACCCTCCTGCGGGTTCCCACGCTTGGATCAATGGAGGCAAACGATCCATGGTCCAGCCGACCGCTTCACACAATTCAGGGTCCCATTGACCTGTAGCACAGTCGAGAAGCTGGGTTCCTCCGGCATCCGTCGGTTCACTGGCGACTTCTCCAGTGAGTGCAAGACGCACATAGTCTTTGGTGAGCAGCAACATCTGGGCGGAATCGATTACTCCCGGCTCGTGCTTGGCGAGCCAAAGGAGTTTGGGCGCAGTGATGCCGGGGTCCGGTGTTCCGTTCGTTCGCCGGCCAATGTCCGGCACGCTGGCTAACAGTTCAGCGCATTCGACCATCGCGCGCTGATCGTTCCAGAGCATGGCCGGGCGCAGAGGCTTGAGGTCTTTGTCGAGCAGCAGTGCCGCGAGCATCTGCCCTGAGAGACCGAGCCCAACCACGGCTTTCATCTTGTCGGGATGGTCGGCGGCCAGCTCGTCCAAACAACTGAAAACCGAAGCGACCCAGTCATTGGCGTTCTGCTCACTCCAGCCGACAAAGGGTATGGATGTTGCGACAGGGCGGGATGCCAGGCCGATGACGCGGGCTGCATCTTCCAGGAGGACGCATTTGATGCCCGAGGTTCCCAGATCAATACCGATGGCAAGTGTCACGGCTCATCGTCCATGATACTCTGGGCTGTGGCTTCGTCGGTGACCAGCGTGTTGACCATGCCCGGGCGTTTCAGCATGGCTTTGATGACCGGCACCTTGTGGGCGCCGCCAGCGGCCGCAATGACATTGGGAATCCGGGTCAGGTCGTTGAACCCAATGCCGATGATCCGTTCGTTGATCGGATGATCGATGGGTTCGCCGTCCGCGTTGATGACCGTGCCGAGAATATCGCCGACCGCGCCTAGCGTGATCAGTTCCTCCATCGTCGTGTCCGATGGCAGGCCATCGCGCATCAGAAGTGAGCGCTCTGACATATCGCCCGCGGCCATTGCTAGAGCATCCACCGAGCGCAGTTTTTCCAGAATGTCGCGGAAGACATCCAGTTCAATGATGGTGTTCCGGCTCTCCGCCGAACCCGCGTAGAGCGGGGCGGTGAAATAGCTGTGCTGCGCGCCCAGGAGGTCGGCGAGGCGGGTGGTGATCTCAAAACTGTTGAGATCCGAGCCCTTGGTCAGACCGCCCATGACCGAGATAATCTCCAGTTCGGGACGTTTCATCGCCTCAACGAACCGGGTGGCAAGGTTGAGTGTCCCGCCCCAGGACATGCCAAACAGTTTGATCTGCGGTTCCGCAAGCACTTCCGACAAAAGGTTTCCGAGCGCCGCTCCGACGATCATCTGTGTGTCATCAACGCGTGTCGGGGAGGGGGCAACATAGACGGTCTGCAACCCGTATCGTTCGGCGAGGCCGCTCTCCAGTTCTGCGCAAGCTGCGAACGCTGTGTTGAAAGTTACGCGGACAAGGCCCCGTCGGCGCGCTTCGGACAAGGCTTTGTTGACGCGCAGGCGTGTTGTTTTCAGCCTTTTGGCAACATTTTCCTGCGTCAGCCCTTCAACATGATAGGCCCAGCTGACTCGCGTCAGGAACCGTTCCTCAAGATCGATTTTGGGGAGTTTTTGCCGGCCCGCCATGCCTTGTCCTGTTTGTCGCTATTTGACCGCGCCCATCGTCAGGCCACGCACCAGATGCTTTGAGGCAAGAAGCGCAAAAATCAAAACCGGGATCACGATCAAGGTCGATGTCGCCATGATGTTTCCATAGGGAACGTCATAGCCTTCCATGAATGTGACGGCCATAGCCGGTGCGGTTTTCGCATCGCGGGGGGCAAGGATGTAGGCGAAGAGCAGTTCGTTCCACGAGAAGATAAAGGACAGGATGGCCGAAACGGCAACGCCTGGCATGGCGAGCGGCAGGCATATCGAGCGGAAGATGCGCCATTGCGATGCCCCTTCCAAAAGAGCAGCTTCATCAAGATCGTAGGGAATGGCACGGAACTGATCGGTGCAGATCCAGATCACGATCGGCAGCGTGAAAGTGAGGTACATCAGGATCAGTGCCAGATGTGTGTCGCGAAGTCCGATCTCACGGGCAATGATGAACACCGGAAAGGCGAGAACGACAGGGCTCACAAAACGGTTGGTGATGAACCAGAACCAGAGGTCGGTCTTACCGCGAAACTCAAAACGCGCCAGTGCATAAGCTGCCGGACAACCGAGGCCAACCGCCAGGCCGGTAGTGCAGACGGCGACGATGAGCGAGTTGATCAGCGAGACACCGACCTTCTCTTCGAACAACACGTGAATGTAGTTTTGCAAGGTCGGCGTGAACAGCCAGACTGGCGGGTCCTGCAATGCGACAACCTGCGTCTTAAGGCTGGTTGTAACCATCCAGTAGAACGGGAAGATGCAGAATAGGCAGATCAGCACCAGAACGATCAGCTCGCCCCAGCGATTGCGGTCCTGATAAGAGACGGGGCGTGCCATCAGCGGATCTCTTTATAGAACAGGTGGATATAGAGTCGCGCGAGGATGATCGTCACGATCAGCATGATGATCGAATGCGCCGAGGCCAGCCCGATATCGAACTGCCGGTTGCCGATGCGCTCGATCAGGACGGCGATAAACTCAGTGGCGTTGCCCGGCCCGCCACGTGTCATCGTGAACGGCATATCGAACAATTTCAGCGTGTCGGCGGTGCGCAGAATGAGCACCGCGACAAGGCTGGGAATAAGAAACGGCAGTTGGACGTAGCGCAGGATGGTCCAATGGCTTTTGGTCTCAAGCGTCGCAGCCTCCTCGATTTCGGGCGGAACGGTTGAAAGGCCCGCCAGCAGGACCAGCGCGACAAAGGGTGTCCATTGCCAGATGTCCCAAAAGACAACGCCGATAAAGGCGTTGGTTGGGTCGCCGATAAAGTTGATCGGCTCGATGCCGATCCAGCCAAGGATCTGATTTATCACACCGTATTTCTGGTTCATCATCACCTGCGCCAGCAGGCCAACCACCGCGTAGGTCGTTGCCATGGGCAAGACCAGCGCTAGGCGTGTGAATGTCTTGAGCAACGTCATGCCAGGGCGATGCAATACCAGCGCGATGGTCAGACCGATCACCAACTGGATCGGGACCGATACGAAGAACAACAGGGCTGTTCGCCCCATCGCGCCCCAGAAAGCGTCGTTTGTCAGCACTTCGAGATAATTGTCGAAGCCGACGAATTTCGTGCGGGCAAGACGCGTTAGGTTGAAATCGTAGAAGCTGCGCCACAGCGCATAGCCAAGCGGAATGATGCCGACGATCACCAGCGCTGCGACGGATGGACCGAGAAAGGAAAAGACGGTCCGTCGTTTCACAGTTGTTGACATGGAAAGCTCCCGCTAAGGGCCAGACTGAAGACGGCAAGACCCGCGATACGATGATCGCGGGCTGCCATTGGTCTTTGGCTGGATTTATTGTGCCAGTGGTTTGTCGCCGGAATAGTACCCGGCTGACTCCAGCACGTCTTCCATGCGGGTGCCAATCTCGGTTGCGCCCTCCTCAATGCTGACTTCGCCCAGCATCATCCGTGTGCCCCACTCTTGCACGATCTCGGTGATTTCCGGCCATTCGGCAAAGCGTGGGCGGAACTCCGGTACGCCGTCCTGCCAGCTTTCAACCAGGGCAGGCACGAAGGAGAACTCGTCGGCAATGCCCGGGATCTCGTAGACCGATTGACGGGCCGGTACGCCACCAGCGCGCAGATAGCGCTCGGCGTTGGCCTGCGAGGTCACCCACTGGATAAAGAGATAGCCCGCCGCCTGTTCGGCTTCATCGGCCTGGCTTGCAACAGCAAGCGAGAAGCCGCCGAGAGCAGGTTTGCGGCCGGCTGGGCCCATCGGTTCGGGCGCGATGGCGAGACAGTCTCCGAGCGTTGAGGTCTCTTCGCTGGCAAGAGTCGAATAAAACGCCGACCATTCGGTGATCATGGCAACATCGCCCTGAGCCAGCGCGTTGACGGTTTCAGCATGGTCGTAGGCGACGATGCCGTCTGGCATGTACTGCATCAGGTCCTGACGGAACTGAAGTCCGGCCTGGCTTTCTTCTGAGAGAAGGTTGGAGCGGAAATCTTCGTCCAAGAAAGAACCGCCAAAAGGCCAGAGCATGCGCGCAAAGCTGTCGGCAGACTGTGTTTCGTTCCGCTTTGACTGCAGAGCAAATGCATATTGGCCGTTGCCGGTGAGTGCTGGACCGTAATCATCCATTAGTTCCTGCCAGGTTTCCGGCGGGCCATCGAAACCTGCCTCTTCCAGCATGCAGCTGTTGTAGAACAGAAGGCCGGAGTAATTGTCGAAGGGCAGGCCATAGATGGTTCCGTTCCAGCCACCGAAAGCATTCAGGACCAGTGGAAAGAAGTCGTCCATGTTTAGGTCCGGATCCACCAGATCAGAGTTGGACGTGAATGTATCGATGGGAACGATCCAGCCATTTTCGGCGAAGTTGCCGATCCAAACCAGATCGATCAGCGCGATATCGATATCACCGCCAGTGACGAAATCGCGAACCTGCTCGCCCAACGCATTTTCGTAGGGAACAGTGGTGACGTTTATCGTGAT
>JANQJE010000121.1 GCA_028281795.1 Cohaesibacteraceae bacterium | reverse complement strand
CTGGCGCACGGTCCAGGGCCGCTGCACATACATGGTGGGATAAGGACCGCGCACATAGGGCGCGAGACCGGGGAGGGACGTTGCGTGGCCGAGCCCCTCCCGGTCGCCTGCGTCGTAGGCCCGTTTGACGGCGATGCCTTCAGGCGTATGCCAATCATCGCCGGTCGCTTTGACCGGTGCTGTATGGCCGGAGAAATCCGGCATCGGTAGATCTGCAAAGTCGGGCAGCGTGCTCATGCGGCGTCTCCCCGAACTGCGGCATCGAGCGGCGAAGGGGCCAGCGGTTCGGCATAGGTCTTCAAACCGTCCTTGAGCACGAACGCAAGCGGCTGAACATCATCCACGTCCACCGGATACTCGCTCTCAAGCTGGAAGATCGTGCTGCCTGTGAGATGGCGTTTTGCCTGGGCAAACTGCTCTGCGCGCGCGGCGCGCGAAGCCTTCACCTGCGCCTGAATGCGCCCTGCGACAAACGCTTCGATCACCCCGCCGTGCCGCTCGATTGCCTGAAAGCGTTCCCAGGCTTTTTCGCACAACGCTTGCGTGTAGACTTCGTAAAGACCGGAGCCAGCCGCCGGATCACCTACCTCATGCAGATGGCTTTCTTCCATCAGCACAAGCTGGGTGTTGCGTGCTGTGCGTCTGGCAAAGGCATCGGGATAGCCAAGAGACTGCGAGAAGGGCAGGGCGGTGATCGCATCGGCACCACCGACGGCTGCCGCAAACACGGCCGTCGTCACCCGTAGCATGTTCACATGGGGATCATGTGCGGTCAGCATCCGCCAGGAGGTTTCCGCGTGTATGTGCGGCGTGAAAGGTCCGATCCCTGAAGCGTCCATCAGCTTGGTATGCAGGAGCCGCAAGGCACGCAACTTGGCAATACCCGCGAACTGGTCCGCATCCACAGCAACACCCAATGCGGTACGCTGGGCTGCTAGAGCCGGGTCATCGCCGCTCTTCATCGCAAAAACCAGGGCGGCAAGAATGAAGCTTAACTCATCGGCATCCGATCCGCCCGCATTGTGTACCACGCGGCCATCGGCGCGATAAATCGTTCCTTTGAAACCATGTTGTGCCAGTTCGCCAAAGTGCCGGGCCTGCGCTTCACGCGTGCTCGGCCCGTCTCCGCGCAACCCACCGCTGGCCGCGAGCAGGCTGGCGGGGTCAAGGCCGAAGTCGACGGTGATATGCGCGTTGGGCGCGGCACGCCCATTCAGATAGCCTGCCAGTGATCGCGCATCGCGCGCGCGGGCAGGAGAGGGCTGAAGCGTTACCCGAACCACATCCGCCAATACGTCACCAAGGATGGCCGGAAGCGCCTGGAGATCGAGGCCATAGCCGAACGATCCAGCAGCACCCTGACTGACAAGCACCAGACCGGAGGCCCCGCCCTCCAGTTCGGTCATCGTCTGGGCATAAGCTTGTTCAGCATCCGGATGATCGATGCGTTGCGCCACCACCCAGGGTGTACCGCCACCGCGCATGGTAATCGGTGCGCCATTGGTTGGGGCATAAAGCGGTTCCAGCGCGACACCCTCGTCGGTCCGGCTGACCAGTGTGTCGGGCGATGCGCCTTTCAGCGCCTTGTCGACAAGCGCCTGCCAGCGTTCAAATCCGGCATCGTCAAAACCTGTCGCTTGCATGAGGTGGCCTATTCGCGCTTGGTTGTTCGCTGTTGCAGCATTGATTTTACCTTCCCCCACGGTGCAACAAAAGGCTTGGCCGCTCTCTACTGTCTAAGCCTTTGGGATCAGACGGTCTTCAGACCAGGTGAGAAGGCGCCGCCGTGACCATCACTCATGCTATCCTCATCCACGGTGCCTGGCAGGGCAGTTGGGTCTGGCGTGACTTCGCTCCTCTGCTTGAGCGGGCCGGCCCCACACCGCACGCAATTGACCTGCCGGGCAACGGTACCGACGACACGCCGATGAGCGAGGTCGGCATCGAGCGCTACATCAATCATGTGGCTGGCGTTATCGACGGACTGGATGGCGATATCCTGATCATTGCCCATTCCGGCGGCGGTGTGGTTGGTACCGGTGTTGGCGAGGCACTGTCCGAGCGGATCAAGGCTATCGCGTACATCGCAGGCATGATGCTGCCGCCGGATATGCATTTCGGTCATGTGCTGGCACAGGAGAAGGCCGAAGAACGCGGCCTGCTCGGGATCGGGCCTTATCTGGAATGGTCAAAAGACGGTCTGGTCAGCTCTGTCCCTGCCGAAGCCGGGGCCAGAATTTTCCTGAACGACATGCCGTTCGATATCGCATTGGAAGGCGCGAAGAAACTGACCCCGCAGGCCGAACCGGGCCGCGCCTTGAAGACCCGTTGGACGGAAGAGCGCTTCGGCACTATCCCGCGTATCTACGTGGAATGCGCTCGGGACTTGTCTGTCGTGCAGCCGATCCAGCAAGCCATGCAGAAGCTGGTTCCAGGCGCCCGGCGCATTCTGCTCGATGCGGGCCATGCGCCGCATGTCTCTCAGCCCCGAACATTGGCCGATGCGCTCATCCCGGCTCTCAAGGCTTACCGCCGGTGAAAGGCTGTCATCCGGTCTTTTGTCGGCTGTCGCCGTCCTCGGAAACGTCGGGGATCTGGTTCAGGGCAAACTGCGTGAAAAGCGGCCCGATAATCTCGAATATGATGGTGCTGGCAATCGTGATCGCCAGGATTTGCGGACCGTATTCCGGAAAACGTTCGGTAGCCACCAGAGCCATGCCGATGGCGACGCCCGCCTGGGGTGTCAGAGCTATTCCCGTCATGATGCCTTCATAGCTGCTGAGCCCGGCTATTCGTGCGCCCAGCCAGCCGCCGACGATGCGCGCAAGAATCCTCGCGCCGATATACAGCGCGCCGAAAAACCCGATCCCTTGCAGAAGGCTCACGTCGAGAGACGCACCGGCCATTATGAAAAACAAGAGAATGAACGGCCATTCGATCCGCTCGATCTCGTGAAACGGATAGCTGTGGTGCTTGGCCAGATTGACGACGATGGCACCGGCCACCATTCCTGCCAGAAGATAGGATACATTGAAGTATAAAGCGGTTCCGGCACAGACAAGCACCACGCCGAGCGCTTCGAGCAGAGATGGTTCGCCGCGTTTGAGCCGGCCGGTCAAAAAGGCCGCCGGAACCCCCAGGGCAACCCCCAGAACGATCCCACCGCCGGCTTCCCAAATCCCTTCGGCAACCGCCTCAGCCGCACCGTGACCGGCTAAGGCTCCGGCCACCATCAAGGCCAGGCTGAAGGCGATCAGACCCCAGGCATCGTCGATGGCGACGATCCCCAGAAGGTTCGAAGCAAACCGGCCATGGCGGCCTGATTGTTTGATGACATCGTGCATGGCCGCAGGTGCTGTGGCAGCCGATATGCCGGCCAGTGCAAGGGCTGGAACGACATGCATGCCGGCAAGGAGAAGCACGGCCGCCACCAGCCCGACCGAGACCAGAACGACGCAGATCGAGATGCCGAGTATTTCGTTGCCATGGGCGGCAAGCGTCCGGCGTTCGAGCGATCCGCCCAAAAGGAAAGCCACCATGGTCAGCGCGATGGCGGCATAGGCGTCATGTGTCCCGGAGAGAAAGGCCGGCAGGACATCCAGCACGGGCGGACCGAGCACGGCCCCCAGAAGCATCAGCAGCGTAACGCGCGGGATATGAACGATGTGCCCGATGGCATCGAGCGCCAGGGCCGCCAGGAACATGACGCCCAGCACGATGATAGCTTGCGCAAGCGTAATATCGGCTTCCATGGTGGTGATGCGGGTCCCGCTTTGATTGAGGCCAGATCAGAGGCGTAAGAGCCACCTCAGTCCGTTCTTAGAGGACTTTGAGACCGTCACAAAGCACTTGCATGGCGCAGGGCGGATCGTTCTGCGCGATCTAACGTGAGAACAGAACCGGCCGCTTGCTGTGCCGCAAAAGCTCCCTGGTGGCGGCACCAAGGATCACGTCGTAAGCACGTGAATGGCCAAATGCACCGACAGCAATGAGATCGCAGCCTCGTTCAAAAGCTTCTTGCTCCATGATCCGCGCAACGCCGTGATGCTGCCAGGCCTTGTGTCCGATGCTCGTTCGAACACCATGACGCGCGAACGAAGCAGCTAGTTCAGCAAGCGTGGCGTCATGGTTCAGGTTGTCATCATCGCCATGGATGCGCAGAAGATGAGCGAGGCTTCCATCGTGTGTGAGAGCCAGCGCGTCATGGGCCGCACGCGCCGCTTCGCGTGTGTCATTCCATCCCACAAGGATGGAAGCGCCGAGCGTTTCGGTCACAAAGTCATGGGGAATGATAAGCACCGGGCGTCCGCTGTGACGGATCACCGTTTCCTGCATGTACCGTTGATCGGCCCTCTCGTTCTCCGGGTCTTCATTGGGCATCACGACGAGATCCGCGCTGCGGGCGCTGTCGATGATGCGGTCGGATGCACTGACCGATTTGGTATTGAGCAGGCGCCATTCCGAGACGAAGTCTTCAGCTTGAGTGTGCCGGTCAAAAACAGCCTTGATGGCTTTGGACTGCTCCATCTGCGAAGCGTTGAAGCTCTCAAACACACTGTCAGGGATGTGCATGGCGATCCCGGGGTAGACGGTCATCGCTTCGATCGTGTGCAACCCGATAAGGTGCGCGCCATGCTGCCGCGCTACGGTGCAGGCGGCTGTCATCAGGCTCTCGCTATCGGCCTCGCTGGTCAAACACACCAGAACTGTCTTGATCGCCATTTTTCTTTACCCTCGTATCGTGTGGTACGCGCGGGCTGGCAGGGGAGCCCGCGCTCAATGGTCAACCCGCTTTGATCTCGATCTTACGGTTGTTGGTTGCAGCACCTTCCGGTTTGGCGATCCGAAGGGTCAGCACGCCGTTGGCATACGTCGCGTCGACCTTGTCGTCCTCCGGTGTGAAGCCCAAAGGAACAACGCGGCGGAAGCTGCCATAACTGCGTTCCACCAGATGCCAGTCTTTCGACTCGTCCTCGCGCTCGTCACTCTTCGTGCCCTTGATGATGAGATTTTCATGAGACACCGTGACATCAAGATCCTTCTGATCGACGCCGGGCACATCGACCGTCACCTCGATCGCGCCATCCGTCTCCGCGACATTGATAGCTGCGATCATCTGGCTCTCACGCCATAGCGGTGCATTGTTGAACCGATCGAAAAAGCGGTTCATCTCCGACTGAAAGGTCTGCAACAACGGCCAACCGCCATGCTCGGCAGCGCCCTTGGATGTTTGCGGTTCGTTCGACATGCCAATGACCTCCTGTTCATGCCGTTAGACTTGCCGTTTTCGGCAGACCAAGGCGTAGCACTCGCCGCCGACCTCCAATTGACAGGCGTCAACCGGTGGCCGGTAGAGTCGGTTAGCCTTTCGGTCGAGCGCCTCCGCGCGCTGCCCGGCCAGCAAAGGAGAGACCCATGTCAGCCCAAGGTTTGGAGGTTATCGACCACACCGTTCAGATCACCCACGAATGGATCAACGATTTGCGCGAGAGACTGGAGTGGGAGAGCAGCCGGGACGTTTTGCGCCTGCTTCGGGTGACACTGATGCAGGTTCGCGATCACCTGGGGCATGATGAACTTGCACAGTTGTCGGCCCAGATGCCGCTTCTCATCCGCGGTATGTTTTATGAAGGCTGGTCACCGTCGCGAACACCGGTTCGAGGCCGCAGCCGCGAAGATTTCCTCGCGCCTATCGAGGCCAAGGTCAAAGACGTGCGCGGCTGGCGAGGTCAGCAGGATGTATCCGCCGTCTTCGAGACGCTCAACGTCAAGATATCGGTCGGCGAAATCGCCGACGTGCGAGACAGCTTGCCCCAACCGATCCGGGATATGTGGCCGGTTTAGAGCGTTGTGTTCTTAGGTGGGAGCGGTTTGATGGAGGAGATTTTTCGTCTCCGGAAAGGAGAAGACCGCAGCGCGATGCCCTCGCATCGCGTGAGGATTTCGACGCAGCCGGGGCGGAAAAGATCGCCAAGCCAAAGTTGCAAAGCCAAACCAGTTGCCGTGCCGGACGCAACCGTTTGAGCTTGGCCTTTTGCTCCGGTGCTGTGTTGCGGGCCGGTTGCGGTGATAACACCGCGGCCCGCCCCGCGCCTTGCACCGAACCAAAACCCACGGCGCTCAAACGCTTCAACCTAAGAACACAACGCTCTAAGGACCGGATTGGCTCAGTCGGACAACGTGGCGTCCGCCAACCGGTAGTGGTCGAGAACGACAACTGTCTGCGCGTCCTCCAGCGCAATGACCCCGGATTTCCGCAGGCGTGTGATGGCGCGGCACACGGTCTCGATCGTCAGACCCAGAAAGTCTGCAATATCGGAACGCTTCATCGGCAGCTCAAAACGGACGTGCTGGCCGTTGAACGTGCCGGTCCTTTCGGCCATCACCATAAGAAATGAGGCCACTTTTTCCGGTGCGGATTTGCGCGCCAGCATCATGAAGTGATCCTGCATGGCAGTGATCTCATTGAGCGCGGCGCACAGAAGTCTCTTATGCAGGACGGGATCGCTGGACCCGCTTTCCAGGGCGCGGCGTGCGTACGCGATCACTTCGCCATCCACCAGGACATCACAATCGGTGTGATGCAAATCGCCATAGGGAAAGCCCACGACGTCACCGGGCAGTGCAAAGGCAATCACCTGTCTTGAGCCGTTTTCCAGAACCCGCGTCAGCCGCAGAAGTCCGCTGCGCACTTCATAGACGTGATGGGCTTCATCGCCCTCATGAAAGAGGTGCTGACCGGCGACCAATAGCCGTTTTGGGAGCGCTTGTGATTGGATTTTCGCGATGGCCGAACAATTGGCGAAGTCATGCTCGGGCTGATCATGCGATGGGTTGGACAGTGTCACATACATAACTGGCCTCCTCCTATATGCGCATTTACTAATGCAGAAGGTTTGTCGCAGGCGTTTCATCGCTTGTGTATCAAAGTGTATCCTTCTGACGGCTCATCGAATCCGTTCTCCGGCGTCTTGATTTTGAAGGCCGCAACGTGAACATAAGATCCGTAGCGAAGGGTATGAGCATGGCGGAAAGGCACATACTGGTCGTTGATGACGACCCAAAGATACGCACTTTGCTCAGGAACTGTTTCGAAACGGATGGGTTTCAGGTCAGCGAGGCGGGCGACGCCTCCGATGTCGAAGAGGCTTTCCGGGGGCAGGCGCCGGATCTGGTAACGCTGGACATCAATCTGGCCGGTGACAACGGTTTCGACATTGTGCGCAATCTGCGTCGATCCCACGATGTGCCTGTCATCATGGTGACCGGAAAGGACGACGTGATCGATCGGGTTGTCGGGCTTGAGCTGGGCGCGGACGACTACATCACCAAGCCGTTTCATGTACGCGAGATGTTGGCGCGGGTCCGCTCCGTCATGCGCCGCTACAGCGGGCGTAAGCCCGATGAGAACGGTGCGCCGGCAACAGGCGATGGATCGGCAAAACTTGGCCTGGATGGACTGCAAATCGATTTGGACCAGATGTGCCTGCACGGCCGCGACCACCAGATCAGCGATCTGACCGCGGCTGATTTCAAGCTTCTTAAGGCTTTCATCGACAATCCCAACCGCGCTCTGTCCCGCGACAGGCTGATGGACCTGATCGATGGGCCGCAATGGGTGCCGCTCGACCGAACCATTGACAACCAGGTCGCGCGCTTGCGCAGAAAAATCGAACGGGATCCCTCCCATCCCTTGCTGATCAAGACCATTCGCGGGGTCGGATACATGTTGACGGTTGCCGCCAATCCGATCGCTCAAGACCGTCCGAGCGCGTTGTAAACCGCTTCTGCCAGATCTGCCTGTCGATAGGGCTTGCGCAGAATGACAAACTCCGAACCGATATCCTGGTCTCTGAGCACACTTTCGGAGAAACCGGAGGTAATAAGCACCGGCAGGCCCGGATGTTGCGCAGCGATGCGCTTGGCCAGATCATAGCCCGAGAGTTTGCCCGGCATGACCATGTCGGTGAACACGAGGTCGATGGGCTCCTGCGCGTTGACAATCTCCCAGGCGGAATCGGCATTGGATACGCCGACACAATGAAAGCCAAGCGCGGCCAGCCGCGTTTCGGAAAGCTTCCGCACGCGCACATCATCTTCCACGATCAGAATTGTCCGGCCGTGCCCATGTTGAGCTGATGTCTCCTTGCCCAACGGCACTTTTTTTGAATCTGCACCTGTCAGATCAACGGCGGGAAAATAGAGACTGACGGTCGTTCCCTGGCCAGGCTCGCTGTAAAGCGTGACATGTCCACCGGACTGTCTTGTGAAGCCATACACCATGGAAAGCCCCAGACCGGTTCCTTCGCCAATCGGTTTTGTCGTGAAGAAGGGTTCAAGCGCATGCGCTCTTTGCTCTTCGTTCATCCCTTCGCCGGTGTCGCTTACTGAAAGCCGGACATACCGTCCCGTCGCAACATCGACTTCCTGCGCCAGATAGCGGTCGTCGATCTCGATGTTGCTGGTCTCCAGAAAAAGACGGCCACCCTTCGGCATGGCATCCTGCGAGTTCAAGGCAAGATTGAGAATCGCCGTCTGAAGCTGAGTTGGATCGGCCTGAACGGGCCAAAGCCGCGGGCCGGCGGAGAGCTCCAGTTGGCATCGCGCGCTGAGCGTATGCTTGAGAAGCGCGACCGCGTTGGCGACGGCTTCATTGAGATCGATGATCTCCGCGTTCAGCTGTTTTTTGCGGGCGAACATCATCAGACGGGAGGTCAGATCGGCGCCCAGTTCGGCCGCCGCAAGCGCATCGGCGATCAACTGATCGGTCCTGTCCGGTCGAACGCCATCGCTAAGCAGCTCCAGATTGCCGATCACAACACTCAGAAGGTTGTTGAAATCGTGGCCAATCCCACCGGTCATCCGGCCGATCGCGACCATACGCTGGGGTCGGGCAGACATTGATGATGACGTTGCGTTTGTCGCCATGTTGCACGACCTGACCAACCGGCGGGCGGCCGAAGAAGCGGCTGCCCGATCCCAGCG
>JANQJE010000184.1 GCA_028281795.1 Cohaesibacteraceae bacterium | reverse complement strand
ATTTTCCTCAATGATCGCGAAGTCAAACTGTTCGCGGACACTGGGACCGGAGCCACCTACTGCCCTTCGGCTCACATGCGGTGCGGTTCGGGCATCATGCGGGCCCGCGAGATGCTGGATGCCGGTGTAACAGTCGGCTTTGGCGTCGATGGATCGGCATCTAACGACACCGGCAATCTCTTTCTCGAAGCCCGGCTTGGCATCTCGCTGCAACGGGTTGCGCCCACGCGCTATCTTTCGGAAAAACCGGGCGGGCGAGGGGGCTTTGCAGGATCGCCGCAGGCGCTCTCGGCGCGCGAAGCTCTGACCATGGCAACGCGGCATGGCGCCCGACTCTTGGGTCGTGATGACATCGGCCAGATCGCACCGGGCATGAGCGCGGACTTCATTGCCGTCAAACGCGATCATCTCGGCCTGTCGGGGTCTCAGCGCGATCCGCTTGCCGCCCTGATATGGTGCGGACCCTTTAAAGTGGACCATTCCTTCATCAATGGCGTTCAGGTCGTTGAAGACGGAGTTTTCACCGCCTTCGATCTGGATAAGGCGCTTGCCGATCACCGCGCAACGATGGAGCGGCTCTACAACGTCTAGGCTGCCATTTTCTGACTGCGGGCAATGATGTCGACACCCATCTGCGCCATTAGGTCGGTGTAGTCCAGGTGCACCCAGTTTTCGATGATCTTGCCTTCGCTGCACCTGTAGAAGTCCATGACCCGAAGCGTCAGGGACCGGCCATCGGCTTTGATGCCTAGATAATCCCCCTGGAAAGTCATGGTCATGGAGGGCCAGCCGGAAATAGCTGCATAGTTACCGTCTCCGACACGGCAATAGTGATTGCCACCCTTGCGGTCCGGAAACGCCTGCAGAAAAGCAGCGCGGTGGTCTTTCACGAAACCGTCCCAAAGATAGTTGGATCCAATGCCGGCGGGGCCGTACCACAGCATGTCTTCATGCCAGTATCCGGCGGTCCCGGTTTGATTGCTCGACGCGAAAGTGACCGTGTTGAACTTGTGCAGATCGACCAGCATGCCCTCGACGATATCCAGCGAGCGTGACCCGGCCTCCGGTCCACCGCTCGGCAACACGCCATCGTGCGTGGCCGGTCCGGGGAACAGTGTTTCAAGCCCATAGGAGAAGCCGAACGGGTCAACGCCCGTCTGCCGGATCATATCGGGGACATCCAGGATGATGCGCGCTTTGGTAATCAGGCCATCATCGATGCGATAAAATTCGCCCGACCGTATCAGCATCAAATGATGGGATGGCGCTATACCCAGAAAGGGGCTGTCGAAGTTGCCCAGATAATGGGTCGTGCTGGCAACCCATTGCCCACCTTCTTCGCGTCGATTCTGGCCGCCGATAAAGATCTCATCACGCCTCTGCACACGTGTCAGCGCGCCGCGCAGCGGCCGCAGAAAACCATCGAGAATGGCATCCGGGCCCTGCAAACGATTGATCGGATGGGAGACGTCCCAAACACAGTCTGGTGCCACATGCTCATGCACCAGATCGCTTAAAACCGACTCCGGCGCACGAATGAGTGTATTGAGAAAAGTGTGCGTAGCGGCACGAAAGTCAGTCATCGCTGCTCCAAAAAGTGGCACGTTGCATTGGTATGCATTTTGCTCTTGCCATGCTTCGCATTGTGTTGAAAGGTCCCCGACCAGCGCGACGTGAAAAACAAGAACACCGCGCGGGAGTCGATATGGCTGAAATTCAGTTGCGCAATGTTTGCAAACGCTGGGGTTCGTTCGTCGGGGTCGACAATTTCGACCTGACAATTGCCGACAGAGAGTTTCTCGTTCTGCTGGGCCCTTCAGGTTGCGGCAAGACAACCACCATGCGGATGATCGCCGGTCTGGAAGAAGCAACCAGCGGCGACATCAACATAGCTGGCCGGCGGGTCAACGATCTGGACCCCAAGGATCGCGACATCGCGATGGTCTTCCAGAGCTATGCGCTCTACCCCAACATGGATGTCTACGAGAACATTCGCTTTCCCCTGAAGGTGCGCAAAGTGCCCCAGGATGAGCATGACGCCCGGGTGCGCCGCGCCTCGGCCATGGTGGAGCTGGACGCGTTTCTGCACCGCAAACCGAGCGAACTGTCCGGCGGCCAACGTCAGCGCGTGGCACTGGCCCGCGCGATCGTGCGCGAACCGAACGTCTTCCTGATGGATGAGCCGCTGTCGAACCTCGATGCGAAGCTGCGCGTTTCCACCCGCGCGCAGATCAAGAATCTGAGTCATGAACTTGCCGTGACCACGATCTACGTCACGCATGACCAGATCGAAGCGATGACACTTGCCGACCGCGTCGTCGTGATGAAACAGGGTGTGGTGCAGCAGGTCGGTACGCCGACACAGATCTATGACAAACCCGCCAACACCTTTGTTGCGGGCTTTATCGGCTCACCTGCCATGAATCTGCTGGAAGGCACCCTGAAAAAGGGCACCTTCAAAGGCGAAAACGTCAAAGTCAAAGGCCTAGAGGGCCCTGACGGTCCAGCCATCCTCGGCTTCCGTGCCGAAGACGCCGCGATCGCCGAGACCGGTGACATAAGCGCGCCTGCCTACTCAGTCGAGCTTCTCGGCGATGCCACCATGATCACCGTACGCGCAGGCGGTGCTCTTGTCGCGGTGAAAGCCCACAAGGACTACCGCACCGAGATCGGCGCACCGGCATCGATCACTGTCAAACCGTCCATTTGCCACCTGTTTAACGCCCAAACCGGGCAACGCATTGATGGTATTGGCGTCCCCGAGACAACGCCTGCATGAACAGCCGCAGGGCCTGGGGCTT
The DNA here is from genome assembly GCA_028281795.1 of Cohaesibacteraceae bacterium. GTDB lineage: Bacteria > Pseudomonadota > Alphaproteobacteria > Rhizobiales > MH13 > MH13. The sequence continues at coordinate 5,973 of JANQJE010000184.1, read as the reverse complement.
TGCAAAAACAAGGGAGATAAACCTCATGAAAAAGCTTCTTCTCGCAAGCGCCGTATCGCTCGGCGCGATCATGGCCTCCGGTTCCGCGGCCTACGCCGACTGCGCCATCCAGAACAACATCGAGCTGTCTTCACTCTCTGCCGGGTTTGAAGCCTGGAAATCGGTGACGGATGCCATGGCCGAATGCGGCAACTTCACCGCCGAGTTGGATCAGGAATTCCGCACCAAGCAACCGGCCGCCTTCGCCGCTGACCCGTCTCTCTATCAGATCGGAGGTGTTGCCAACGGAACGATCACACCGCTGCTGAATGAGGGTACGATCCGCCCGCTTGACGATCTTGTCGCGGCTTACGGCCAGGATCTGTCGCCCAACCAGTTGATCCGGGTTGACGGTCAGATCATGGCCATCGCGATGATGGTCAACACCCAGCACCTCATGTATCGGCACGATATCCTCGACGACCTCGGTTTGGATGTACCGACAACGTGGGAAGAGGTGATCATCACCGCCGAGGCTATCCGTGAAGCCGACGTTGTGCAGTATCCACTCGGCGGCACGATGAAGGCCGGTTGGAACCTGGCGCAGGACTTCAACAACATGTTCCTGGGCTATGGCGGATCGTTCGTGAACGACGACGGCACGCCGAACGTCAACACTGACGCCGGCGTCAACGCGTTGGAAATGATGGCGCGTCTGACCGAGTTCATGGACCCGGAATACCTTGTATCCGACTCCACCTACGTGCAGCAGCAGTTCCAGCAGGGCACCATCGCCATGGCGAACCTCTGGGCGTCACGCGCGGCAGCTATGGACAATGCCGATGAGAGCCAGGTTGTGGGCCTCGTCAACACGGCGGCGGCACCGACAGCCACACCGGGCGGCGCACCGGCCACAACCTTGTGGTGGGATGGCGTGGTGATCGCGGCCAACATTACCGATGAGGAGGCCGAGGCTGCCTTCCAGGTTGCGCTGGAAGGCATGGATGCGGAGATGGTCGCAGAGCACAGTGATGATGCCATCTGGCTGATCCCAGGGTACGAGCCCAACCGTTTCGCAGAAGGGGCGATCGCTACCGCAACCGCATCACCTGCACCACAGTCTTACCCATCGTCGACCGAAATGGGGCTGATGCACACGGCGCTGGGCAACCAGTTGCCCGCTTTCTTCACCGGCGAGCTGTCTGCTGAAGAAACGCTGGAAGCGGTGGAAGCCGAGTATCTGACCGCGGCTGAAGAGGCAGGCGTTCTCTAAACACCAAGCGAAAAGGCCGGAGCCCCGTGCTTCGGCTCGGCGATCCAAGCAAGCAGGTGGGATAGACAGGGGGAGATGGTATGAAGTTCCGCACCTTCGCGGCCTTTGTTGGCCCATCCATCTTCCTGATGCTGCTGTTCATTGCTGCGCCGCTGGTGAGCGTGTTCACACAGAGTTTCTACCTTTCTCAGCCGGTGGTTGAATCGGTTGAGGTCGAAACCTGTACGCCTGGTTTCCTGACCCAGACATGCACCACCGAGGTACGGACCCAGCCAATCCTTGATGAGAACGGCCGGATCGTTCGTGAAACAAGGTTTGTCGGCCTGCAAAGCTATCGCAATGTGCTGGAACCGGAACGCGCTTGGGCTGCGATTTCCAGCTTCGACATCTCCGGCCTGCTCGCCATCGATTTCTGGAAGGCGCTACGCTTCACACTCACCTTTACGCTCATCACGCTGCCGCTGGTCCTCGGTGTGGGGCTTGCTATAGCGCTGGCAGTCAACAATGCGGCCAAATCCGTTCGCGGACCTGTGATTTTTGTTTCACTCCTGCCCTTCATCATCACGCCAGTCATCGGCGCACTGTCCATCCGCTGGCTGTTCGTCGGTGATGGCATACTGACCCGCCTGATGGAGTATTACAGCGGCACGGACATTGCCATGTTCGCGCAGGGGTGGACCATCGAGATATTGATGCTGTTCTACCGCGTGTGGCACGTCGCACCGTTTGCCTTCGTCATCTTCTATGCCGGACTGCAGACGGTGAACACCGACACCGTAGAAGCTGCGATCATCGATGGCGCATCGCGCTGGCAGCGTCTCTGGTACATCATCGTGCCGCACCTGATGCCGCTTATCGTTTTCGTGGCGCTGATCCATCTGATGGATGCCTACCGCGTCTTTGAAGAGATCGTCGGCTTCTCATCGCAGGCGCATGTCATCTCGCTGCAATGGCTGACCTATGATTTCCTGCAGCCCGATGATTCTGGAAACCGTGCTGTATCGCGTGCATCAGCATCCGCCATGCTGACGATGATCGGCATCGTTGTTTTGCTGATCCCGCTGCTGCGCAAGACATGGCGCGACCATCGGGGGACGCGCTAGATGAGCGGGCCCAAGGCACTCCAGCAACCGATCTCGCTGCGGCTTTTCTCCAGCGCATTCCTCGCCTTCTGGTGTCTGCTGGCCGCATTCCCGATTGTCTGGATCGCCGTGATGAGCTTCAAGGCGCCCGTCGATGCGTTCGCTGGCAATCCGCTGGATGTCATCTTCGGCCCGGTGACCCGCGCAGGAGGCGAGGGGCTGACGCTGGTCGATATCGTGCTCGGCGTTGCCGTGCTCTACGGCGCCGTTCAAGTCGCCATGCGCTCCTTGCCCCGGCTGGTCGCAACCGATGCGCCTTGGGGTCCGGTTGCCTTCAGGTGGCTGATCGCCAGTGTGGTCTTCACACTTGGCTTTGTCCTTGTCTTCTTTGGCCTTTTGCCCGCCATTTCCGGGGCGATCAACGGGGTGCTGGGCCTTGATCCGATCATCGGTCTGACCACTGCCCACTACGAGGCGGTTTGGATCGACAACGAATTCTGGCGCAACTTCGTCAACTCGCTCATCGTGACAGTCGGTGTTGTCACGGTCTCCCTCACGGTCGGCACGCTGGCAGGTTACGCGTTGGCCCGGTCAGGATCCCAGCTTGCTTTCTGGATCCTCATCATTGCGCTTGTGTTCCGCGCTCTACCACACTCCGTTCTCGTCGCCGGTTATCTGCCGGTGTTCGTCAATTCAGCGGCAATCCTGGAACCGATCCTGGGCGAGAACGCACCGACGCTTTATGGTCAGCCCTTGGCCGTCATCGCTGTGCTGGTCTCCATCAATCAGCCCTTTACGATCTGGATGCTGCGCTCCTTCTTCCAGAGCATTCCCGCCGAACTCGACGAGGCCGCACGCGTCGACGGATGCACACATTTTCAGGCGTTTCGTTGGGTCATCATGCCGGTCATGTGGCCAGGCGTGATCACCACTGGGCTTTTTTCTTTCCTTCTGGCGTACAACGATTTCCTTGTGACGTCGCTGCTTCTGGACGCTTCCAACCAGACCATGGTTCCGGCGATTGCAGGCTATTTCAATCGGGAAACGACCACCACCGATCAGGTGGAAGCCGTCGCGGCAGCCGTGTCGATCACGGCACCCTTATTCCTGCTGGTCATGATTTTCCAGCGCCAGATCGTCTCCGGTCTGACAGCCGGTGCGGTGAAAGGTTAGAGGTGCAGCGATGAGCTCAAACGCACGACACGGTGCGCTGATGCGCCATCCGGCCCTCAACCGGATGCCACGGGATTTCATAAGCGTCTGAACCGTTTTTCCCACACGGTTCAATCTCTTATGAAAGGACAGGGGATGAAAGGATCCCGCCCGCAACAGGCAGCGCTCTCGCGAAGCACCGACCTCAACAAAACCAAAGAGACACGCGATATCATTGAACGCATGGTCGACGGTCTGAACGATCATCGCATTGACGATATGGGCGAGTTCTTCGCCGAAACCTTCCGCTGGATGGGCAACTATGGCTGCGGCACCAAACACGGCCTGAAACAATTTCAAGACAATTGGCAGCGCCCGTTCCAAGCAGCCTTCTCGGACAAAATCTGCGTCGACGAGGCGCGTCTCTTCATGGGTGAGTGGGCAGCCGCCTTCGGACGCCAGGAAGCCACGCATTCCGGCACATTCATGGGCATTGCCCCTACAGGAAAGCGCGTGACGATCCGTTACATGGATTTCTGGAAGGTGGAAGACGGTCGCATCACCGATAACTGGGTGATGGTCGACTTCCCCGATGTGATGGCGCAGCTCGGTGTCGATGTCTTCAAGGGTGAAGGCTGGGAAGCCTATGATCGCGGTGAGAAAACCTCATCCACGTCGGGAGGGCTGTGATGGACCTCCCGACACATCACAAGGGCCTGATGGCGCCCTTCCGGGCCGCGCTCTACGACTATGATGAAGGCGCGTTCCGGCATGCGATGCAGGCTCTGTTTCATGAGGACCTGAGCGCGCACTTCGCTCACCCTTTGGGACTCGCAAAAGGCGTGGATGCCACGTTCAACCAGACCATCGCACCGCTCAGCCGGGCATTTCCCGACCTTGAACGCCGCGACACGATTGTGATGGCCGGACCGACACCGGAGGGACAGCAGTGGGTCGGCTGCGGTGGATACTACACCGGGACCTTTGAGGTGCCCTATCTCGACATACCGCCGACCGGCCATATGGCAGCGATGCGGTTTCACGAGTTCTATCGTTTTGAAAACGACAAGGTCGTTGAAATCCAGGCGCTTTGGGATATTCCCGAACTGATGATGCAGGCAAGCGCTTGGCCCATGTCACCCAGCCTTGGCCGTGAATGGCACGTACCGGGCCCGGCAACGCAGGATGGTTTGGTCCAGGGGCCCTACGACGACACCATCAGCCGCCGAAGCTGCCAGCACATCATCGATATGCTGACAGCGATGAAGCGCCATCCTTCAGAAGGTGGACCGGAGGTTATGGAGATGGAGCGCTACTGGCACCCGAAGATGAGCTGGTACGGACCGTCGGGCATCGGTACGGGCAGGGGCATTGAGGGGTTCCGCAAATGGCATCAGATTCCGTTTCTGGCGGGCATGCCGGACCGCGGCCAGTATGTCGGCGACATCACCTATCATTTCTTCGGCGATGCCAACTACGCCGCCGTGACCGGTTGGCCGAACATGATTCAGACGCTCAGCGATGGCGGCTGGCTGGGCATAGCCCCGGTCGATAAACGCATCACCATGCGCTCACTGGACTTCTGGCGGTTGGAGAACGGCCGCATCCGGGAGAACTGGGTCCTGGTGGACCTCCTCGATATGTACGATCAGATCGGTGTTGATGTGCTGGCACGTATGCGCGAATTCAATAAGGCAAAACAAGGTTTTGATCCCGAGACAGGGCGGGCCGTGGAAGGAACGTATCGATGAAGGGGTTCAGTCAACGCTGGAAAGACTTCCCGGACTATATCCTGGGCATCACTAAGGAGATCTGGGAAGACCGCGGCATCGCAACCCTTGAGCGTTACTACGCCGACGACGTCATTGTGCGTATGCCTTCAGGCATCTCCATCGGCAATCGAGGGTCCATCACCTCGACGATGGCGGTGCTCTCCGAACTGCCGGACCGGCAGCTTCTCGGCGAGGATGTCATTTGGTCGGGATCGGCGGAAACCGGCGATCTCCTGTCCTCGCACCGGCTGATGTCGACGGCCACACATACGCGCGATGGCATCTATGGCCAGGCGACCGGCAAGCAACTGCGCTACCGCATCATCGCCGACTGCGCCGCGGCGGACGATACGATCTATGACGAGTGGCTGATCCGGGACAATGGCGCCATTGTCAGGCAGTTGGGCTGGCAGGTGCCTGACTATGCACGTCATCTGATCGAGAGCGAAGGCGGGCCGGACTACGCCTCCAAGCCTTTCACGCCTGCGCAGGACAAGCCGGGACGGTACACCTCACACGGCAACAACCACGAGGTGGGTGAAGCTTACGCCGATAATCTGCGCCGCCTTATGCGTGCCGACTTCGCCTCGATCCGAACCACCTACGACCGGGCCTGTCAGATCGAGATGCCCGGCTACCGCACGGACCATGGCTGGCAGGCGGTCGACGTGTTCTGGCTTGGACTGCGGGCAGCCTTCCCGGATGCCGCGTTCGA
>JANQJE010000150.1 GCA_028281795.1 Cohaesibacteraceae bacterium | reverse complement strand
GGTCTGCTGCTGTCCTGTTCGTCTTGCTGTCGCGGAAGGGCGCCGTTGCCTCATTCAGCCGCGCGTTGAGATCGCTGTCTTTGCCGTCCAGAACCAGATCAAACGACTGGGCCAGTTCATCGCAGACCGCTTCAACCCAGGGTTCGTCAGCCTTTGGAAAGTCCTTCAGCACGTAGCCGGACACCAGGTCCTTGTGGCCGGGATGTCCGATGCCAAGGCGGATGCGGCGATAGGCTTTGCCAAGATGCGCATCAAGACTCTTCAGACCGTTGTGGCCGCCATGGCCGCCACCGACCTTGATACGGGTGCGGCCAGGGTCAAGATCCAACTCGTCGTGCACCACCGTGACATCGTCCGGCTCGAGTTTGTAGAACCGGACAATCTCACCGACTGCCTGGCCGGAGAGGTTCATGAAGGTCGCGGGTTTGACCAGCACGATCTTGCGTCCGCCGATCCGCCCTTCACTGATGGCAGCGGAAAAACGTGAACGCCACGGCGAAAAGCCGTGGCGCGCATGGATGGCATCAACCGCCATGAAGCCTATGTTGTGACGGTTGCCTGCATAGGATGCGCCCGGGTTGCCAAGGCCGACAAGCAGATGCATGGCTCGCCTCGTTGTGGCTGGAGCGGTGCGTGCAACCCGCCGAAGGGTTTAGTCTTCGGTGGCTGCTTCTTCAGTGGCTGCAGCTTCTTCGCCTTCAGCCTCTTCACCGTCTTCAACATCCTCATCGCTCTTAAGGGCGGCGGGTGCTGCAATGGTGGCGATCACGAAATCACGGTCTGTGATCGTCGGTTCGGCACCTTCCGGCAGCTCGATGCTGGAGATGTTGAGTGTGTCGCCAAGCTCGGCGGTTGAGAGGTCCAGAACCAGAGCCTCCGGGATCGCGTTCGCCGGGCAGTTGAGCTCCACCTCGTGGCGCACAACGTTGAGCACACCACCGGCCTTCAGGCCTGGCGCGATGTCTTCGTTTTCGAAGTGGACCGGGATGTTGACGGTCAGCGTCGCGCCTTTGGCGACCCGGAGAAAATCTACGTGCATAGGGAAGTCACGCACGGGGTCGAGCTGATAGTCGCGAGCGATGACCTGGTGTTTCTCACCTTCAATGTCAATCGTTCCAACGGTGGTCATAAAGCCACCGCCGTGAATCAGAAGGCTCACGTCCTTGTAGGACAGAGAGACGGGGATCGGGTCTTTCTTGTCGCCGTAGATCACGGCGGGCAGCTTGGCCTCGCGTCGCAGAGCACGGGCAGCTCCCTTGCCAACCCGTTCGCGCCGCGTGCCAGCCAATTCGTAGCTCTCACGCATGGCATTTCTCCAATGAAACAATAAAAAATCGCCGGACAATCCGGCGATCGACGCCGCACGTGCCTCCAGGGGGGTCTGGCGCGGACGAGCGGTCTATAACGCTGTTTGGGTCACGATGCAAATGTCCGCGTTGCCGGCAACCGTGCCGTCATTGAACTGTCATCCACCCTCGCCTAGGACGGGGCATGACACGCGAGCTTTCTTCTCCCATGAGCGATGACCAAAGTGTGCCGTTTGGCGAGGTAACACGTGCGTTCGCCCGTATCGGTGTTCTGTCCTTTGGTGGTCCTGCGGCACAGATCGCCCTCATGCATAAAGTTGTCGTGGAGGAGAAACAGTGGTTGCCAGAAGACCGTTTTTTGCATGCGCTTAACTACTGCATGCTCCTACCCGGCCCGGAAGCAATGCAACTTGCCACCTATATTGGCTGGCTGCTGCAAGGGGTGCGCGGCGGTCTGATCGCCGGTGCGCTTTTTATTCTGCCCGGATTTCTTGTGCTTCTGGGGCTGGCCACCGCGTATGTCACGCTCGGAGATGTTCCCGCCGTTGAGGGCCTGTTGTTCGGTCTTCAGGCTGCGGTACTTGCCATCGTCGTTCAGGCTCTCGTCAGGCTGTCACAAAAAACACTGACCTCGCCGCTCGCTGCCGCTCTGGCACTGGCAGCCTTTATTGCGCTTTATGTGTTCGATGTCCCGTTTCCGCTGGTGATTGCCGTCGCTGCGCTTGCCGGTGTTCTTGTCTGGGGCAGGGGTGAGGGGGCACGTGTTCAGCCGGCTGTGTCTGCCGACAGCGTGCGCAATGCAGAGTCTTTTCGCGCCGCAGGGGTATGTCTTGCTCTTTGGCTGGGACCGCTGGCGGTGCTCATGCTGGCGCTCGGGCTGAACAATCTTTGGGCGCAACAGGCTCTCTTCTTCTCCTGGACAGCCATCATCACCTTTGGTGGCGCTTATGCCGTGCTTGCCTACATCACACAGGTTGTGGTGCAGGATTTTGCCTGGCTTTCCACGGCCGACATGGTGACCGGGCTTGGTCTGGCTGAATCAACGCCTGGTCCGTTGATCCTGGTCCTTGTGTTTGTCGGCTATGTCGCTGCCGCCCAGGCCGGGTTGGGCATGGATCCCGTGCTGGCCGGTTTGCTGGGTGGCACGCTTACCCTGTGGTTCACGTTCATCCCCTGTTTTGTATGGATCTTTTTCGGTGCGCCCTTTGTCGAGCGCACGCGCGAGATCATCTGGTTGAAGAATGCGTTGCGTGGTGTCACGGCGGCCGTTGTCGGGGTGATTGCCTCGCTTGCCATCTGGTTTGCGATCCAGGTCTTGTTTGATGTGGTCAGCGCTGTGAATCTTGGGCCGGCCAGTCTGCCGGCTCCCCTTTTGACGAGCTTAAACGTGCCCGCGATGGCTATCGCCTGTGTTGCAGGCGTGCTTCTGATCGGGTTGAAGCGGGGCCTCTTCACCGCGCTTGGGATCAGCGCCGTGTTGGGTATCGCGGCAACCGTGTTTGCCTAGCCCAGCTCTTCCAGCCTTGCTGCCATGCGCTTTTTGAACGGTTCAGTGCCGTAGCGGGCGACGAACATTTCCAGCGCGCTTTTCACGATCTTGTTCCGCTCGTTCTGACTGACAGACTCGCGCACCTTGAACATCAGCTCATAAAAATAGACCGATCGGGCAAGTTGCCAGAGCTGGTTGGCAGCCAGCGGTTTGTCCGGAACGACAAGGTCGCCAGCTTCCTCGGCCCGCTCGAAAACAGCCGAGAGCTGCTCGGTCATCGCCACAGCGGCGCTCAGATAGAAGGCGTGGCCGACATGGGGAAAGCGCTCAGCTTCGGCCACGCAGGTGCGGTAGACAGCCTGAGCGAGGGGCGAAACCATGAAGGTCACGGCCAATTTGCCGCCTTCGATCAGCGCTTCTTCGGTCGGCACGTTGAGAGTTAGTGCGTTCAGCCGTTCGCGCTGCTCCAGGCAACGCCGGTCGATGACCGCGCTGAACAGCGCGCCCTTGTCACAGAAGTACTTGTACAGCGTGGCTTTCGATATTCCCGCTTTCAAGACGATATCGTCGACGCTAGCCCCGGCATAACCGTGCAGCAGGAAAACCTCTTCTGCTGCATCCAGAAGCTGGTTCTCCTTGCGTCCGGCGGGTTTGCGCGTGGCCGCGCCGTCAAGGGCGTGCAGCACCTTTGAGGGCAACTGATGGTTGGTTGTCAGGTCGGAGCTTGGGCTGGTCATCATGGTCTACAATCACTGTTTCACCTCTCATGCCAGAATTGGTCAAAAAAGTAAAACGAACCGTTTAGTTCATTTTTGATTGACGAGGGCGCGGAGCTGTGTCATTTATCCATCAACTAAACGAAACAGTTTAGTTCATAACTCACTCGAAACCCTTTTAGGAGATGACCTATGAAACGCTTTGCCCTGACTGTTATCGCTGCCTCTCTGGCTGCCGGTTCCCTTGCTGTACCTGCGCTGGCTGACTCTGAAGACAGCAAGGTTGATACCCAGATCGTCGACATCAATCAGTCGGCAGGCCTCATCAAGCTTGCCAACGGTATGACGCTGGATCAGTCCGTTGAGTATTTTGCCATGCCACGCGGCGCAGCCAACGGTGACAAGGTGCGCGTGACGTTCACCGACACCAATGAGTTGGACAGGGTGGTTGTCATTCGCTGATCGGAAGACAATGCGATTTCCAAGAAGACGGGCGCGGGACTTCGCGCTCGTCTTTTTTTTTGTCTAGGAAAAAAGGCTCGACACCGATTTCTCAAGCGCGGTGCGCATCACAGCCTCTCCCAACAGACTGGCCACGGTGATGACGCGTATGTTGTGGGCGTTCTTGACCGCTTCCGTCGTCTCAATCGTGTCGGTGATCACCAGTTCTTTGAGGTTGGAGCCTGTAATACGCGTCACCGCGCCACCGGATAGAACGCCATGGGTGATGTAGGCGGACACTTCTTTGGCCCCCATGTCAAGCAGTGCATCGGCCGCGTTGCAGAGCGTTCCGCCGGAGTCGATGATGTCATCGACTAGCAGGCAGGACATGCCTTCGACTTCACCGATAACGTTCATCACTTCCGACTCGCCCGGCCGGTCACGGCGTTTGTCAACAATGGCGAGAGGTGCATCGGCCCGTTTGGCGATGGCACGCGCGCGAACCACGCCGCCGATATCCGGCGAGACAACGGCAAGAGGCCCGTTGCCGAAGTAATTGTCGCGGATGTCCTTGGAGATCACCGGCTCGGCAAAAAGGTTGTCGGTCGGAATATCGAAGAAACCCTGGATCTGGCCGGCATGAAGGTCGATTGCCAAAACCCGGTCAGCCCCGGCTTCGGTGATCATGTTGGCCACCAGTTTGGCCGAGATCGGCGTGCGGCCGGCGGTTCGGCGGTCCTGGCGGGCATAGCCGAAATAGGGAATCACACAGTTGATCCGTTTGGCTGACGATCGGCGTAGCGCATCGATCAGAATCAGCATCTCCATCAGATTGTCGTTTGCCGGGAAGCTGGTCGATTGCAGGATGAAAACATCCTCACCGCGCACATTCTCCTGAATTTCAACGAAGATTTCGAGGTCGGCGAAACGGCGAACCGTTGCCTTGCAAAGGGGCACGTCGAGGTAGCCCGCAATAGCATTCGCCAGCGCGAGGTTGGAGTTTCCGGCGACAAGATTCATTGCAAGGGTCCTGAAAGGAGGGTCGTTCGCCGGTGTGTTAGCGAAAGGGTTCCTGAGAGTCCATGCACCGCTTGGCGTCTGGTCGACGGAGTCTGCGCTTAAATCGGGTTTTGCTGGAACCAGGCCAGCATACGACTTGCCACATCATCTGCGATCAGTTGCGTGGTTGTTTCGTCGATCAGCGCCCAACCGTCCGGACCCGAGCGCGGAATGGATCGTGATCCGGATACACGGTGACGCAGATTGCCGCGGGCATCGAAGATATCGAAGACGTAGATCACCGATGTTATCTCATCGGATGGAATGGCGCTGACCTGCGATCGGACAACAAACTGAGCTGTCTCATCACCGAAGAAGGCAAGCTGCATGCCACCTCGATAGGCTGCGTCGTCGATGGCATCGAACAACTGGGTTGCCTGGGGCTCCGGCGCCGTCGAAATCGGGGCAAGCGAAACACGCGGCCATTGCGGTGCTTCTGCCGTTACGGCGGACCCCGCCGGTTGTGGCTGAAGGCCCGCCTGGACGGCTTGGGCGAGCGTTTCCTGGGATGTGTTTTCCGGAGCGGCAAAAGTCGGACGGGACTGCGTTGCCAAAGGATCGTTTGCCGCTGTCTGACCTGAATCGGACGTGGCGAAGTCCTGAAGTGTAATTTGCTGCGGTGGGCTGGCTGAGAGCGTCCCAGCATTGAGATTTTCCGGTGCTGTCGCAATCGCCTCGGCTTGTGTTGTCGGTAATGGCTGGGGGGCACCTGTTTGCGCGCCGGGGGCGGCGAGTGTCTGCGAGGAAACGGCACCCGGCAGTGGAGCGGTCTGCGCCTGTGTTTGCTGCTGAGCCCCGGAACTGACGGTCGATAAGGCGCCTGGCCCTTCCGGTGAGGCACAGGCACTGAGCAGCATCAGCACAACGAGGAAAATGACAGAGCGCATCAAAGCCTACTCAACTCGACTGACAGAAAACGTAGCGTCAATCTGCCTTCGTACTTTTTATGTTTACCATGTCTATCATTAAGCGAATCCTTCCGTTGGGCGCTTGTGTGTCAGCATGATGGCACTTGCAAGTCTGCCATAGTCTCGTTCGCCCAAGTGCGTGCTGCGTCGGTAGCTGAAGAAAAGATCGGGTTCTGAATAGGTGCAGCGATCCAGACTGCGGGCCGTAACACCGGCTCGTGTCAGTCGATCCATGGTGTAACCGGGCAGGTCAAACAGAAAATGACCGGCCTGTTTTGAGGGGACGAAGTATCGTTCGTTGGCCGGATCGTCTTTGATGAAACGGGCGATGTATTCCGGGCCAACTTCATAAGCTTCGCCGCTGATTGCCGGACCGTGAACGGCCTGAATGTTGGAACGGCTTGCTCCTTCGGCTTCCATCGCGTCGAGCGTCGCTTCGATGATGCCGGTCATTGCGCCTTTCCAACCGGCATGGGCTGCGCCGATGACACCGGCTTCATTGTCGACAAAGAGGATGGGACCGCAGTCAGCGGCTTGCGCACAGAGGACGAGACCGGGGGTTCGTGTGACGATCGCGTCAGCACGGGGTGCTGCGTTGGATTGCCATGCCGTGCGTGTGCGGATGCAGGTTGCACTGTGATGCTGGTAAACCGTGAGGAACGCATCGCCTCCAAGAAAGCTAAGAATGCGGGCGCGGTTCGCTTTTACGCGCGGGACATTATCACGGGAGCCGAGACCGGTATTGAGACTGCCGTAGATGCCTTCCGATATGCCGCCTTGCCGGGTGAAGAAACCATGACGAATGCCGCTCATCGCTTCAAAACCATCGTCAGTCAGCGGCTGCAACGGTGCGGTCATGAAAAATCCTTTTTGGCCTGACTCTTGGCAATGTTGTTTTCAGTGATCGTGCCAACTTGCAAGGCCATGCAGGGAAACAGGCCTGCTGGCAAAACCCATGACCTTGAAGAGTTTGCCCATGGCTGTGTCGCCCGCAAGCCGCTCCACGGCGAGGCTGATCGTTTGCTGATCTTGTTCGGACACATCTGCTCCAAGCCTCCCGGCACGTTCCAGCAGACCGAGCGCCAGAAGGAAGCTGCCCTGCTCACCCACGCCGACTGTGCAAGACTGCGACGCAATACGCGCTAGATGGGCGAAGTCGACATGCGTTGTAAGATCGGCTTCACCGGGTGAATCGAGCGGGTCGGTAGGTTTGTGGCTTTTGACAGCCTGGAGTGTGTCGCCAACCCCCGATTTCAAAGCGCCATAGTCGATGATGAGTCCTGCCCCGTCATGCCTGGCGACGTGTTCGGCGATGGTTTGCATCACGTTGTCCTGCGCCGGACTGTGTTCGATGATGGTGCCGTAGGGCACCTCCGGTGTTTGTTTGGGGGCGGGCAAAGGTGTCGGATCGACCCCGAAAGCAAGCTGATTTTGCGTGCCGAAGCCGATCTTGCGGGCGTTCCAGCCCTTGTCGGTATGGACCCACTGGTTGGCTGGAAGGGCGTCGAAGAATTCGTTGGCGATCCACAACGCCGGTCCATTCAATAGTGAACCGACATCGTCATGATGTGTCGGCGCTATGCCCAGCTTCGAAAGTGTCATTGTCTGCCTGCTACGCAGGGCAGGGCTCGTTTCGACCAGATGGACCGACATCGCCGCCGTAAAGGCGCCATCCAGTCTCGCGATGCGCATTATGTCGGCCATCAATGTGCCGCGGCCCGGACCAAGCTCGATCAGCGTGCAGGGGTCGGGTTGGCCCAACTGCCGCCAGACATCCACCAGCCAAGCTCCGATCAGTTCGCCGAAGAGCTGGCTGATCTCGGGAGCTGTGGTGAAATCGCCAGCGCTGCCGAGCGGATCGGCTTTCATGTAATATCCGTGCACCGGATGGGCGAGGCACAGCTGCATGTAACGGCTGACCGTGATCGGTCCGGAGGTTTCGATCTCAGCTTGAATCAGGCTTTGCAGAGGTGTCATGCCGTCATCTTGGCAGTGGTTCGTCGTGACCACAGGATCAGCACAAGGCCCGCAAAAATCATCGGAAGCGAAAGCAGTTGACCCATGGTGATTGCGTCACCGATCAAGCCGATACGGGGATCGAACGCACGTGTGTATTCGACGAGAAACCGGGCCAGGCCATATCCCATGGTGAAGATGCCACCAACCAGGCCAGGCCGTTTCAGACCGCCAAGGCGAATGGCAATCGCACAGGCTACGAACAGAACCACACCCTCGCCGAAAGACTGATAGATCTGGCTTGGATGGCGCGGCAGATCATCGGCGGTTGGAAAGACCATGGCCCATGGCACGTCGCTTGGGCGGCCCCAGAGCTCGGCATTGATGAAGTTGGCAATGCGTCCGAAGAACAGACCAATGGGGGCGGCTGCGCCAATGATGTCGAAAAGAGTCAATGCGCTTTCGCCCTTCGCCCGGGCGAAGACGATCATGGCGATGACAACGCCAAGCAGTCCGCCATGGAAGGCCATGCCGCCTTGCCAGACATAGACAATGCTTATCGGATCGGCGAGGAAGCGAGCCTGTTCATAGAAGAACACATAGCCAAGCCGTCCACCGACGATGACACCAATGGTGGCCCAGGTCAGGAAGTCATCGATATCGGCTGGCGTGTAAGGCGCCCCGGAAGCTGACCACAGTTGTGGGCGCTGCACCAGGCGGCGCACATACCACCATCCTCCAACCAAACCAGCGATATATGCCAGTGCATACCAGTGGATGGACAGCGGGCCGACCTGGATCAGCACCGGGTCGATCACAGGGAAAGTCAGGGCAGGGAGTGTTGTGAATGCTGTCATGGGTGTCTGTCTTTTGGCCCTGTCTTGCATGAACAGGTGGTCTGAACCATATGTTTTCAATGCTTGCGGCATCAGAAGCCGGAAAGGACCTATGCATCATGACCCAATCGAACAGCCGTTTGTTTGACGATCTTGGCCGCTTGATGACGGATGCCGCAGGGCTTGCCGATGGTTTGCGCCGGGAAGTGGAAACCGTTGCGCGCTCACAGATGGAGCGGATGGTGGCAACCATGGACCTTGCCCGCGAAGAAGATGTGGATGTGCTGCGCGACATGATCGCCAAAGAGCGTGCCGATAAGGAAACGCTGGAGGCGCGGGTGTCGGCTCTTGAAGAGACTGTTGCGAAACTGTCTGGAAAGTCAGACGGTTAGCTGCAGCATCGGATGCCGTATGGCGTCTCGTCCACATGGACCCGGTCAGTTTTACACGACTATTGCGCGCGCGATTGCACTGGGCAGCACCTTGTGGGTGCCCGAATCGTCCTCCTCGCCTATAGTTTTCATGTACACAGATTCGCTTGACCCAGTCCGCACGCGCGGCAGTTTGGGTAGAGGATAGGCAGAATGTCGCTTGCCGATTTTGAGGTCGAACGCCTCAACCACCCCGTCGATGTCGTAGAGCATTTGGCTTCGCTCAATGAGTGGGCCTTTGAACGCTCGAGTGACCATGAGATCACGATTTCCGTGGAGGGATCCTGGTCATCCTACCATGTCTCGTTTTCCTGGATGGAAGACAATGAAGCGTTACACTTGGCATGCGGGTTTGACCTCAAAGTTCCGCCCACCCGGCTGACGGAGGTCACCAAGCTTCTGGCGCTGGTCAACGAACAGTTGTGGATCGGTCACTTTGATCTCTGGCGGGATCAGTCCGCCATCGTATTTCGCGCAACGCTTCTGTTGAGCGGTGGTGCGGATGCCACGCCGCAGCAATGTGCACGCATGCTTGAAGCGGCTGCTGAGGTTTGCGAGCGCTATTATGAAGCGTTTCAATATGTCGTTTGGGCAGGCAAAACGGCACAGGACGCCCTATCGGATGCCCTGTTTGAAACGGCTGGCGAAGCCTGACCATCCTGATGACAGCGTTCGACAGCATCGTTGTGATCGGCGCGGGCAGGATGGGCGGCGCTCTGGTCGACGGTTGGCTGGCGCGTGGCGTTTCGGCTGCTTCCATACGGTTGGTTGATCCGGCGCTGGCCGAAGAAGATCGCGGCTGGCGGGCCAAGGGTGTTGGTTGTTTTGCCACCGTTGAGATGCTTGATGTTCAGGCACCGGCCCTGGTGATGCTGGCCATCAAACCTCAGATGATGGATGCCGTGCTGCCCGGTTTGGCAAGACTTGATCATGAAGGTCTGACGGTTCTTTCCGTTGCGGCAGGCACGACGCTTGACACGCTGCAGGCTGCTTTTCCGAAGGCTGTTTGCATCCGTTCGATGCCGAACACACCGGCTGCCGTGGGTGCCGGCATCACCGCCGCCTATGGACCGGAGGCCAGCACATCTGTGAAGGCTGGTGTTACGAGCCTTTTGCAGGCCGTCGGGCAGGTTGTCTGGGTGGAGGACGAGGTGGCGATGGATGCCGTGACCGCTGTTTCCGGCTCTGGCCCCGCTTATGTTTTCCATTTGGTGGAGGCGCTGGCCGAGGCTGGCGAAGCTCTTGGTCTATCGTCTGAAACAGCCATGGCCCTGGCCCGGCAGACGATAGTTGGATCCGGTGCCTTGCTTGCGGTCAGCGAGGAGACCGCGGCGCAACTTCGGGCCAATGTGACCTCGCCTGGCGGCACCACGGCAGCTGGTCTGGACATTCTTCGAGACAGTGGACGCCTGGCCGACCTAATGCGCGATACGACCAAGGCTGCGTTCGATCGATCTGTTGCTCTCGCAGCATCCAAGGCTTAACTCCCATCGTAGGTTGGACGTGCGGATGCAGGAGGCTTCATGCTGAACAAAACCGAGACAAAAGCTGCGATCAACGCCTTCATGACAGCGCTTCTGACAACGTCATATACGGATATCCGCCTGCGCGACGTGGCAGAGAGCGCGAAAGTGCCGCTGGGCAAGCTTCTGATGTCGTTTTCCTCCAAGCTTGATTTGGCAGAAGCATTTGCTGCGCGCATTGATGAAACGGTGTTGGCTGAGGACGATCCGGATATGGCCGACGAGCCTGCGCGCGAACGGCTTTTTGATGTGTTCATGCGCCGTTACGATGCGCTGGTGCCATACAAGCTTTCGCTCATCCAACTGGAAAAAGATGCACGCCGCGACCCGGTTCTTGCCATGACGCTCGGGCGTATTGCGTCCAAGTCGATGATGCGGATGGCGGCAAGCGCGGATGTGGATGTCGAAGGTGCCCGTGGGGTCGTGGTCATGGCCGGTCTTTTGCAGGTGTATGCCCGTGTGATGCGTGTCTGGCTGCGTGAGACAGACGAGGGTCAGGCGCTGACTATGGCCGAACTCGACAAAGCACTGCGCCAGGCGGAGCGCCGCATAGGCGATCTCGATGGGCTGGTTAGGATGATGCGCGGTGAAGGCAGCGCTCGTGGTGGACCACTTTGCCGATTGCGGGAACAAATGCGCCGCCGTGACGCCAACGATGATGCCGAGCCGAAGCCAGCGGCGGCGTAAGGTCATGAACCATGACTGACGTGATCAGCTTCGATGACTTCATGAAAGTCGATGTGCGCGTCGGCACCATTGTCGAAGCGGAACCCTTTCCCGAAGCACGTAAGCCTGCCATCAAGCTGAAGATCGATTTTGGCGATGCCATCGGTATTAAGAAAAGTTCCGCTCAGATCACCAAACACTATACGCCGGGCGCCCTTGTCGGGCAGCAGGTCATGGCAGTGGTGAATTTTCCACCGCGGCAGATCGGCCCGATGATGTCGGAAGTGCTCACCCTTGGCGTTCCGGATGCCGACGGTGAAGTGGTGCTGTTGAACCCTACTTTGAATGTTCCGAACGGTGGGCGGCTCTACTAAACCATTGGCCCCGTCGTACTTCAGGCAGGCAGTGTGATTATCGCTCGTAGGCCACCTTGTGGGCTGGTGTCGAGTGAAATGTCGCCACCATGCGCTCGCGCTATATCCCGTGCGATGGCAAGCCCTAGCCCGGTTCCGCTTTCGTCCAGATTCCGTGCCTCATCGAGCCGAAAGAAAGGACGAAATACATCTTCGCGCTTGTCTTCGGGTATGCCGGGACCGTCATCATCGACCGTGATGGTCAATTGATCTTCGTATCGCCTGGCGTGCAGCATGACGTTTTTGGCATGTCTTAAAGCATTGTTGACGAGGTTGGTGACAAGCCGTTTGAAGGCCAATGGTTTCACCGATGCAATTTGCGGGCCTTGGTAGGAAAGGGTGACATTGCGCTCGGCAGCGCTTGCTGTGGCTGCGACATCGGCGAGCAACGCTTGGATGTCGCAGGGTTTGCTCTGTTCGCCATCATCACCGCGGGCGAAGGCAAGATAACCTTCCAGCATGGCCTGCATCTCGTCGACGTCGCGGCCCATGGACCGGGCGGCTTCTTCATCGCCGAGAAGGGCCAACTCCAGTTTGAAGCGCGTCAGGACGGTACGCAGATCATGGCTTACGCCGGACAGCATGGCCGTTCGTTGCTCCACGTGGCGCTCGATGCGTTCGCGCATCTGCCAGAAAGCGATGGTGGCGCGGCGAATCTCCCGCGCGCCGCGAAGCTTCATTTCGCCGTCTACCGACTGGCCGCGTCCGAAGCGGTCTGCAGCGTCGGCCAGATTCAAGACCGGGCGGATCTGATTGCGCAGGAAAAGCACGGCAACGATCAGCAGGACCAGCGATGTTCCTGCCATCCAAACCAGGAAAATATGAGAGTTGGAGGCGTAAGCCTGATTGCGGCGGGCAAAAACGCGAAGGACCTGGCCGTCGTCGATCTTGACGCGCACCTCGACCAGATTGGATCGGCCGACGGTGTCGATCCAGAAGGGGCGCTCGATACGGCGCGATATCTCCTGAGACAGTGTGCGGTCCAGAAGGTCAAAGAAGGGTTTTGGCAGCGCTGCGGGCAGAGCCGTGTCCGGTAGAAACGCAACACTGAGATCAAGCGCGTCACGTGCGATGCGGATGATTTCCGTTCTGTCTGCTTCGGTATCGGGAAAGGTTTCCACCATTTCGATGATAGCGGCGATATCGCGCGTGACGGCCTGAGAGAGACGCTCGGTCACCAGTTCCCAATGGCGTTCCATGAACACGAACGCAACAACGGACTGCAGGATGACAACGGGGGTGATGATGATCAGCAGGGACCGCCCGTAAAGGCCTTGCGGCAGGATGGGTTTGGCAATCGTGCCCACTTTCGCCAGCAGCCAGCCAAGCGCCGCAAAGAGCGGGCGGAACGGTGTCAGGATCAATGCGGTTGCCCGCCGAACCCGAACAACCCTGCGGGTAATCTCCCGTGCATCCGGCCGGGCGCGCGAGAAAGCACCCCTCAGACGTTGCAGCCAGTTTGGCTGGCCGGATGCCGCCGCATCGCCATCGATGGCATCGGTGTTGGTCTCTTGCCAGTTTGCCATCGGCAGCGGGTGTTCCTGGGTTGATGGTCGGGTTAGGGTCAGAACCCATTAATCTGGTTGAAATGGTCGTGGCGCGTTTGTGCGGATGCAAGGAGCAAGCCCGCAGGACGTCTTTCGACTTTCAAGGGGTCGCGACACAGCAGTCCGTGCAAACTCGCCCGATCCGAAGGACGGTCGATCTGCCAGCGCCCTACGCCGTCAAAGTCCTCGACCGGGGGATAAACCCCGCTCTTCGGACTTTTCCTTGTATGGCTTGCCATATCGAACGCCATTTCAATCATATTAATAG
>JANQJE010000136.1 GCA_028281795.1 Cohaesibacteraceae bacterium | reverse complement strand
GGACAGCGAAACGGCTTTGACCTGCCACGTCGCAACTCTCAACCGGGCAGAAAGCCCGCTTCTCAAGCCGCTCCTTGCATCTCTTTGCCGTTTCAGCCGTCAAATCCAGCCTCATTTATGAGAACATGACCTAGCCGAAAGGGTGTCGCAACCGGGTCAAGCGATGCTATGGGCTGCTGCAAGGTGGCAGCAAGCCTGCCAATAGACCAACCGGCTCACCCCCGCCAGACCGATCAACCCGTACACGCGTTCCCGATAGTACCTGTCATGCGCGCCCTTGGCATAGAAACCAGTTGTGATGAAACCGCGGTGGCGATCGTACGCCGCGAAGCGGATGGCCATGCCGTGATCGAGGCAGAAACGGTGCTCAGCCAGATCGACGATCATGCCCCCTTTGGCGGCGTGGTACCCGAGATCGCCGCGCGGGCTCACATCGACCACCTGGACGAGTTGATCATCGCCACGCTTGCCGACGCCGGCCTGAAACCGGACGACCTTGACTATGTCGCAGCCACAGCCGGCCCCGGCCTTGTCGGTGGCGTGCTCGTCGGCCTGGTGACGGCCCGCGCCATGGCAAGCGCCGTTCGCGTGCCGTTCCTGGCCGTCAATCACCTGGAAGGCCACGCACTTTCGCCGCGTCTGGGTGAAGACTTGCCGTTTCCTTATCTTCTCTTTCTGGTCTCAGGAGGGCATACACAGATCCTCTGCGTGCACGGGGTCGGCAGATACGAACGCTGGGGTACGACGCTGGACGATGCGCTCGGCGAGGCGTTTGATAAGACAGCAAAGCTTCTGGAACTGGGATTTCCAGGTGGTCCGGCTGTAGAGCGCATGGCGAAGGCCGGCGATCCTGACCGTTTTGCCCTGCCGGTCCCGATGAAGGGCAAACCCGGGTGCGACTTCTCTCTTGCGGGCCTGAAAACCGCGCTGCGTTTGGCCGCCGAAAGAGAAGCCCCTCTGGATGACCAAACCGTCGCGGATCTGTGCGCATCGTTTCAGCGCGCCGTGGGAGAGATCATTGAAGACCGGCTTTCTGCTGCGTTGGCAAAGTTTTCTGATATCTACGCCCGTCCGCCCGTTCTGGTCGCCGCTGGAGGCGTCGCCGCGAACAGCCATCTGCGCGCGATTCTCGCCAGACTTGTGAACGAACGCCAAGGCCGTCTCGTCATCCCGCCGCCCCACCATTGCACCGACAATGCCGCCATGATCGCCTGGGCGGCGCTTGAACGGGAAGCTGCCGGTGAGGAGCGATTCGAACCGAAGGCACGACCGCGCTGGCCTCTGGATTCAGCCGCCAAACCAAAACTGGGCAGCGGCAAAAAGGGCGCACGCGCATGAGCGCCGGTCAGATCAATTATACCGTCATCGGCGCAGGCGCATGGGGGACAGCGCTGGCCATCATGCTGGCACGCGCGGGCCACTCAGTCGCGCTTGTCACACGATCGGAAAAAAAAGCTTCAGAAATACATAGCTCTAGGGAGAACACAGCCGTTTTCCCGGCAGTCCGCCTTCCGCAGTCACTAACAGCGCATTCCTTTGAACAGGACACTGTCTGGCGGAACGCCCTGGAAAAGCGCACCAAAGCTTACATCGTGCTTGCAATGCCGGCCCAGGCAACCCGAGAAGCCGTGCAGAAACTGAAACCCGTCCTGCGTGCATCGCATGATCTGATCATCACTGCCAAGGGGCTGGAGCGCGGCACGCAGGCCCTTCTGACAAACGTCGTAGCGCAGGAAGCGCCGGAGCCAAACCTCGCCGTTTTATCAGGGCCGTCTTTTGCTCATGATGTGGCTCGCGGCCTTCCGACGGCAGTCACATTGGCTGCGGAAGAACTCACCGACGCCGATCGGCTGTGCGCTGCCCTGCAGGGGCCGAATTTTCGCCCCTATGCCAGCGATGACCTCATCGGCGTGCAGCTTGGCGGCGCGCTGAAAAACGTTCTGGCGATCGCAGCCGGAGCCGTCGAGGGCAAGGGCCTGGGCGAAAGCGCAAAGGCAGCATTGATCACACGTGGTTTTGCGGAATTAAGCCGTCTTGCTATTTCGCAGGGCGCGAGAGCAGAAACGCTCGCCGGGCTTTCAGGATTGGGAGATCTGGTTCTGACCTGCTCCACTGCTGGCTCCCGTAATTTTCATTTCGGCGTCCAGTTGGGCCAAGGTAATGAGGTGGCAAAGCTTCTCCAAGCCGGCCAGCCCTTGGCTGAAGGGGCGAAAACGGCATCAGCCGCACTCGCACTGGGCAAAGCCCATGACATCGACATGCCGATCACCCAGACCGTTGCGTCGGTCATCGATGGTGCTATGTCCATCGACAACGCCATCGGCGCACTGATGACCCGACCTCTAAGGCGTGAGTAGCGCACATCAAGAACTTCGGAGACCAACGGAATGCTTTTCGCCCTCATCTGTACCGACAAGCCTGACCATCTGTCGGTGCGCCTGGAGAACCGGCCCGCCCATGTCGATTATCTCAATGGGCTCGGCGATGCTCTGAAAGGGGCCGGACCGTTCCTAGACGGGAATGAAAAACCAAACGGCTCTCTGGTGATTCTCGAGGCCGCCGACAAAGAAGAAGCGCAGAAGATCGCCGCCAACGATCCCTACGACAGGGCAGGTCTTTTCCAGAGCGTGGAAATCCGTCCCTGGGCCTGGCTCATCAACAATCCGGAGGCGAGCTGATGCGCTACTGGCTCTTCAAATCCGAACCTTTCAAATGGTCCTGGGATCAGCAGAAGGCGAAAGGCGATGCCGGCGAGGAATGGGACGGCATCCGCAACTATCAGGCACGCAATTTCATGCGTGAGATGAAACTGGGGGACCGGGCCTTTTTCTACCATTCCAACGAGGGGTTGGAGATCGTCGGCGTGGCCGAAGTCTGCGCCGAAATCCATCCTGATTCGACCACCACCGATGAACGCTGGGAGTGCGTGGATATCCGCGCGCTAGCCGACATGCCAACACCTGTGACGCTGAAGCAGGTCAAGGCAACCGAAAGCCTTGCCAACATGAGCCTGGTGACATCGATGCGGCTGTCGGTTCAGCCGGTCACGGCTGAAGAATGGGCCATCGTTTGTGCCATGGGCGGCATGGACCCCAATACATTGAAGCCGGCTTAGCCGATAAACACGATGCAACCCCACTGACGAACAAATGCCACAGCTGAGCGACCAGCGAAAAGGCTCGGACGGGTCCAACAAGAACGTCAGCGATGACGCGCAATTTCAGCAAACAAGCATCGTCGCCCTTGACCTTATCCCGATAAAGGTCGAGGGGCTGCAGCATGTCAAAAGCATCGGTCAAAAACACGGCCGCGCCAGCCGCCGGTAAACGTGCGCTTGCCTTCATCCTCATCACGGTGGGGATGGATGTCGTCGGTATCGGGATCATCATCCCGGTCTTGCCGGAACTCATCCGGGACGTGGTTGGTGAGCAAGGCGAGCTAGGCCAGGTATCGATGGGCGAGGCAGCCTTCATCGGCGGATGGCTGA
The DNA here is from genome assembly GCA_028281795.1 of Cohaesibacteraceae bacterium. Classification (GTDB taxonomy): domain Bacteria; phylum Pseudomonadota; class Alphaproteobacteria; order Rhizobiales; family MH13; genus MH13. Next base: position 5,437 of record JANQJE010000136.1, on the reverse strand, counting down.
TGTTCGTCTATGCCTTTATGCAGTTTCTTTCAGCGCCGGTACTTGGCAATTTGTCTGACCGGTTTGGCCGCCGTCCGGTCCTTCTCATATCGCTGGGCGTATTGGCCATCGACTACGTCATCATGGCACTGGCACCAACACTGTTCTGGCTGTTCGTAGGCCGTATTCTTTCCGGCCTGGCCGGAGCAAGCTTCGTGACGGCCTACGCCTACATTGCGGACGTCTCCCCCAAGGAGAAGCGCGCGGCCAATTTCGGCCTTGTCGGCATGGCGTTCGGCGTCGGTTTCATCATCGGCCCGGCCATTGGCGGACTTCTGGGAGCGATCGATCCGCGTCTTCCGTTCTGGGCGGCAGCAGCAGCGAGCTTTGCAGGCTTCCTGTTCGGCCTGTTCGTCCTACCGGAAAGCCTGCCACCTGAAAAACGCCGCGCTTTCGAGATGAAACGCGCCAACCCTGTGGGAGCCTTGCGTCACTTCTGGGGGATCAAACCTGTTCTGATGCTGATCCTTGCCGGTGCAATCCTGGAATTCGCCATGCAGGTCTATCCGGCCGTCTGGGCCTACTACACACCCGTCCAGTTCGGCTGGTCGACCGCCGATGTCGGCGTCTCGCTTGCCGCTTTCGGTGTTTTGATCGCCGTCGGCGAGGGTTTTATCCTCCGCGTCGTTCTAGCCCGTTATGGCGAGCACAGAGTTATCATCTCATCGACCATCCTCGCCATCGCCTGCTTTGCCGCCTACGCCGTCGCGCCCAACGGCACCTGGGGCTACATCATCCTGGTGTTTTCAGCTCTGTCAGGCTTTGGCAGTTCTGGGCTTCAGGGCCTGGCCTCCAACGCCGTCGGTGAATCCGAGCAGGGCGAACTTAACGGCGCGGTGATGAGCGCCACCGCGATCGTTGCTTTTGCGGCGCCCCCTATCACGACCGGGCTTTTCAGCATCTTCACCGGCGGCTTTGTGCCATTCTACTTCCCCGGAGCACCCTTTGTCTTCGCCGCACTGGTCGCTTGTCTGGTGTTCTGGCCCTATGGCGTGGCAAGGCGCCTTGGCATCTCTGATTCAGCCGGGCCAGGCAGTTAGACGCCATTCAATATCCAGCCGACGGCAACCACCTGTGGAACGGTCAGCAGCGGCAAAAGCAGTGCAGCCTTCAGACGGCCCGTCACCTCTTTCAGCACCAGAATCTCGGTGTAATCCGTGGCCGCCCCCGCCATCAGGAAGGTGAAGGCATTGCCCGGTGCACTGGCGCGCGTCATCAGATCGGCCGCGATCGGCACCGAGCCTTCCGAACAGACTTCGATGATGGTCGCGGCCACCAACGTTGTCAGCAGACCCAGCACCGTGGCACCGAACCAGGCAGCAAAAACATCGGTCGGCACTGTGACTTGGATGAGCGCGGCGAGCACCACTCCGAAAAACAACCACCGCAGCACCATGCGGCTGGCAGTGACCGAGCGGCGTGCAACGTCCTTGAAAAAAGCCATGTCATACCGCTGAGCTTTCAACCCGGCCTTCGCCTCGCGCCAGACATGGAAATCCTCCGGCAGATCGATCCGGTTTTCATTCCGTTTCACCTTGCCTGCGCGCTCCAGCGCTTCGACGAAAAGCCCCGTGGCCAAGGCGATGATCAGCGATGCGACGACAAACACGACCATCCAGCCCCAACCCATCATGACGCCGATGATGATGGTGAGCGACAGCGAGTTCCATGGGGATGCGATCAGAAACGCGAACACCTGACCCAAGCTCGCGCCGCGTTCGTAAAGTTTCGCGCCCACCATCAGGACGCCATGGTTGCAAAGGTCTAGAAAAAAGCCGGCCAGCACAGCGCGCCCGACACTCTTGGCACCTTGGTCACGCCCGATAACACCGATCACGAACTCACGAGGCACCCGGTCGATCAGTCCGACCGCAACCATACCCACCAAGATACCCCACCACATGAGGTTCATCATATCGCGGATGGAATGGGTGAAGTGCCCGAGACCCGCCAGGTCAGCATGATCGAGAAAAAACGACGCGGCATAGGCAACGAGAATTGTCAGCCCGGACCCCCAGAGCAACCAGTCACGCTTGCGTTTGACCGGTGGATTGTTGGCTTCGGTACCCGATGCATGATTGTCTTTGGACTTGCCGGCAGCCGCCCCGCCACAGCAGGAGGACGTCTTCTCAATCGCAGGTGATGGGTGAGGCGTTGTATCCATATGTGTGGGATAGGCCTTCCACCAACTGGAAGGTCAAGGGTCAAACACACGGGCATGCTCAAGGTAGGCCTTTTGGGGCATATGGACCTTAGACCATGGTCTCGAAGGGAGCGTGTCTTTGATACCGCTCAACGATCACCCGCGCACTTGGCTAAACTAAAGGGCGAGCCTGTTTGCCTTGCTGCACTGCGGGATTTGGAAGTAAGAACCAAGCTATCGAGACCGTCCAAGCTCCCGGGAAGAGGAGCACAATGATCGGGTTGAACCATCGTCAGCGGGCATCGCCCTCTGAGGGGAACGCACAAAGGGAACAGTAAGATGAGTGAAGTCTACCCCGTGCCGGATGCCGTTGCATCGGCCGCTCTGATCGACAACGCCAAATACCTGGAGATGTACGAACAATCGGTCAAGGACCCGGAAGCCTTCTGGGGCGAGCACGGCAAGCGACTGGACTGGATCAAGCCTTACACGAAGGTCAAGAACACCTCCTACGATCCGCACAATGTTTCGATCAAATGGTTTGAGGACGGCACGCTGAACGTCGCGGCCAACTGCGTCGACCGTCATCTGGAAACGCGCGGCGACCAGACAGCGATCATCTGGGAAGGCGATGACCCCGGCGAACAGCTCCACATCACCTACAAAGAACTCGCCGGTCATGTGAACAAAATGGCAGGCGTATTGCAGGCCGCTGGCGTGAAAAAAGGTGATCGCGTCACGCTCTACCTGCCGATGATCCCCGAAGCGGCCTATGCGATGCTTGCTTGCGCCCGTCTCGGCGCAGTCCATTCCATCGTCTTCGGCGGCTTCTCGCCGGATTCTCTGGCTCAGCGCATCACCGGCTGCGACTCCAAAGTGGTCGTGACAGCCGATGAAGGTTTGCGCGGTGGCCGGAAGGTTCCGCTGAAAGCCAATGTCGACAAAGCAGTGGAGAACGCGCCTGTCGATGCCATCGTTGTGGTCAAACGCACCGGTGGCGACATCGCCATGAAGGATGGCCGGGACATCTGGTACCATGAAGCGGCCGCCCAGGCGCCGGACTATGTCGAACCGGTGGAAATGAACGCCGAAGACCCGCTGTTCATTCTCTACACGTCCGGGTCCACCGGCCAGCCGAAAGGCGTGCTGCACACCACCGGTGGCTATCTGACCTATGCGTCCATGACCCACCAGTACGTCTTCGATTACCAGGACGGGGATGTGTACTGGTGTACGGCCGATGTAGGCTGGGTCACCGGCCACTCCTACATCGTCTATGGCCCGCTTGCGAACGGAGCAACGACGCTCATGTTCGAAGGTGTGCCGACCTACCCGTCTCCCTCACGGTTCTGGGATGTGGTCGACAAGCACAAGGTCACGATCTTCTACACCGCACCGACGGCGATCCGCTCGCTGATGGGGGCTGGCGAGGAGCATGTGAAGAAAACCGACCGCTCGACCTTGCGCGTATTGGGCTCGGTCGGTGAGCCGATCAACCCGGAAGCCTGGAACTGGTACTATGATGTGGTCGGCGAGAAACGCTGCCCGATTGTCGACACCTGGTGGCAGACCGAAACCGGCGGCATTCTCATTACACCGCTTCCCGGGGCAACGGCGCTGAAGCCCGGGTCGGCAACGCGTCCGTTCTTCGGCGTCCAGCCGGCTCTTGTCGATGCCGAGGGCGCCATTCTGGACGGCGCCACCGAAGGCAATCTCGTCATAACCGACAGCTGGCCCGGACAGATGCGCACGGTCTATGGCGACCATGAGCGTTTCGTTCAGACCTATTTCTCGACCTACAAGGGAATGTATTTTACGGGCGATGGCTGCCGCCGCGACGAAGACGGTTACTACTGGATCACCGGCCGCGTCGACGATGTGATCAACGTGTCAGGCCACCGCATGGGCACAGCAGAGGTTGAGTCCGCTCTGGTAGCACACCCGAAAGTGTCCGAAGCTGCTGTTGTCGGCTATCCGCACGACCTCAAGGGCCAGGGCATTTATGTCTATGTCACGCTGATGGAAGGCGAAGATCCATCCGACGATCTGCGCAAGGAACTGGTCAAATGGGTCCGCCAGGAAATCGGACCGATTGCCTCGCCGGATCTGATTCAGTTCGCGCCGGGCCTGCCCAAGACGCGCTCCGGCAAGATCATGCGCCGTATTCTGCGCAAAATCGCCGAAGACTCGTTCGACAATCTTGGTGACACCTCGACACTGGCCGATCCAAGCGTTGTAACCGATTTGATCGACAACAGGCAGAACAAGTCGGCTTAAAGAACAGGCAGGATCGCCAAAAGACAAAAGGGCGGCCGCCAAGGCCGCCCTTTTTAATCCTATTGATTGACGCTCTCGCGCACCCAGCGCGCGTACCCTTCACTGGCGCCCAGCGCAGGCACGATCAGGAGCTCAGGCTCGTCATAAGGATGCGTGTCACGCACAAAAGCTTCAAGAGCGGCCACTTTGGAGAAGATCGTCTTGGCCGTCAGGAGCTGTTCGGCGTCCTCCTCGACCTGACCTTGCCAGCGATAAGTCGATGAAACGCGCACCTGCTGAACGCAGGCCGCCAGACATCGCTCCACCATGTCCCGGGCAGCCTTTCGGGCGAGTTTGGCATCACCATACGTGATCTGCACACAAACCAGTCGGTCCGGTGCCGTTTCTTGAATCAGGTCCACTGCATTTTCTCCCTTGCCAAGGCCCGCGATTCGGCATCAACATCATCCTGTTTTCAACAACCGAAAGGAGGTGACTGATGTCGAGCGATTTTTATGGCCAGGTGAAAACTGGTGGTGAACCGAGCGTCTCAGGGCAGCCTCTGGGCGGGCGGTAATCCATTACGCTGATGGACTGGCTCGCAAGAGCCATTGCATCACGACAGGTTCGATCCTGGATAAAAAACGCGGGGGTTGGCTCTATCTGGCCAACCCCTTTTTTGTAGCCCGTGCGGCGAAACCGCGAGGACGGGCAAACAGAAGCGCAACGCGCTAGCTCGAACCGGCGTCGTTTTTGAGAAGGGCTTTGCGCGCCGCCTCTCGATGTTCATCGGTGATATGGGCACGCATCAGGGCCAGCACGCCCATGATCACGGCGGCATCGTCGGTGAAACCGAGACCGAGAATGAAATCGGGAATACCGTCCAAAGGCAAAACGAAATAGGCAAGCGCGCCGAGCAGAGTGCCGCGCACGCGCGTCGGCGTCTCGCGATCGAGCGCGCAGTAGTAGGCCGCCACCAACTCATCCATGAACGGGATC
>JANQJE010000119.1 GCA_028281795.1 Cohaesibacteraceae bacterium | reverse complement strand
GCTTCGCAGGTGTCACCGGCCCGGTGTCTGTCGTACCACCAGCTTGCACAGATCGTCGATGGGCGCTTGTTTGCCACCGGTACAACGGTCAAAGGCTTTTCATGCTGAGAAAACTTGTCAGCTCGTTTTCGGTGCCAGGTGTCTTTCTCGGGCTTCTGTTGCTTTGTGCATCGCTGACACCGTCGCTTCTGCCACGCGTTCCGGCTACACAGGGCGCGTTGAGCGGCACCGCCTTTGCGATCGGTTATGGCCTCGGCATCGCCCTGCACTGGACATGGCTCTTTCTCGGCTTCGGGCACATGCCGGACCGGCCCAAGCGATTTCTCATCGGAATGTTGGCCGTCTTTCTGGCTATGCTGACGATCCTCACCTTCAGCCGCAACACGGTCTGGCAGAACTCGATCCGCCAGAAGATGGACATGGCCGATGTGGCGACGACATACCCCTGGACGGTGGCAGGGATCGCAGCGTTTATTGCCCTTTTTCTGATCTTTGCGGTGCGCGGCATCGTTCAGTCCGCCAGACTGACCAGCAAGCCGCTGTCGCAGATTCTGCCCTATCGCACGGCGGTCGGCCTTGGTGTCGTTATCGTCCTTGTTGTTCTGGAGGGCATCGTGAGCGGATTTATCGTTCAGCAAACCCTTCGGGCTGCGGATGCGTTTTTTGCCACATTGGACGAGATCGCCGACGACGAAGTTGTCGCGCCATCTCATGCGTTTGCCTCCGGCGGCCCGCAATCCGTCATTGCCTGGGACGACATCGGCGCGCGGGGTCAGCAGTTCCTGACCAACGGGCCAGGCCGGAACGAGATTGCCGCGTTTACCGGCAAGGACGCGCTGGAGCCGATCCGGGTCTATGCCGGTTACCGGTCCGGCGAGAGTTTCGAGGAGCGTGCCGCAATAGCCTTGCAGGACCTCATTCGTCTGGGCGGCTTTGAACGGTCGGTGCTGATCGTTGCCACGCCCACCGGGACGGGCTGGCTGGACCCGGCAGCCGTCGAGCCAGTTGCCTATATGCATGGCGGCGATCTGGCGTTCGTTGCCACCCAATACACCTATGTTCCAAGCTGGCTGTCGCTTCTGGTCGAGCCTGACCGCTCGAGGCTTGCCGCGCAGGCGCTGTTCGACGCGGTCTATGATCATTGGACGGCCATGCCCGACGATGACAGGCCGCAACTCTATCTTTTCGGTCTCAGTCTTGGCGCGATGGGATCGGAAGCCTCAGCTGACCTTGTCTCGATCTTCACGGACCCGATCGATGGCGCGCTTTGGAGCGGTCCGCCCTTTGCGAGCACGATCTGGGCGAGTGTAACGGCAGGGCGAAACGAAGGGACGCCGTCACGGCTGCCGGAGTTCCGGGACGGTAGTCTGGTGCGCTTCATGAACCAGGACGGAATCGCAACGCCGGATGGAGCCGAGTGGGGGCCCATGCGGCTGCTTTATCTGCAATATGCCAGCGATCCGATGGTCTTCTTCTCACCCCGGCTGGCTTTCAGCCGTCCGGACTGGCTCGGCCAGGACCGGGCGCGCGACGTGTCGGAGTTTTTCGACTGGTATCCCCTGGTCACTTTCCTGCAGGTCGGGTTCGATATTCCTATGGCAACATCCACCCCATCAGGCTACGGCCATACCTATGACGCGCTGGACTATATTGAAGGCTGGATCGCCGTAACCCAGCCGGACGGGTGGACGGAGGAGGATACCGGGCTGCTCAACGAGCTGTTTTCCGGTTTCCAACCCTCTCCGCTCTAAGCCGGTAGCGCCATGCAAAAAGACATCAGCATCTGAAAGGGTCGAAACGAGATGGGAACAATTGCACTGGCACTGGGCGCTGGCGGGGCCAGAGGTCTTGCCCATATCCATGCTCTCAAGGCATTCGACGATCTGGGGATCAAGCCCGTTGCCGTTGCCGGAACGTCGATGGGTTCGCTGATGGGTGCTGCTTACTGCTCTGGTCTTTCAGGCGACGACATCGAAGCCCATATCGAGGAACGGCTCGAAGACCGCATGCGCCTGATCGGCGAGGTGTTCAAGATCAGGCCGGCCAGCTTCGAGAGCTTTTTCGCCGATGGCGGCTTCCGGTTCGGGGAGCTGAATCTGGAAACCATTCTTTCGGTCTTTCTGCCTGAACGTACCTGCGAGGACTTCGCCGACCTTTCGATCCCGCTCAAGGTTGTGGCCACCGACTACTACGGCGAGGCGGACGGGATCTTCCAGACCGGCCCGCTGCGCCCGGCGGTTGCGGCTTCGGCGGCAATTCCTGCGGTCTTCCTTCCGGTGAAGATTGCCGGGCGTTATTATTTCGACGGCAGCGCGACCAACCCCTGCCCGCTTGATACGCTTCAGGAAAGCGCCGACCATGTGATCGCAGTGGATGTTTCAGGCGGCACACGCGGCGAACAGCAGATCAAGCCCAGCAAAGTCGATGCGATTTACGGCGCCAACCAGTTGATGCAGCGCTCGATCATTCTGTCCAAGGCCGCGCACTATCCGGGCACCCCGATCCTGCGTCCGCCGGTCGATGGCTATCGTCCGCTGGATTTCCTGAAGGCCCGGGAGATTCTGACGAAAACCCAGGCGCTGCGCGAACACACGAAACGCCAGATCGAGCGTCTGCTGGAGGAGCCTGGCCATGCGCCCGTTTGAAGAGATTTTCGCCATCGCCGCAGAGCGCAAGGGCGGTGCGGACGCGCTTGAGGCCATGCTCGGCAAGCCCGAAACGGCGCAGGCCCTGAAACAGGTCGGCGACGATCGTTATCTGGCTCAGGCAACCAAATGCATCTTTCAGGCCGGTTTCAACTGGAAGGTTGTGGAGTCGATGTGGCCAGGCTTCGAGGCGGCCTTCGAGGGCTTTGACGTACGCCGGTGCGCGATGCTGCATGATGAGGATTTCGACCGGCTGGTTGCCGATACCCGCATCGTGCGGCATGGGGCCAAAATCCAGTCGGTCCAGCAGAACGCCGCCTTCATGCTCTCGCTGGCTCAGGAAGGCGGGGGTGCGGCAGCCGTTATCGCGGACTGGCCCTCCACCGATTACATCGGCCTGCTCGATATGCTGAAGAAAAGCGGCAGCCGGCTTGGCGGCAACACCGGGCAATACTTCCTGCGCTTCATGGGCAAAGACAGCTTCATTCTGTCCCGGGATGTCGTCGCGCGGCTGATTGCAGAAGGCGTGGTCGACAAGACCCCGACATCGAAGAAGGCGATGGCCGACGTGCAATCGGCGTTCAACGCATGGGCGGATCAGTCCGGGCGGTCGCTGACCGAAATCAGCCGCGTGCTCGCGATGAGTCTTTAGGGCGCTTTGTTCTCGCTCCACCTGAGCAGAACCGGCAGCCGCTACGCTTCCCCGAGCCGTTTCGACATCCTGTAATTGGTCAGCATAACGCCGTTCCGTTCGACGGTCTGCTCGCGGTCGACCGACCAGCCCTGGCGCTCGAAAAAGGGCCGTGCCTTCTTGCTTGCTTCGGTCGTCATCCGCGTTGCGCCAAGTTCCCTCGCCCGCTCTTCGACCCGTCGGTAGAGATGCCAACCGACCCCCTGGCCCGCAGCCCCCGGCGCAACGAAAGCGAGGTCGATGAACCCACTGGCGTCGATGGTCATGAAGCCGACGGGCACGCCATCATCTTCGGCGACGTACCCTTCCAATCCACCGATCCGCTCCGCCCAGCGACTAGGATCAGGCCGGGTTCCGGCCCAGGCGTCGCGCTCTTTGCGCGTGTAGACATCAGCCGTGCCGATATGCACAGCATCGAAGAAGATCCGCGCGGCGATCGCGCCATCCTCAGGTGTCAGTTTACGTATTTCAATCGCACTCATCATCGCCTCGCTTTGCCCGGCACATGAAGAAAAACGCGAGTCCCGTCAACGGATTAGCATGCGTGCTTCATGCTACGATTCCACTTGAGGCGGTTGATCCTGACGAAGAGAGTCGGACTGTCGCCAGAACAGATGACGTTGAGTCAACGGAGCCCCGGGCCTGTACACCTCGGACAATCAGAGGTCCCCGATGTCACGTCCGGGCCGAGGCCTGTATTGCGGCAGGGACCAGCCGAAGGCAAGGGCTCCGGCCCGTACACCGAAGGCAGCGCAGAAACCTATGATGGAAGCGACCAGGGAGTCCGCACCCAACCCGGCAGCAGTGACGAACAGGAATGGCTCCGACAATGGCTGCGGAGATGTATATCTCCTTGCGCAGCAGAACCGACGGTTCCCCGGCGATGACATCGCGCATGATGCCCCCCAGCGTGCCGGTCATTATGCCCATGACGACCGCCACCACAGGCGATCCGGTGACGTCCAATCCCTTGAAGGCACCGAACACGCCATAGGCCGCCAGCGCCAGCGCATCGAGCCAGAGCAGCAGCCGGTAGCGATACTCGATCAGAGGCGCGCCGACATAGACACCGATCGCCGTGATCACGCAAACAACAATGTAGACCTGCCGCTCGACCCAGAAGACCGGCACATCGAGGATCAGGTCGCGCACTGTTCCGCCGCCGATCCCTGTGAGGGTGGCCAGGAAGAGGAAGCCGATGATGTCGAGCTGCTTGCGCGAGGCGACCAGGGCACCGGTTGCTGCGAACAGTCCGACGCCCACAAAGTCCAAGACATCCAGCGCGCTCACAACTCTCCCCTTTCGCTTATGCGGACACGGGCATCGACGCCATGGTTGCGTTCAACGCCATCCTTGGCTGTGAACCATCGGTCTGGAGAAGGATCACTCATCCCGGCCAGCCAGACCCGGTTCGGCGCGCCATGCTTCCATCCGATTTGAATGCGTCAGGCCCCAATGACCGAGCGCATCAAGGGCCGGAACAAGAGTCCGGCCGTAATCGCTGTAGGCATAGACGACATGCTCCACGCCATTGCGGACCTCGCTGTTTCTCTCGATCACTCCAGCCTCTTCCAGTTCGCGGATCTGATCGGTCAGAACCTTGGCCGAGACACCGGGGAGTCTTCGCCGCAGATCTCCAAAATGAAAGGGGCGTTCGCGCAGGAGCCAGAGAATGCGGGTTTTCCATTTGCCCGACACCACCTTCAGAGCCACCAGCGCCGGACAGTGAAACAGCTTCAGATCGTCTTCGGGGGCCGTCACGTTTTGGTAACCTCTGGTTTCGTCGGCCGCGCATGCCAATGTCTGACCGACGAGGCACCAACGTCGAAAGGTCAAGCCTATGCCAACGCCGACACTTTATGAATGGGCGGGAGGATCAGATGCGCTTCTAGCACTGACCACTGCCTTCTATCGCGAAGTGAAAGACGATGAGCTGTTGGGGCTGGGGCGAAGCCAGCGGCCCCTATCAACCGCAGAGCACGTACGATGATCGTTGAATATCTGCGTTATGAAATTGACGCTGCCCGGCAAGAGACATTCATTGCCGACTATCAGGCCGCCTCAAAGCCATTGCTCGCCTCACCTTATGCCTTGTCCTTCGACATGAGCCAGTGTGTTGAAGACCCCAGCCAGTTCATCATCCGGATCACCTGGACATCGGCTGAAGATCATCTGCAAAGGTTTCGTGGCAGTGCCGACTTCCGCACGTTCTTTGCCAAGGTACGGGCGTATGTCGGCGACATCCTTGAGATGCGTCACTACATTCCGCTGTCGACCTGACATCCGCCAGACACGGGTCATGTGCCGCAGCGAGGGCGCCCGTTCGACGTCATCATGCCGACGGCCTGATCGCCCGTTAGACTGCGGCACCAGCCAATACCTTGATCGTCGAGCTGTCTCGCCCTTGGCCACACTTGCTGTGATGAATCAGGAAAAAGGCACGCATTGTCAGATACTTGCTATCATCGTCTTATGCTGTGATTCCACTTAAAGTGATTGTCCCTGACCTGAAGAGTCAGGTTGTGGGCAAAGGGATGACGCAGAGCCAAGGGACCCCCGAGCCCGTGCTGTCACGTTGGGGGCCTATGGTAGCAGTCGGCGGCGAGCGTGACCGTCACCAGACCTTGCAACAGCCGGCACGCATGTGAAATGCGGCGTATTCTGGTCTTCTCAAAAAAGGCGTCTCAACGCCCCTATCCTTTTCTGCCCAAGCGCCTCTATTGTCACAGTCGGGATCGCAGGGATGGAAAGACGGGTGAGATAGCATGATGGGCTATCTGACAATCGCTATGGTCGTCATGATGTTCTGCATGATCGCCAACAGGCTGTCGCGCACGATCATCACGGCTCCGATGGTGTTTCTTGGCTTCGGCGCTCTGGTCGCACAGGTCGGCATGGTGCCGGCGGCGGGTTCGGAAGCCGCGCTCCATATCGTGGCCGAAATCGCGCTCATCATTCTGCTCTTTCTCGATGCAGCGCAGATCGACCAGCGCGCCCTGCTGAAGCGCCGGGTCTGGCCGTTTCGGATGCTGGCCATCGGCCTGCCACTCGGCTTCCTTTTCGGCGTTGCCCTGGGATGGGTCCTGCTGCCGGATTGGCCGTTGGCCCTGATCGCCCTCGTCGCGGCTATCCTGGTGCCGACCGATGCCGCGCTTGGCCAATCTGTCATCAGCAACACCGACATTCCCGAACGTCCGAGACGTGCGCTGACGGTCGAAAGCGGTCTCAATGACGGGCTAGCCCTTCCGCTTATCCTGATCATGGCGGCCCTTGCAGCTCCGGAGCGCATGGTGCCGGAAGGTGGCTGGCTTACCTTCTCGGCGAAACAGGTGGTGCTCGGCCCGCTTGTCGGCGGCGTGCTTGGGGCGATCGGCGGATGGGTTCTTCTGTGGGCCAAGCGTACCCGTGCGACTGCCGATATCTATGAAGGGGTCGGCGCGCTGGCGCTCGCCGTCACGGCCTATCTCGCCGCCCTGCAGGTGGGGGGCAGCGGCTTTGTGGCCGCCTTTGCCGCCGGACTCGGCTTTGGCGCGGTGGTGCGAGGCCAATGTGCCTTCGTCTACGAGTTCACCGAAAGCGAAGGGCAGCTTCTTTCCTGGACGGCGTTCTTCCTTTTGGGCGCGGTTCTCGTGCCGGATGCCGTCGCCCACCTAACGCTCAATACGTTCCTGCTGATCCTGGGCAGCCTCGTCCTGGTACGTCCTCTGGCGATCTGGCTGTCGCTGGTTGGCACGGATGCATCGACAACCACCCGGCTGTTCTTCGGCTGGTTCGGACCGCGTGGCCTCGCCACAGCGCTCTTCGCGCTGCTGGTCTTCCAGCAGTTCGATCATGAGATCGGCGAGAACGTGCTGTTTCTGGCCGTTAACGCAGTCTGGATCAGCGCCGTGCTGCATGGCGTGACCGGAGCACCCGGCGGGGCCTGGTACGCCAGACGCCTTTCCAGGATGAACGCTTCGGCAGAATTGAAACCGGCCGAGCCGTCAGCCGATGCTTTCAAGACCAACGACAAGACGGCCAAAGGGACGATGGAATGAACAAAACAGCCGTGGCGCGCCTGAGCGCCCTTCCCGACCGCAAACCGGCCTATGCCCTCGTGGCGGATGTCGACCTCGTCGTCGTGCGTTTCGATGAGGATGTTTCGGTCTTTTATGGGCGCTGCCTGCACCGCGGGGCGCTGATGGCGGACGGGTTCGTGCGTGGCAAGGATCTGATCTGCGGCGTGCACAATTGGGACTACCGTCTGGACACGGGCGTGTCGGCTTATGCCAATGACGAGAAGCTGCCGAAATTCTCCGCCTGGATCGAGGACGATGAGGTTCTGGTGGATGAAGACGAGATCGCTGCCTGGGCTGAGGACAATCCCCAGCCCTTCGACCGCGACGCCTATCTCGGCCTTTATGCCGACACCTCGCACGGCACGCCGGAGGAGCCGCTCAATGGCCTCATCCAGCAATATGCACGTGATGGTCTGTCCAGGACCGGGCATCATGGTCAGGTGGAGTCGATGGGCGTGCCGCGCACCGAGCTGCCCACCTGGGACGATCTGCAGCTTCTGACTGCGCAACTTCACAGGGCTCCGCTCCTGGACGAGGACCCGGTTGGAACCGATGTGGTGATCGGCCCGAACGCGCAGAAGCCGCTGAAGCTCGCGATTCCGCTGTTCGTCTCCGACATGTCCTTCGGCGCACTTTCGGAACCCGCCAAGGTTGCTCTGGCGCGCGGCGCCGAACTGGCGGGCACGGGCATCTGTTCCGGCGAAGGCGGGATGCTGCCCGAAGAGCAGGAGGCCAACAGCCGCTATTTCTATGAGCTGGCCTCGGCCCGCTTCGGCTTTGCGTGGGAGAAACTAACCGGCGTGCAAGCGTTCCACTTCAAGGGTGGTCAGGGCGCGAAGACCGGCACAGGCGGCCATCTTCCCGGCAAAAAGGTGAAAGGCAAGATCGCAGAGGTGCGTGGCCTCGGCGAGGGCGAAGACGCAATCTCGCCGCCGCGCTTTCCTGACTGGACCGAACCGGCGCAGATCAAAGCGTTTGCCGACGAGGTGCGCGACCGCACAGGCGGTATCCCCATCGGCTACAAGCTGTCAGCCCAGCACATCGAGAAGGATATCGATGCGGCGTTGGAGGTCGGGGTCGACTACATCATTCTCGACGGCCGTGGCGGCGGTACGGGGGCTGCGCCGATCATCTTCCGCGACAACATCTCCGTGCCAACCATCCCGGCCCTGTCGCGGGCGCGGCAGCATCTGGACCGGTTGGGACGCGGCGACATTACGCTGGTCATCACCGGGGGCCTGCGCAAACCGGCAGACTTCATCAAGGCACTGGCGCTCGGGGCCGACGCCATCGCGGTGTCGAACGCGGCGATGCAGGCCATCGGCTGCCTGGCTATGCGGGCCTGTCACACCAACAACTGCCCAGTCGGGATCGCGACGCAGAAACCACACCTGGTGAGCCGGATCGTCGTTGAGAAATCGGCCCGGCAACTGGCCAACTTCTTCGAGGCCAGTGTCGAACTGATGCAGGTGATGGCGCGCGCGTGCGGGCACGATCACCTGTCCGGATTCAACCGCGACGATCTGACGACGTGGAAGAAAGAGATGGCCGAGCTATCGGGCGTTGCCTATGGAGGCGTGCAATGAAGTCGTACTGCTCACCTCGATTGTCTTGCGACCTTCGGGCCGTTCGTGAAGCGCGGCGACACTGTTTCTAAAGGTTGGTTTGAACGGCCCCAATGGTGCTCATCACCATCAATAGGTCGGTGAAATAGCGAACCTCGCAAATCCTGCCACCCTCGAACCGGAAGATCGTGACATCTGGAACGCGCACCTCGGCATTGCTTGCCGGCGCTCCGAGAAATGACCCGGTCTGTCTGCCTTCGAGCAACGACTGGACAATAACCGTGTCGCCTTCGACGGTCACGCCGGTGACCGTCGTTGTGAGCGCGGGAAAGCCTGCGAACAGCGCTTCCTGAAACGCAAGAAAAGCATCGATACCGGCGTTTGGCACCGGCTCTCCGTGGAAGTATCCGACCATATCCGGCGTGGCATGCTCTCGCCAAACTTCCTGCCAGCCCGGCGTTGCCCCCCATCCCTTGTCGAACATCATGCAAGCGATGCTTGCGTGGCTTTCTTCCTGTGCCGACCGACCACTTCTATCGATCTCTTCCATGCTTCATAGCCCTTCCATACATAGTGTATGGTGGACTCTTGCCAAACCAGCGGACATTTGTCAATACAGGGTGTATGGATGAGAAGAAGCAAGCTTCGCTGGACCGCGATCGTTGGATCAAAGCTGCATACGACACCTTTGAAACCGATGGATTTGAGGCGGTGCGGATCGATCCGCTGGCCAAGAAACTTGGCGTGACGCGTGGCAGTTTTTACTGGCATTTCAAAAATCTGTCGGATCTTCTGGCGGCCGTTCTGGAACGCTGGCGCGATACGCAGACAGACGCGGTGATCGACCACAACGAAGCTGCCGGCGGCGATCCGCGCGCGCGGCTGCTGCGGCTCTTGGAAACCTGCGCCGGCGATGAGGGCCAAGTCGAAATGGCGATCCGGCTTTGGATGGCGAAAGACGACACGGCCCGCGCGATCGTTGCCGACGTCGATGCGCGTCGGACCGCTTACATCGCTCAGCTTCTGACAGAGAGCGGGCTTGACCAGGCACAGGCTGCCCGTCGCGCGCCGGTAGCCTACTCCAGCTGGCTGGGCGAGTATTCAGGCGCCGTGATAGCGGACAAAGAACAGCGACTTGAGAATATGCGCGCGCTTTTCGACGTGATCACGCTGACGCCGTGATCGCCTATTAGGCTGTCAGCACCCATCAACAAAGAAAGCCCCCCAAATGCAGAACAGATCCCTCACCGCGAATCTCACTGTTTCCGCCCTCGGCCTGGGCTGTATGGGGATGAGCGAGTTTTACGGCGAGCGCGACGATACGCAGTCCATGGCGGTCCTCAACCGCGCGGTCGATCTTGGTGTGACGTTCTTCGATACCGCCGATATCTACGGGCCGCATCACAATGAAGAGCTTGTTGGTCGGTTCTGGCGCGAGCGCAAGCCCACGGCCAAGCTCGCCACCAAGTTCGGCATCGTGCGTAAACCGGGCGAGTACACCCGCACCATCGACAATAGCCCCGCTTATGCCCGGGCCTCCTGCGAGGCATCGCTGCGCCGTCTCGGCGTCGATCATATCGACCTCTACTATGTCCACCGCATCGACGCTGACCGGCCCATCGAAGAGGTGATGGGGGCGCTTTCAGACTTGGTTCAGGATGGCAAGATCGGCGCCATCGGGCTCTGCGAAGTGAGCGCGGCGACCCTGCGGCGGGCTCATGCGGTGCATCCGGTTGCCGCCGTGCAGAGCGAATACTCGCTATGGTCTCGCGATGTTGAGCAGGACGTTCTTCCCGCCTGCCGCGAATTGGGGATCGGGTTCGTCGCCTACTCGCCGTTGGGACGTGGGTTCCTGACCGGTGCCTATGGCAAGGACACAGAGTTCGCCGCCAGCGATTTCCGGGCCCACCTGCCCCGCTTCACACCCGACAGCATCGAAGCGAACACACCCATTGTCGACGTGGTTCGGCAGCTCGCGGCCTCCAAGGGCTGCACGCCTGCGCAGATCGCGCTGGCATGGCTGTTAACCAAAGGTGATGACATCGTGCCGATCCCCGGCACCAAGCGAATGCAATATCTGGAAGAGAACATTGCCGCTGCGGATATCGCTCTGTCGGACGCAGAGGTGGCCGGCCTGGAAGCGGCCATTGCGCCGCTCGACGTCGTCGGTGAACGCTACACCGAAGAAGGCATGAAAGGGGTCAACGTGTGAGTGGGCTTTTGGCCGCAGCTCGCTTTGCGGCTCAATGGCCTGACGGAGCCCGCATACACACCAGACTCAGTTCAAAGCAAGGTTTCGGCAAAGCTTTACTTTGAGGCCTGCCATGATTCGGCACTGACACCGTAAAGGCAGTTTTGCGCGCTCAAACGCCGGCACATTTTCGACTAAGCATTCACGATCTCCATCGCAGTTATTTTGGCGCAAGCCACAGTTCTTGCTGTTGCTTGTCAGTCTCCCATGCATGCACTTACTGTAGGATACAATTCCTATATTCTTTTCGAAACCGTTATCTTTACGCTTTGTTTACCATAAAAGTAAGTAATTGCCCGGGGAAAAGCAGGAGGGCGATTGAAATGGTAAACTGGTTTAACGACCTTGGCATCCGCACGAAGCTCTATACAGGCTTCGGTCTGATCGGTCTCCTGATGGTTGTGATCGGCGCGACAGGCATGCTCTCGCTTTCGAACGCGCGAGAGGATTTCTACCGTTTCGAGAACACGGCAGGCGACGCCCTGCTCGCGTCCGAGTTGAATGCGGACATGGCCAAGGCTCTTCAGCGCTCATTGGCCTACATTCAGTCCAGAGACGATGCGCACTCTGAGGGTGTCGCCGACTTTGTCCGTCAGATGCGGGAAGGCCTTGCTCTGGCGCGACAGGAATTTGTGTCGCCAGGGCGGTTGGCGCAGGTGCAGGAGATGGAGCAGGCGCTTGAAACGTTCGACACCGGCTTCAGTCGTGTGCAGGCCCTTTATGCGGAACGCGATGATCTGGTGACCACCGTCCTTGGTCCGCAAGGCACGGCCATCCGCAGAAGTATCACCGACTATCTCGACTGGGTCGCGGGAACGGGCAACGTCGACAAGATCGCACTCACCGGACAAATCCAGCAGCATTTCCTGCTGGCGCGGGTCTATCTCTGGATATACCTGTCTGAAAATCAGCCATCCCAGATCGAACGGGTCGCGTCGGAAATCGCGATGATGCGCGATCTGCTTGATGAGCTAGACGCGGAACGCAACCCGACCACCCAGCAGTTCGTGCGCGAGACGATGGCTGCGGCCACGGCCTTTGGCGAAGCCGCGATGGACGTTGGCGCGCTCATCGCCGAACGCAACGGGTTGCGCGATACCGCGCTGGCACAAGTCGGCCAGTCGATCAGCGACATGGCCGTCCTGATCAAGGATGAAAAAGTTGCCGAAGAGACGGCCATTTCGCATGCCACGTCGGCGGCCATGGAGGCGCAGCAGACACTGCTTGGCGCTTTTGTCATCGCATCCCTGATCGGGGCCGCTATCCTTGCGATTGTGATGGCCAGTGCCTTGTCCAACCCTGTCGTCCGCCTCACACAGACGATGCGCACGCTGGCTGACGGCGAGTATGGCGTCGATGTCCCGCACACCGAGCGGGGCGATGAGCTTGGTTCGATGGCACAGACCGTCGAGGTGTTCAAAGCCAACGCGCTGGAGCGCGAGGAACTTGAGCGCAAGGCCGCTATTGACCGTAAAGCACAGGATGCCAGCTACGCCGCGACGCAAAACGCGATCAGCAGCTTCCACACAAAGGTTGCCTCCATCCTGGAAGTCCTGAGCGGCAAGACCGGGCAGATGCGCTCGACCGCCACCGAACTCAACACTCTGGCGAGCGGCGCGGAAGAACGGGCACAGACCGCCGACGAGGCGGCCGGTGAGACATCGGAAAGCGTGCAGACCGTCGCTGCGGCTACCGAAGAACTGGCAAGCTCGATTCAGGAAATCTCCCGCCAGGTTTCGGCGGCAACGGAAGTCGTCAGTTCGGCGGCCGACAAGTCCAGCAACTCGGTTCATGAAATCGAACAGCTTGCCGAAGCCGGTCAGAAGATCGGCGACGTGGTGAATCTTATTCAGGACATTGCCGAGCAGACCAATCTGCTGGCCCTCAATGCAACAATCGAGGCGGCCCGAGCTGGAGAAGCGGGCAAAGGATTTGCCGTTGTGGCCAGCGAGGTGAAGGCCCTGGCGGCCCAGACCGCGAAAGCCACCGAGGAGATTGCCGGTCAGGTTTCCGGCATTCAGAACTCCACCGAACGGGCCGTCCACACGATCAAGGAAATCGCCAAGATGAGCGATGACCTTGGCGAAGTGACCTCATCCATCGCCTCGGCTGTCGAAGAACAGGGGGCGGCAACGCAGGAAATCTCGAACACCACCGGATCGGCCTCGGAGTCCACGGCCGCTCTGGCCGAAGGCGTGACCACGCTGGCTGAAGCCATCAAGCAGACGGGCGATGCGGCAACTGTCGTCGATGAGGCCTCGTCCTCGGTCGCAGCGCAATCGGACGCCATTTCGGCAGCCGTCCAGGAGTTTTTCGATGCGCTCGAAGCTGCGTCCAACGCCAAAACGGTCAACGAGAATGATCATACCGGCGAGGTGAACGATGCCACTGCCGATGGTGCAGCGTCCAAAGGGGCCGCACCCCAGGCGGAAGCCGCCTAGTCAACGCTCCGTCGAAGACAAGCTCCGCGGCGGGTAGAGACGCATACCAGGAAAGGGTGGCTTTGTTGCAAGCCACCCTTTTTGCATTGCACGCCGTCCTTCTAAAGAAGATCGAGCACTGCCTTGGCGCGCCGGACATTGTCCGAGACATGATACGAAACCTTGCCGCGAGGCACGGGCGTCACAAGAGGTCCACCTTCGATCATCACACCGAACCGCCTGGGCGCGCGCTTGAAACCGGAGGATAGCCAAGTGGTTCGCGGGCCGCTCCAGACATTCCAGGTACGTTCACCGGCATGAGGCAGAAAGCGTAGGGAATGCTCCCACATCCGCTCCTGGATGACCTCTCTCTTCGCTTTCAGAACCTTCTTCAGCGCAAGCCGTTCTTCCCGGGTTTTGGGCGCGACAAAACCGGAAAAGCACAACTCCTCGGCACCGATGTTGAGATCGAAACTGGGTTGCATCGGCTTCTCGCTCAAGGGACGCCAGGCCATGTGCAAAAGCGGCTCATGGCGCGGTCTCGCCGGATGAAGGCGGCCCAGTTTCGGCTCGTAGCAGGTCGCCACATAGGGTGCGTTGAAGGCCATCGAGATGTACCGGGCGATATAGTCGGCCAGTTCCCGTGCCGAGCCGGAGAGATTGGCCGCGGCTTCGTCTGCGCTCATCTGTTGAGAGAGGCCGGCCACGACACCTTTCTGGCCTTTGAGCGCCCCGGTTATGGTCGAGAGAAAGTCCGACAGTCGATCGGACACACAGTCAGGCTGGGCGTCTAGGCAGACGAGACTGCCATGGTATGTTCCGCTCTGGTGTAACTGCATGGTGCTACTCCGCTGCAATAGGGTGTTGAGGTTGAAGCGGCGAAGGTAAGAGCCGCTTCGCAGGATTCTCCAAAGACACGCCAGCCTCGTTGTCTTTGTCGGATGGTTCGCCCGGACGGGCCCTTTGTTCAGCGATGCGCTCCTTTCGTAGATAGGTGTGGTAGAGAACCGGCACGCCGACCAGGGTGAGGATCGACGCAAAACCGAGGCCCGCCATGATGGCAACGGCCATCGAAGCGAAGAAGGGGTCGGTCAACAGGGGAATCATGCCGAGGATCGTCGTGGCCGAGGCCAGAACCACCGGGCGCAGGCGGCTGATCGAGGCCGCAACAACGGCCTCGCTTTGCGGCAATCCGACATTGTCCTTCTGCTCGTCGATCTCCTCGACCAGCACAATGCCGTTCTTGATCAGCATGCCCGACAAAGAGAGCGTGCCGAGCAGGGCAGTGAACGAAAAGGGCAAGCCGGTGAACACAAGGCCAAGCGCAACGCCGTTCACCGCCATGGGCACGATGGTCCAGATGACCGCCGTCTGGCGCAGCTTGCCGAAGACAAGGATGGTGATCAGCAGCATGGTTCCGAAAGCGAGCGGCATTTGGCGCGCCAGGCTTTCATTGGCCGTCTGTACGCTTTCATGCTCGCCGCCCCACTCCATAGTGTAGCCGGGCGGCAGTTCGATGGCCTCGATGAAAGGCCGAACCTCAGAGAACACCGCCGGCGGCATGATGCCGAGCGGCGTGAAGGACTGCACCGAAATGGTCGACACCCGATTGCGGCGCTCGACCAGATTGTCGCGCGCTTCGATGTCGAATCCGTCAATGACCTGCCCGAGCGGGACAAAGGACCCGGTGGCGCGGGAGTAGACGGGTTGATCGAGCAACGTGCCGTCCTCGCTCTGCTCGTCGGCAGGCGTCCGCACGATGATCGGGATCAGGCGTTCGCGCTCGCGCAGAACTCCGGCCCGCACACCGTCGGTCGCCAAGGCAACGGCCTGAGCCACGTCCTCGCGGCTGATCCCGATCGCCTCGGCACGATCGGTGGCGAAGATCGGCTGCACCACGAGTTCGCGCTCGCGCCAGTCGATCCGCTCGGTGAGCAGGAGATCGGTCTCGGTTTCGAAGATCTGTTGCGCTTGATCGGCGAGCTCACGCAAGACGTTGGGATCGGGTCCGGCGAAGCGCACCTCCACATCGGCACCGATCGGCGGGCCGTAGATGATCTGTTGGGTGCGCACCTCTGCCCAGGGCAGCGCTTCGAATACGAACCGGTCAAGATCGGCACGCAACGCCGGGATGGCCTCGAAGCTCTCGGCCCGAACAATGATCTGGCCATAGGCCGGGTCGCGCTCGGGCGGGGTGTATGTGAGGAGGTAGCGGCTGAACGGACCGCCAGCGGAACTGGTGGTCGAGACGACATCCTCACGTCCGGCCAGCCAGTCTTCGACGACCGCCAGGTCTTCAGAGGTCGTGTGGACCGAAGTGCCCTGGGCTGCCTGATAGTTCAGGTAGAACAGGGGCGTGTTGGCTGGTGGGAAGAACTGCTGGGTAACCGCGCCAAAGGCTCCGATGGAGGCCACCGTGACGCCGATGAGGCCGGTGATCACCAGCCAGCGCACGCGCAGCGCGCCGCGCACCATGTGGCCATAGGTGCGGAAGAAGAAGGTGTCATAGGGGTCGCGGCCGTCCTTCAGGCCACCGACCGGGAAGACGTAGCTTGCCAGGAGCGGCGTCACCGTGACCGCGAGCAGCCAGCTCAGCATCAGTGAGATGCCGATGACCGCAAACAGCGAGAACAGGAATTCGCCGGTGCTGTCCGGGCTGAGGCCGATCCCGGCAAATGCCATGATCCCGATGACTGTTGCGCCAAGCAACGGGAACTGGGTCTTGCGGGCGACTTCGGAGGCCGCATCCTGGGCCTTGCGGCCACGGCGCATCTCCACCTGCATGCCCTCGGCGACCACAATGGCGTTGTCGACGAGCATACCCATGGCGATGATCAGCGCACCAAGGCTGATCCGCTCGACCTTGATGTCGAACATGTCCATGAAGAAGAAGGTGAAGCTCACCGTCAGAAGCAGCGACGCCCCTACGACCAGAGCCGAGCGCCAGCCCATGAAGAGCGCCAGTACGCCAATCACGATGCTGACCGACAGGATCAGCGAGTTGAGAAACTCTGCGTTTGCTTCATCGACAACGCGGTGTTGTTCATAGATGGGCGTGACCTCGACGCCGAGCGGCAGCACAGGCTCGATCTCGGCCAGCTTTGCCTCGACCCGGGCGCCGACCGTGACGATGTTCTCGCTGGTCAGGCCGGCAATGCCGAGGGTGAACGCTTCAACCCCATTGTGGCGGATGATCTGTGAGGGCTCATCAACGCGGCCGCGCTCGACATGGGCGAAGTCGATCAGATTGAGTACCTCTCCGGCGATGCCCACGCTGAGCGAGGAAATGGCGTTGACGCTTTCGTCGGGCTCGGGTGCATCGATTTCGACCTGCCGTCCGGCTCGCGACACTTCGCCGGTGGCGTTGATGCTGTTGGCGTTGGACACCGCCGAGAACACCGCCAGCGGGTCGATACCGAGATTGACAAGCGACAGGGTCGACGGCTCGATGAAAATCGCCTCTTCAGGCAGACCCAGAACCTCGACATTCGCGACGCCGGAAACGGTCAACATCTCGCGTCTGAGGTAGGTTGCGATCTCCCATAACTGGCCATCGGTGAAACCCGGAGCCTGCACGGCGTAGAACACGCCGTAGACATCGCCGAAGCTGTCGTTGATGCTCGGGGGAAGCGTGCCGGGGGGAAGAGCGCCGCGCGCATTGTCGACACGGTCGCGCAGATCGTCCCAGATCTGCGGCAACTCGCTGCCGTCATAGATGTCCTTCATCTCCACTTCGATGACGGACACGCCCGGGCTGTTGCGCGAGGTGATGGTATCGATCTCGCCCATCTGCTGGATTTCTGCTTCCAGAACTTCGGAGACTTCCACCGCCACCTCCGTCGCCGAAGCACCGGGATAAGGGGTGATGACGAGCGCCGATTTGAGCGTGAAGACAGGGTCTTCCAGCTTGCCGACGGACGTGTAACCAAAGATGCCGCCGAAGAAGCAGAACAGGATCAAGAGCCAGGTGTAGAGCGGCTTCTCGATGGCGAAACGGGCGATCTGCATGGTTCCTGATCCTATTCGTCGCTCTTCAGGCCGGTGTAGCGGCGCACCTGCTGACCATCGCGCAGGAGATGCGCGCCGATACGGACAAGTTCCACGTCTTCCGGCACACCACTGACCACAAAGCTGGTTCCGTTGGTGCTCGAAACCTCCACAGGAACCGAGCGAACGGTGCCCTGACTGCTGGTTTCAGTTCCGTCCGCCGGCTCGAAGACCATCACATAGGAGTCACGCACCTCATCGACGACGATAGCGGTCGGCGGGAGGACGACAACCCGATTACGGACCGGAAGACTTGCTGTGACCGTGAGGGAACTGCCGGGCAGGAGATGTGTCGCTGAACCTTCGGGGAGTGCAAAGGAGAACAGATAACTCTGCCCGACGGCCTGGGTTTCGGCCTGGAACTCAGCCAGTTGCAGAACAACCGGTTCATCTGCGCCAGGTAGTATGGCCGTGAATTCAACGTGGTTGCGGATATCCGGCAGACGCTGGACGAGCCGCTCGGGCAAGTCGATTTCAACGCGCATTTGCGAGATATCATGCACGCGAACGATCGGTGTGGCCGGTTCGACGCTGGTGTAGTTGGCCGCCAGGCGTTCGGCGATCAGGGCCCGGTAAGGCGCGGCGATCACTGCATCCTCCAGCGCATCCCGCGCTTCACGCAGGGCCACATCAGCGAGATCGCGTACAGTGCGCGCATCCTCGACACGCGTGCGCGTGCCGACACTGGTCGCTTCAAGCTGCTCGGCCCGTGTCAACGCGCGCTCGGCCTGCTCCAACTGAAGCTCTGCCCGCTCAACGGCCCGTTCAAACGGGGCAAGATCAAGCGCCGCAAGCGTCTCGCCCTCGTCGATCACCACGCCTTCGGCAATCGGCAAATGGTCCAGCGTGCCGCCGACGCCGAACGAAAGATCGGCGGTTTCGCGCGCCCTCACCTGCCCGAAGAATGAGCGCTGGAGTACGTTCTGATTGCCGCCAGCGGCCATGAGGTCGACAGCACGGACGGTCGACGCATCTGTACCGCCGTCGATGCCACCGACCTCCGCCAGTGCAGCCTCCTCACTGTTCTGTTCAGCCGCGCCTGCCTGCGGTCCGCCGAAGAGAGACTGCAGGAAGGTCAGCGGGCCACCGGTCGAATCCTGATCTTCCTGGGCTTCAGCGGGCACCGGGAGATCGACCACGCCACGGTCGATCACACTGTTCGCTTCGCCGCCTTGCTGCTGTGCACTTGCCGGAAGCGAAAAAGCCAAAGCCGATACGGCAAACAAGACAGCTGCGGTAGCTTTTACGTTTGGTATGGGTTGCATCTTGTCTTACCAACTTCTAATTGAATGGACGACAGTTTGCCGACCGACCGGTCGGTTGGTTAGTGTTATAGGTATTAACATCATGGCGACAAGCGCAAAATTGCAAAAAGAGCCCGACATGCTGTCAACTCATGACAGGATCCTGGAGGCGGCGACCGCGTTGTTCCTTCAGAACGGCTACGCCGCGACGTCCATGAACGCGATCGCGAAGGCATCGGGCATCCAGAAGGCGAGCCTCTACCATCACTTCGAAAGCAAGGAGGCGGTTCTGTTCGCCTGTTTCGAGCGGGGCTATCAGGCTACCGTAGAGCGGATGCGGACCATCACAGGGCAGAACGACCAGTCCTATGCGGACCGGCTGGAACCCCTCGTTGGAGAGATCCATAACGGGATCGTCCACTCGTCCGTCGGGCAGATGGCGCCGGTGATCGCGGAAACGACCAGCCGCTATCCTGAGATCGCCCGGCGCTTCAATGACGAGTTCATCGACGAGATGCACAACATCGCCATGGCATTCCTGTCAGAGGGCATGGAGCAGGGTGAGTTTGCGCCGTTCGAAATTGAGGCGATGGATCACGCCCTGTTTGGTATCCCGGTCAATTTGACCATGTGCCGCTCGATGTTCGGCGGCTTCGAGGACCTGCAACACCGCTACGACACCGACCGTGTGAAAGAGCTGCATCTGGCGATCCTTCGCAAACTGCTGGGCCTTTAGCGCCCAGTCGGAACCGACTTGCCTCCATTGCCAAACTGGATGCTTTGGCCGTACGGTGGCCTTGTAGGAGACAGTCTCATGATTTCGATATCCAACGTCGTCGTTGTCCGAAGGTGCGTGGTCCGCTAGCGGAAACCCATTTCGCTCGCCATGCGCCCCCGAACCGCGTTCGGGGGCTTTTTTTATGCTGGAAGCATCAGATTCTCATGCCCCGATCCACACCACTCTCCAAAGCCAGTTCGCCGCCGCATTTACTGACGCTCATTGCGCTGACGGCGCTTTCGGTGCTGACACTCACCATGATCCTGCCGTCGCTTGCGGGGATTGCCGATGCGTTCGGGGCCGACTACGCGACGGTCAACCTGGCGCTGGCCGGCTATCTGGCGATGACGGCGGTTGTCCATCTTGCATCAGGTCCGTTGTCAGACCGGTTCGGGCGGCGGCCGGTCCTGCTGACAGGCCTCGTTCTTTTCACGATTGCATCCTGCGCCTGCTCGATGGCGCAAGACGTTTGGACCTTTCTCATCTTTCGCATGGTCCAGGCCGCCATCGTGTCCGGGACGGCACTTTCGATGGTCATCGTCCGAGACACGACGACCGCACGAAAGACCGCTGGCGCGCTTGGTACCATCAGTATGGCCATGGCGATCGCACCGATGCTCGGCCCGATGCTGGGCGGCGTCATCGATACAGCATTCGGGTGGCGTTCCGTTTTTCATTTCTTCGCACTCGCCGGGTTTGCCATGTTCGTTGTGTGCTGGGCCGATCTGGGTGAGACGCGACCGGACCGGACGGAAACACCGGGTGCCGACCGG
>JANQJE010000112.1 GCA_028281795.1 Cohaesibacteraceae bacterium | reverse complement strand
GCGGTCGGCGTCCGTCCGTCCAGCACCGATGTAAGCGGTCAGGACCGTGTCGTTGTTGGACAGAACAAGCTCAAGCGGCGTGCCGCCGGAGGTCAGCGGGACGGCAGAACCGACGGCGCTTGAGGAGAAGACGATGAAGCGGTTGTCGACCCCGCCCGGTGTGTCCTGAAGATCGGCGCTGTCGGGGATGTCGTCGCCATTGTTGCCGAAGTCCACCGCCAGAGAGCCGGTGAAGACGCTCTGGCCGTTGGTGAGAAGTTCATCCTCATCCACCAGGCCGACATCCGGCGTACCGATGATCGGATCGGTGTCCTGCTCACCGCCTGCACCGGTGTTGGCGTCCGGTCCGCCGCGGGACAGATCGGTGTTGCCCAAGAGGCCGAGGCCCCGGAAGCCGGGGCCGAGATCGGGCAGCGAGGGATCGATGAAGGAGGTGGGGTTCTGCTGCGGGCCGTCGCTGTCGCCGAGGGCAAACTCTTCAGGCAGATCGCCCACCGCAAAGGCCGTCAGGAACTCTTCGCCGGTGAACGTCTCGCCATCGACGATGACCGAACGCGGTGTGCCCGCCTCAGTCTCGCTGGCGCCTTCGAAATACCCTTCGACAACGAGGATCGCCCCGTCTTCGAAGACAATCCAGAGGTCCGCACCAGTCTGATAGAACTGGGCGTCAAAACCGGCAATGGCCGAAAGATCGATGCTCTGGCCTACGGCTGGCGTCAGCGTAACCTGTTCGTCAGCATCCGGCTTTTCAACCGGCAACGCATCCAACTCTTCATTCCAACCAACAAGACTGTCCATAGCGCGAGGCCCTATCCGTTATAAGTATCCGCACAGTGGCTCACGCAGCGTGAGCCTAACCGTGACGCGCGTCACATCAACGCGCTTTTGCCATCCGCCCCACGAATGCCTGTTAGCTTCCAGTATAGGATAAGCTCATCCCCCATGTGGGGGAGAAGTTTACTTTAGGTTAACCTGACCAATTGGTTGATAGAACAGCATCAATTTCATTTATACATGAGAAAAATCTCATTTATTTGTGCTATCCGTCTCAAAACAGTATTTTTTACTCTATTCGTCTCACTGATGCGTGCTGTTTGTCTCAATTGCTGCCAGACAGGCAGGGCCGGCTGCCGGCCATGGAAGGGCAAAGCGCGCGTGTTTTTTGCCGCTAACTGCGACGAAATCGGTCGAGCCAGTCCTGTAAAACGCGAATCTGTTCGGAGGGTGCTGTAAAGCCTGGTTGTGCTCGGCTGGAAAAAATCCGGGAGGGGGACATGCCAAACCGCTCGCGAAAAAGCCGACTGAAATGCGTGGCGTCCGTGAAGTGCCATCGTCGTGCCACTGCTGCGACGCGGCCACGTTCCCGCTTGGTTTTGGCAAGCTCAAGAAAGCACCGGTCGAGCCGACGGTTGCGGATATGGCGGACGATGCCGCCATCTTCATCAAAGTGGCGGTAGATGGTTGCTCTCGACACGCCGAATGCCGATGTGAGCATACCCATATCCAGATCGGGGCGATGGAGATTAGCGCTTACGAAATCGCGTAAAAGCAACTTGAGCGGCAAGTCCTGATTCTGGGTTGTGCTCTGTCTGATTCCCCGGCTCAGCATGAGCCTGCTCACAAGTTCGAGAAAGGTCTGCACCAGCAGCGTGGCACTGTCCTCGTTGTCGCGTTCCAAAGCTGCCAGCATCTCCGCGTGAGCAGCTGCAAGGAGACGGCCCTGGGGCGAATTGAGCTCGACTGAGGTGAGAACCGGTTCTTCGCCACGGACGTACCCGATGGCTGCATGTGGGATGAAGATGCCTCTACTTTGGCTGCGCTGCTGCAGCGTTTGATAGTGCTGCGACATGTCGATCAGATGCAGATGGGATGGGGCGATATCGAATCCGGTGTCGGCCACTTGGCCGTGCCCGCCGCCTGAAAGGAAACGCTCAAACAGTAGATAGTCATGGCAGATGTCTGTGCGCGCAGCGGGATCATGCACGAGCAACTGAGCAGGTGAGGCTATCTTTGAAAGAAGCAGGTCGTTTGAGGTGTTGATATCTATGTCGACGCTGGCGTCTGCTTCCGGCTCGCGCGGATGGACGTCGAAAATGGGGGAGGCGAGTTCGCGCCACTGTTTGAGATCAAGTCGCATTCAGGCGATCCGATTAAATCGTTTTAATATCGTTGGTGCAAACCTGCGGCTAGCGGAAGGAACATGTTGACCGGGTAGCGTCGCCTGGCGGCTGCTTCACCTCAACGTGAGCGCCATGCAGGCCGTTAATAAATCGGCGTTTTGGTCTGAAGGAAGGTTGGAAACATCTTCAACTCCTCCTCCTGCTGACTAACAAAATTATCCATAATGTGAGGCCCTGATCCGTTAATGATATTCGCAACGTGGTGCACATCACGCCAATCTATCCGTGATGCACGTCACATTGACATGCTTGCACTGCTACCCCACAGGCGTGGTGTTTGCCTTTACGACAAGACAGCTTCATCCCCCACTTGGGGGATAAATACAATTAATGTCAAATTGTCTACATGAGTTTGTGGCATATATAGATTGAACTATGCATGCGGCAGGTCCAATGTTGCTTTGCCTCTAGTCCCAATACACCCTTATTTCTGCAATTCGTCTCAAAAAGATATGTTATTTATCTCAATTTGTGCGGAAGACGGGTTTTCTCAGCAACTGTGAGCGAGAGGCGTTTTTTGCTGCCGGTTTTGACGAAAACTTTCAAACCGGCCCTGCAGGACGCGAATCTGCATTTACCTCGCTGTGGCGATGACGTCACGGTCACCGACGATGAAGGTACTTTCTGGGAGGCCGAGTCGATCCAGCGATTCTGCCTGGCAATAGAAACATGGGCGGAGCGGAGGCAAGCTGCATCCGTCGCAGCGTACGCACTATCATATCCGCGTTGGTCGCGAAGTTGGCGTCTGTCCATGACGGGTGAGAGCACTGACTTCAAACACAGGCATGGCGCCAATTTGAAGACGTTCAACGGCACTCGATGAACAGCTATTGCGTAATGGTGATGGTCGTTGTCGATGCGCGACGGATCAACTCGGGGGCAGGGGGAGGCGATGATGCAGCGGTCGTCTGGCCATCCACCAGAAGCATCAATTGATCGACCGCCATGGCCGCGACGGTTTCCAGGTGCAGATTCAACGCTGTGAGCGGAGGAGTCTCCGAACGCGCCCTTAGACCGTCGTATCGCGTAACAACACGGACATCGCCTGGGACTGATCGACCGGCCTGGCGTAGTCCCGTCATCACACCGCTTGCCATCGCGTCGATAGGAACCAAGACGCCATCTATCTCTTGATCCTCTGTCAGCATTTCAAGGATAGCCTTGGCTGCAGACTGCTCTGCCTCTTCCTCCGGGATCTCTACTATCCTGCTGTAGCGACCGGTTCTTTCGGTCCGTTCACGATATATGTCGGCGAAATCTCTGTTTGTCTGCCGGTCTGCCAGGCTAGTGATCAGTGGAAAGCGCTTAGCGCCGGCACTTTCCAGTTCGTCAATGAGCAAGGATGCCATCGTTCGATAATCAAGGTCTATGAAGGCGATATCGGATTGCGGTGGCCGACCGATGCAAACAGTGGGAACACCGCGTCGGCTGGCTGGTTCCAGCAGAGGGTCGTTTGAATCCGGCTCCAGGATGATGGCCCCGTCGAAAGCAGTTGACCCAAGGATACCGCCTGTCTCTTTGATCGGCGGAACGAGCAACAAAGCACAATCATGCTCCAAAGCAGCCATAGCGACGGACGCAGCTATCTCCATGAGGAAACCGAGCCGAGACGGCCCGGCGGCAATAGAGCTTGGCATCGAAGAGAACAATGCCAGCGTATTGACACGACCCGTTCGCATGCCGCGCGCCATCGGGTTTGGAACATAGCCGAGTTTCTGGATAGCTGTGGCAACCTTTTCCGATGTCGTGTCAACGACTCGGCGTTTGCCGCTTAAATAGTTGGAAACTGTTCCGGGTGAAACGCCGGCCTCTTTGGCGACGTCGACCACAGTGACGGGCGCCGCTGCGGCTGAGACCAGCTTCTTCATGAATCAATCGCCTATTTCTCGAACAATTCAGGGAGGGATTTGCCCAATAGGTGGACAATTGGCAAGTAATTTAGCTCACCCGTGACTTTGTATGATTACTAGGACGTACTTGGCCTGTACTATGCTCGAAGCGTATTAATCATGAGGTGAACACGTTCTGAACGATATTGCGATGCCGGACGTTGAGCCACCCAGCCGGATTTCACTTTGCCGGAGGTCGCTCGGTCTCAAAGCACTCAATCGTTCAAGGCCTGCTGGTGGCTTTACCCTCAGACTGAGGCTGGTCAATCGAGTGGGCTCAACCAAGCGGTTGATGATTGTCGGTTGAACCTTAGTTTGCAGAGATCAAGACGACGAGGTGTAACGGTGGCAATCGATAACGCGCAGCTGACTCTGCAGCGCCAGGATCGGACAGGTTTTCTTGCATCCTATCGTTGGCCGCTGGTGACGATCCTTGCCTACACCATGATTTCGGTGGCCGCTTTCACACCGCGTTTTGTCGACTATTTGATGGAGGGCCATTGGGGTCGGTCGGCCACCCGGGCCTTTGAGTTCGCTCCCGATGCACTCAACGCCCACGCTCTTTTCGGCATGGCGCTTATCCCGCTGTTCTTTCTACAGCCCGTTCTGGGAATGGTGTTGATGAGACAGAAAGCTCCAGTTTTGGTGAGGCTGGCGCATCGTTGGCATGGCCGGTTTCTGGCGCTCGCTACTGGCTTTCTATCGCTGCTGGGCTTCTACATTACCTATACATTTGCGGCCAACTCGGACAGCGTGACCTCGGTGATCTTCATGTTCCTGGTCGCTTTTTTCGTGATCCTGTTCTTCGGGCAGGCCGTATGGGAAGCAAGGAAACGCCGGATCGGACGGCACCTCGACGCGCTGGTCTTTGCCATGGTTTTCCTGTCTGTCCCGGCAACCGGCCGACTGATCGAAGCTTCCATGCGCGCTCTTGGCGTTGAGAACACACGGTCGAGGGATCTTGTTTCGATCGGGCTGGGTTATCGGGTCGAACTGGTGGATATCACGATCCTTGTGGTGTCCGCTGTCCCGATCGTTTTGTGGAGTGCCTATGCGGTTCCGCGCGGCGTTTACCTCACGCATCCGGCCAAACTATGGATTGCGGCGGCATTCCTTGCGCTGCCGCTTTTTGCCGTAACTGCGCAGACACTCACCCGTTAGTCGCGCGATGCAAGCACATTCTCCAGGGTATCAAGAGCCATCTGTCGCTAACGGAACTGTGGATCACTCTCGCAAGCTATCCGGCCATGATTCAGGATGGGTCGGTAACGTCCTCAATCCAGGTCTTGGCAGCCACAGCCTGAGGGAACCCCAGCGTACCAATAGCGAGCATGGTCACATGGATCATATCGTCCTTGGCGAGGCCCTCACTTACTCCGCGGCGTGTGTGGGAATGAACGGCCCCTTCTGACCCGGCCCCAACTGCGAGGGCGAGTTTTACAAGCCGTTTTTCGCGCTCGCTCAACGGACCGGCATTGGAGCTTGCCTGCCCCAGCGTCTGATAGGCCTGCCAGACATCCGGGTACTGGTCGGTGATAGCGCTCGCGGCGCTCGGCAGCTTGGAGCTCATGGCTTCATCCTTATGTGCTGTAGTCGTCAATCAAGGCTTCGGGCTTGGCGAAGGCCGTCAGGTCTTCAACATCGTGCACAGTGACCTGCGCGCCTTCCACCTTCACGCCATAGCCTTGAAGGGTCTTGATGGCGCGGGACAGGTTTTCGGGTGTCATGCCAAGAAACGATGCGAGACGGCGTTTTTCCATCGAAAGCTCGAAGGTTGCCAAGCCATCGCCGTTTGAAACGTTGCGCAGGATGAAATTGGCCAGCCGCTCAACGGAAGTGCGCAATTTCAGGTTTTTCGTGTTCTTGATGACAGCCCGGTAGCACATGGCCAACTCGTCCACGATCGCGCGTGCAAAAACCGGGTCCGTGGCAAAAACCTCGCGCACGTCAATCGAAGGCAGAAGGACAATGCGCGACTTTTCCAGCGTTCGGGCGGACATCAGATAGGGCGCGTCGCGGATCGTTGCCGCTAAGATGAATGTCGAGACCGGGCGAACGGTTGCCATCGTGGTCTCCCGACCGTTCCATTCCGCGAAAAGTTCAACCGACCCGTGTGTGATGACATGCAGGAAATCGCTTGGATCGCCTTCGGTGATCAGATCAATCATCGGCGGAAAATTCTGAACGTAGGCACCGCGAAAGAGCGCTTGAAAACTCTCCTCGGTCATTCCGTTGAAAAGACTCAGGGCGCGGATGTCAGCTTCTTCGGTAGGTTTCACAACAGCTCGCGGCACAATCCGATTCCTGACAAATATCAATAATTGAAATGACAATTGTCAAGAGACAAATTGCAGTTCCGATTACATTAGCATGCGCTTCACTAAGCGGAAACCTGACGTTTTTTCCGCCCGCATTTATTTAGCGCTTTCAACCACTTCAACTTGATCTGGGTCAAATTCGGACCGCAGGAGGGCAAGCACATCTGCGTGCGATGTCATGAGCGGCTGGCTGTTTTCTCGAGTCGCCACGGCATCAAGGAGGACACAATGGATGTAATGCTTGCCTATGATCATTCGCGCAACGCGCGCATCGCTCTTGATGCGGTCAAAACGATTTTTGGCCCTCTGAAACCGGAGGTCACGCTCATCTCGGTCATCGAAGATGTGGGCAGCGCGACGTCCGGGGCTGATGATCTGTTCAATGAACAATATGCGGCACAGAAGGCCGGCGCTGAAGCGGCCGCGGCAGAGCTTGAGGCTTTCGGTATCTCGACAACGGTCGTGCTGGCGGAAGGCGATGCGCGGAAAATGATCCTGCGCGCCACCGAAGAGCGCGAGCCTGATCTTCTTGTTCTGGCGCGTCACAGCCATCAGCCGGACAGCGGGCCACTTGGCTTCATTGCCAAACGGCTCGACGCCATTGCCGAAGAGTTCGACCACATGACCTTCGGATCGGTGTCAGCCTTTCTCGCGCGTCGCGTGAAATGCCCCCTTCTCATCGTTCCCACCCACGAAGCCGCTGCATCCGTGCAGGCGGCCGAATAGCGCGCAGAGGACAGGCTTATGAAAGTCTCTGACGTCTTCCGGTTCAAGAACCGCGAGATCCGTGCGCTCCATCTGACTTGGATCGCTTTCTTCATCACCTTTTATGTGTGGTTCAACATGGCGCCGCTGGCGTCATCCATGCTCGCATCGGTCGATTGGCTGACGCGTGACGATATCCGCCTGTTTGCCATTGCGAACGTGGCCCTCACCATTCCGGCCCGTATCCTTGTCGGTATGGCGCTTGACCGCTGGGGACCCCGGCGCGTGTTCTCCGTGCTGATGGTCGTGATGGCGATTCCAACGCTGTTTTTCGCGTTTGGCGACACCAAGATGCAGCTGTTCGTCTCGCGTCTGATCCTCTCATCAGTCGGTGCAGGTTTCGTGGTCGGCATCCATATGACGGCCTTGTGGTTCAAGCCGCGCGACATCGGTTTTGCTGAGGGCTTCTATGCGGGGTGGGGCAACTTTGGCTCCGCGGCAGCTGCCATGACCATACCCACCGTGGCACTGGTGTTCTTCGGCGGCGAGGAGGGATGGCGCTATGCCATCGCGACGTCAGGCGTGATCATGGCGCTTTACGGTGTGTTCTATTGGTTCGCCATCACCGACGGCCCGACCGCAGACACGCATAAGAAATCTCGCAAGAGCGGAGCGCTGGAGGTCTCAACCTACAAAGACCTCGTGATGCTCGTCATCTTCACGGTGCCCTTGATCGGCATCCTGTCGATCCTGGTCTATCGCGTGCAGATGATGGGCTACATCGACGGTTTCGTCGCTGCGATCTGCTATGGCTCGATCGCTGTCCTGGTGACTTATCAGGTCTGGCAGGTCCTGCGGGTCAACCTCCCCATCTTGCGCAAAGGTGTCCCGGAGGATGACCGTTATCCGTTCAGTTCGGTTGCGGCGCTGAACACCACCTACTTTGCCAACTTTGGCGCTGAGTTGGCGGTTGTCTCGATGCTGCCCATGTTTTTTCAGGAAACCTGGGGTCTCAGCCCTGTGACGGCAGGCATCATCGCCGCATCCTTTGCCTTCATCAATCTGGTGGCCCGTCCTATGGGTGGCCTCGTGTCGGA
Source organism: Cohaesibacteraceae bacterium (assembly GCA_028281795.1). Taxonomy (GTDB): domain Bacteria; phylum Pseudomonadota; class Alphaproteobacteria; order Rhizobiales; family MH13; genus MH13. The sequence goes on along the minus strand of JANQJE010000112.1, from coordinate 5,869 downwards.
TCGCATGGGCAACCGTCGTTTCGTGATGTTGGCCTACATGCTGGGTATCGCCATCGGCTTCGCCCTGATGGGCCTCTTGAACAGTTCCTGGCCCCTCATCATCGCCATCACGATCACCATCGCCTGCTCGTTCTTCGTGCAGGGCGCGGAAGGGGCGACCTTCGGCATCATCCCGTCCATCAAGCGGCGGGTGACCGGGCAGATTGCAGGCATGGCCGGTGCTTACGGCAATGTCGGCGCGGTGTTCTACCTGTTCATCTTCATGTTCGTCGATGCCTCGACCTTCTTTTTCATTATTGCCAGCGGTGCCCTCGTCTCCTGGATGGTCTGCTTCTTCTGGCTGAAAGAGCCTCAGGGCGGCTTCGGTGAGGAGTACCATCTGTCGTCGGTCGATCAGGCCATCGCTGCCGAAGCACGCTTGAGGGTGGAGGCGCAGAAAGACCTGGTCGCCATTCTTCAAGGGTCGAGCCAAGTGGCGCTGACCGAGCGTGGCGAGGGTCTGACCGTGACCGCCAAGTTCCGCAATCTGGATGACCTTCGTCAGACCATCACCCGCATGGGTGGCGGACGCACGGACCCGGCGCCGGCTGAATAAAGACAGGCTGACGTCAATCAATACGGCGCGTGGCAACCGGCCACGCGCCTCTTCCCAAACGCAAGGACACGATCATGGGACAGGATCTTAGAGACTACAAACCCGACGATGAGGCTTTTTGGAACTCCACGGGCAAGTCCATCGCCAATCGCAACTTATGGATTTCTATCCCCTCGCTGCTGTGCGGGTTCGCGGTCTGGCTCTATTGGGGCATCATCACCGTTCAGATGATCAATCTGGGGTATCCGTTCGAGACCTCCGAATTGTTCACGCTGACCGCAATAGCCGGTCTTTCGGGTGCAACGCTGCGTATTCCTGCTACGTTCTTCATTCGTATCGCCGGTGGCCGCAACACGATCTTTTTCACCACAGCGCTGTTGATGCTCCCGGCGATTGGTACCGGCATTGCGCTTCAGAATCCCGATACTCCGCTCTGGCAGTATCAGATTCTGGCCCTGCTCTCGGGGATCGGTGGCGGCAACTTCGCCGCTTCGATGTCCAACATCTCATTCTTCTTTCCCAAGAAGATCCAAGGCTATTCGCTGGGCATGAATGCCGGTCTGGGCAATTTCGGCGTCACCACGATGCAGGTCGTGATCCCGCTGGTTATGACCTTCGGCCTGTTTGGCGGTGACTCACAAACGCTGGTGAATACATCCGGCACGCTGATCGGCCGCATTCCGGCAGGCACGGAGACCTACATCCAGAATGCGGGTCTGGTCTGGCTGCTGGCGCTTGTGCCACTTGCCTTCCTGGGCTGGTTCGGCATGAACAACATCCGCGATGAGCATGTAAGCCCGAACATTCCCAATCCGTTCGGCGCGTTTTCGATCATAGCCTTCATGTATGCCATCGGGCTGGCGGCAGCCGGCTTCGGTCTCTGGCTGATGCTGCCAGAAACCGTTGGCGGTTCCGGCTTCGGCGTCTCCAAATGGTTCGTCTTGCCCATTGTGATCGTGCTGACGGTGGCTGCGCTGCGGATCATCCCTGGCCAGATCGGTCAGAACCTGTCGCGCCAGTACAAAATCTTCGGCAACAAACACACCTGGGCGATGACGATCATCTACGTCATGACCTTCGGTTCATTCATCGGTTACTCAGCCGCTATGGGTCTGACCATCAAGGTGGTCTTCGGCTTCCAGCATGTGATGGTAGATGGGGTTCTGACCCATGATACCGTCAATCCGAATGGGCCAAGTGCTTTGATGTTCGCCTGGATGGGCCCTTTCATCGGTGCGCTTATCCGTCCGCTGGGCGGGGTCTGGGCCGATCGTGCCGGTGGCGCGAAGGTGACCCAGATCATCTCCGTGGTGATGGTCGCCTGCGCCCTGGCGCTCGCCTACATCCTGCAGCAGGCCTACGCATCGGCAACGCCGGAGCAGTACTTTGTTCCGTTCCTGCTGCTGTTCCTGGTTCTGTTCGCAGCCACCGGTATCGGCAACGGTTCCACGTTCCGCACGATCGCCGTGGCGTTCAACAAGGAACAGGCCGGACCCGTGCTTGGCTGGACATCAGCCGTGGCTGCCTATGGCGCGTTCCTTATTCCGCAAATCTTCGGTGAACAGCTGCGGGCCGGATCGCCCGAGCTCGCTCTTTATGGCTTTGCGGTCTTCTACGCGGTCTGCATCGTGATCAACTGGTGGTTCTACCTGCGGCGCAACGCCTACATCGAAAACCCCTGAGTTTGGAAGACCTTAGCTGCGCCGTATCGGGCGGCGCAGCGCCCATTCTTTACGAGGACAACAATCATGAGCCATTTGCTCGACAGACTGAATTTCCTGCAATCGAAGGAACTGGAACAGTTCGCCGATGGCCACGGTCAGGTTACACGGGAGAGCCGCGACTGGGAGGAAACATACCGGAGCCGTTGGCGGCATGACAAAGTTGTCCGCTCGACCCACGGCGTGAATTGCACCGGGTCCTGCTCATGGAAGATCTACGTCAAATCCGGCATCGTCACCTGGGAAACGCAGCAGACGGACTACCCGCGTACCCGTCCCGACTTGCCGAACCATGAGCCGCGCGGCTGTGCACGCGGCGCCAGCTACAGCTGGTATCTGTACTCGGCCAACCGAGTGAAGAATCCGCTGGTCCGCGGCCGTCTGATGAAGGTGTGGCGCAAGCTTCGCGCGACGCAAAGCCCAATCGAAGCATGGACCACGTTGCAGAGCGACCCCATTCTGCGCGCTTCCTATGTGGAGACCCGCGGCAAGGGCGGTTTTGTTCGTGCCACATGGGATGAGGCCACCGAAATCACGGCGGCGGCGAATGCCTACACGGCCAAGACGTACGGTCCGGACCGTGTGTTCGGATTCTCGCCGATCCCTGCCATGTCGATGGTCTCCTATGCAGCCGGGTCGCGCTATCTGAGCCTGCTCGGCGGCGTCTGCATGAGCTTTTACGACTGGTACTGTGATCTGCCACCGGCCTCACCGATGACATGGGGCGAGCAGACGGACGTTCCTGAATCCGCTGACTGGTACAATGCGGGCTATCTGCTCCTCTGGGGCTCCAACGTCCCGCAGACGCGCACACCGGATGCGCATTTCTATACCGAGGCACGCTATCGCGGCACCAAGTCTGCCGTCATCTGCCCCGACTATTCCGAAGCAGCCAAGTTCGGCGATGTCTGGCTCAATGTGAAGCAGGGCACCGACGCGGCGCTCGCCATGGCGTTCGGCCATGTGATCCTGCGTGAGTTCCACCTCGATCAGCAGACCGAGTATTTTGAAGACTACACCCGTAAATACTCCGACTTCCCGATGCTCGTGCATCTGGAAGAGAAGGATGGCCGTTTGATCCCGGGCCGCTTCCTGCGTGCCGATGATCTTGATGGCCATCTGGGTGAAGACAACAACCCGGAATGGAAAACCGTCGCCATCGATGAGATTTCCGGCGACCTCGTCGCACCGAATGGCTCGATTGGCTATCGGTGGGGCGAAGATGGCGCATGGAATCTCGAAGAACGTGCTTCGGACGCCGATACGCGTTTGAAGATGTCACTGGTTCTGGAAGACGACCATGACGATGTGGTTGGCGTCGACTTCCCGTACTTCGGAGGCGAGGCCACCGAACAGTTCGCGACCGATGCCGATCATCCCGACGTCATGACGCGGAACATCCCGGTCAAGACGGTGAAAACGGCAGATGGCGAGGTTCTTGTCGCCACCGTGTTCGACCTGTTCTGCGCCAATTACGGCCTCGACCGTGGTCTGGGCGGCGACTGGGTTGCCACCGACTATGCCGATGAGACACCGGGCACACCGGCCTGGGCGGAAAAGATCACCGGGGTTTCAGCCGACAAGATCATCCATGTCGCCCGCGAGTTCGCGCAGAACGCGGAGAAGACCAAAGGCAAGTCGATGGTCATCATCGGTGCCGCGATGAACCACTGGTACCACATGGACATGAACTATCGCGGTGTCATCAACATGCTGGTGATGTGTGGCTGCGTAGGTCAGTCCGGCGGTGGCTGGGCGCATTATGTGGGCCAAGAGAAACTACGCCCGCAGACCGGCTGGCTGCCGCTGGCGTTCGCGCTCGATTGGGGCCGCCCGCCGCGCCACATGAACTCGACCTCGGCATGGTATGCCCACTCCGATCAGTGGCGCTATGAGACCCTGACAGCCGATGAGATCATCTCGCCGACAGCGCCTGAAGGCGATTGGAACATCAACCTGATCGACTACAACATCCGCGCCGAGCGGATGGGTTGGCTGCCATCTGCACCGCAGTTAAAGACCAACCCGCTAGAGGTCGCCAAAGCGGCCAAAGCCGCCGGTAAGGAAATCCCGGCCTATGTCGCCGAGCAGTTGAAGTCCGGCGATTTGGAAATGGCTTGCGAGGACCCGGACGATCCGGCCAACTGGCCGCGTAATCTTTTCGTCTGGCGTTCGAACCTGCTGGGATCGTCAGGCAAGGGGCACGAATATTTCCTCAAGCACCTTCTTGGTACCGATCATGGTGTGCTCGGCAAGGACCTTGGCGAAGACGGTCAACAACTGCCCAAGGAAGCCAAGTGGCATGAGAATGCTCCGCGCGGCAAACTCGATCTCCTCGTGACCATTGATTTCCGTATGTCCACGACGGCGGTCTATTCCGACATCGTGCTTCCGACAGCGTCCTGGTACGAGAAGAACGATCTCAACACATCGGATATGCACCCGTTCATCCATCCGCTTCAGGCCGCGGTCGATCCGGCCTACGAGTCCAAGTCGGACTGGGAAATCTTCAAGGCCATCGCCAAGAAATTTCAGGAGGTTGCCCCTGAAGTCCTTGGCAAGGAAACCGACATTGTCGCGCTGCCGATCCTGCACGACACGCCGGGCGAAATCGCTCAGGATCAGGTTAAAGACTGGAAGAAGGACGAGTGCGATCTTGTCCCCGGCAAGACGGCGCCGGCCTATTTGCCCGTCGAGCGCGACTACACGGCAATCTATGACCGGTTCGTGGCGCTGGGGCCGCTGATGGAGAAGATCGGCAATGGCGGCAAGGGCATCACCTGGAACACTGAGCATGAGGTTCAGCATCTGCGTGAGCTCAACGGCGTGTGGGAGAATGGCCCGGCCAAGGGCTGCGCCAAAATCGTCTCGGATATCGATGCGACCGAGGTTGTCCTCATGCTAGCGCCGGAAACCAACGGGGAAGTTGCCGTCAAAGCCTGGGAAGCGCTGTCGAAGGCCACCGGCCGTGAGCATGCGCATCTGGCTTTGCCCAAGGAAGACGAGAAAATCCGTTTCCACGATATCGCGGCGCAACCGCGCAAGATCATTTCCTCACCGACCTGGTCGGGCCTTGAAAGCGAGAAGGTCTGCTACAATGCCGGTTACACCAATGTCCATGAGTTGATCCCATGGCGCACGCTGACAGGCCGTCAGCAGCTCTATCAGGATCATCTGTGGATGCGCGCGTTCGGCGAGGGCTTCATGTCCTATCGCCCGCCGGTCGATCTGAAGACCATCACCGATGCGGTTCATACCGATAAGGACAGCCCGCATGTGGTGCTGAACTTCATCACGCCGCATCAGAAGTGGGGCATCCACTCCACCTACACCGACAATCTGCTGATGCTGACGCTCAACCGTGGCGGTCCGGTGATTTGGATCAGTGAGAACGATGCTGCCGAGGCCGGCATCGTCGATAACGACTGGGTTGAGCTTTACAACACCAATGGCGCTCTGACCGCCCGCGCGGTTGTCTCCCAGCGGATCAAGGACGGCACGACGTTCATGTATCACGCGGCGACGCTGAGCAGCGATCGCGACCGCTTCGAAA
>JANQJE010000097.1 GCA_028281795.1 Cohaesibacteraceae bacterium | reverse complement strand
GCTGTTCAGATCGGCAGCCATGGCGCTACGGTGATGATGCCTGAGGGTATGACGATGACCGTTGGGGGCGATCGGTTCGATCTTCTTCAGTTTCACTTTCACACACCCAGCGAGCATTTGATCACCGGCGAACAGTTCCCGATGGAGGTGCATTTCGTTCACCGCCATCAGGAAACAGGTAATCTGGGTGTTTTGGGTGTGATGGTGGCTGAAGGCGAGGCCAACGATGTGCTTGCGCCTATCTGGAAGCATCTCGATGACGAGCCCGGCTTGCATGAGGAAGCCGATCAGATCGTTCATCCGGAACGTTTGCTGCCGGATGATTTGAGCTATTCCCGTTATATGGGTTCTCTGACCACACCGCCCTGCAGCGAGGGTGTGCACTGGCACGTACTGCAAGAGTCAATCGAAGCCTCGGCGGAACAGATCGCAGCCTTCACAGAGGCCTTCGGCCAAAATGCCCGACCGTTTCAGCCGATCAACAACCGGCTGGTGATGGCCGATTAGGGCCTCCAATTGATTGAGATGATCCCGAATCGCACACGCGTACGGTATCGTCTCAATCGGTTCCGGTTGGCAGATAGCTTTAAACCCGGCGCTCGACCATCATCTTCTTGATCTCGGCGATGGCCTTGGCGGGGTTAAGACCCTTCGGGCAAGCCTGGGCGCAGTTCATGATCGTGTGACAGCGGTAAAGCCGGAACGGATCTTCCAGATTGTCCAGCCGCTTGCCGGTTTCTTCATCGCGCGAGTCGATCAGCCAGCGATAGGCCTGAAGCAGAACCGCCGGGCCAAGATAACGGTCGCCGTTCCACCAATAGCTCGGGCACGAGGTGGAGCAGCACGCGCACAGGATGCACTCATAAAGGCCGTCCAGCTTGGCGCGGTCGTCATGGCTCTGTTTCCATTCGCCCTGGGGTTGCGGCGTTGCCGTCTGTAGCCAGGGTTCGATGGAAGCGTGCTGTGCGTAGAAGTTGGAGAGATCCGGCACGAGGTCCTTGATCACCGACATGTGCGGTAGAGGATAGATCTTCACCGCACCGGTGCGCACCTCGTCCATGCCCTTGGTGCAGGCCAGCGTGTTGGTGCCGTCGATGTTCATCGCGCAGGAACCGCAAATCCCCTCGCGGCAGGAGCGGCGGAAGGTCAGCGTCGGATCGATGTTGTTTTTGATCCAGATGAGCGCGTCGAGCACCATCGGACCGCAATCGTCCATATCGACGTAATAGGTGTCGATGGTTGGGTTGGCGTCGTCATCCGGGCTCCAGCGATAGACGCGGAACTCGCGTAGGTTGGTCGCGCCGTCAGGCTTGGGCCAGGTTTTGCCCTCGCTCATCTGAGAGTTCTTCGGAAGCGTCAGTTGAACCATTTTTTGGTATGTCCGTTTGGCATTGTGTCCGGGTCGATCTGCCTTTAGCCCATGCACTGCATGGCGGCATTGATCATCTGGTTTTGCACCACTTGGGCATCAGCGTCTGTGAAGCGGCCTCTCAGATCGTCTATCAAGCTTTCATCCTCGGTCATGATGGCCAGGAGAAACGTCTGCTGGTCGGCGCTGAGTGTGGTGCGGGCATTGTCTTCCATGCAGGCGCAAACCGACTGGTTCTCGTCCATCGCTGTCATGCACGCTGCCGTGATTTCGCCGGACATGGGCCCTGCATTGGTCTGGGCCAGAGCAGGTGCGCACAAAAGAACCAGAGAAGCTACCAGCAGGGTTCGCATCATTTTCCTTTGATCGCTTCGCTCTGTGCGTGCCGCACAACCGCGCCGCTCACTAGTACACACGTGCCTTGGGTTCGATGTAGGCGATGTCGTTCGACATGGTGTAGGTGTGCACCGGACGGTCATCCAGCTTCACCTTCTTGTTGTCGACATCGACGAAGGCCAGCGTGTGTTTCATCCAGTCCTTGTCATCGCGCTCGGAGAAGTCCTCGCGTGCATGGGCACCACGGGACTCCTTGCGGTTGGCGGCCGACTCCATGGTCACAACCGCCTGGCTGATCAGATTTTCATACTCCAGCGTCTCGATGAGGTCGGTGTTCCAGATCAGCGAACGATCGGTGGTCTTGATCTCATCGGAGGCGGTCCAAACGCCGTTGATAAGGCCAACGCCCTCCTCAAGGATTTCTCCGGTGCGGAACACAGCGCAGTTGTTCTGCATCACGCGCTGCATGCGCAGGCGCAGGTCCGCCGTTGAGGTCGAGCCGTTGGCGTGGCGCGCCTTGTCCAGCCGGGTGAGCGACATGTCGGCGCTGCCCGAAGGCAGGTCGGCATGTTTTTCTCCACCGGACAGCGTTTCGGCGCAACGCGCCCCGGCGGCCCGGCCAAACACGACCAGATCGATCAATGAGTTGGACCCCAATCGGTTGGCACCGTGCACGGATACGCAGGCCGCTTCACCGATGGCCATCAGGCCGGGCACCACCGTATCGGCATCGCCGCCGACCTTGGTCAGCACTTCACCGTGATAGTTCGTCGGGATGCCACCCATATTATAATGAACCGTCGGGAGCACGGGGATCGGTTCCCTGGTCACATCGACGCCGGCGAAGATGCGCGCGGACTCCGAAATGCCTGGCAAGCGCTCATGCAGAATCTCCGGGTCGAGGTGATCAAGATGCAGGAAGATGTGATCGCCGTTCTTGCCGACGCCGCGCCCTTCGCGGATTTCCATCGTCATCGAGCGGGAGACGACGTCGCGCGAGGCCAGGTCCTTGGCCGATGGGGCATAGCGCTCCATGAAGCGCTCGCCTTCGGAGTTGACCAAGTATCCGCCTTCGCCACGCGCGCCTTCCGTGATCAGGCAGCCGGCGCCGTAGATACCGGTCGGGTGGAACTGAACGAACTCCATATCCTGCAGCGGCAGGCCGGCGCGCAACACCATGGCGTTGCCGTCACCGGTGCACGTGTGGGCCGACGTCGCAGAGAAATAGGCGCGACCATAGCCGCCCGTCGCAAGCACTGTTTTGTGAGCGCGGAAGCGATGAATGGAACCGTCTTCCATACACATGGCGACCACGCCGCGGCAGGCACCTTCGTCCATGATGAGATCGATGGCGAAGTATTCGATGAAGAACTCCGACGCGTTGCGCAGCGCCTGGCCATAGAGCGTGTGCAAAATGGCATGGCCGGTACGGTCCGCGGCTGCGCAGGTGCGTTGGGCAGCGGGCCCCTCGCCATATTTCGTGGTCATGCCGCCGAAGGGCCGCTGATAGATCTTGCCTTCCTCGGTGCGCGAGAAAGGTACGCCCCAATGCTCCAGTTCATAGACCGCTTCCGGAGCATTCTTACAGAGATATTCGATGGCGTCCTGATCGCCCAGCCAGTCAGACCCCTTGACGGTGTCGTACATGTGCCAGCGCCAATCATCCTGGCCCATATTGCCCAGCGCTGCCGAGATGCCGCCCTGCGCCGCGACCGTGTGCGACCGCGTCGGGAAGACCTTGGAAATGCATGCGACTTTGAGGCCAGCCTGCGCAGCGCCAACAACGGCGCGCAGACCCGCGCCACCGGCTCCGACCACCACCACATCATAGGTGTGGTCGGTGATGGGATAAGCAGCGCCGTTGACGGCTGGAGCGGTGTCGGTTGATGCCATGCTCGGTTAGCCTCCGAAACTCATTTTCAGGATCGCGTAGATCGATGCCGCTGCGATCAGAATGGTGAAAAATGTGTTGGCGAGAAGCGCCAGGATCTTTGTTGCTTCGTTGTGGACATAGTCTTCGATGATCACTTGCATACCCAACCGCATATGCACGACGGCCGATATGATGACCAGAAGCATAACGATGGCGACCAAAGGTGAACCCATGGTTGCCACGAAGCTGGCATGGCTGGCCGATTGCAGACCGATGACCATGACCACGAAGAAAAGCAGCAGTGGCACATTGGCAAGCGCCGTGACCCGCTGGCGCCAGAAGTGGTCCGTGCCTTCCTTGGCCGAGCCGAGGCCGCGAACGCGGGAGAGGGGGGTGCGCATATCCGACATCGTTTTCTCCCTAAACCGCGTAGCCGATGATCCACAGGATCAGCGTGAGCGAGAGCGAACCGGCCAGCGTCGCGCGGGCGAGCCAGTTGCGGCCGACTTCATCCAGCCCGCGCCCCGTGTCCCAAATGAAATGGCGCATACCGCCCAGCATGTGATGGAGCAGCGCCCATGTGAAGCCAAACAGAACCAGGCGTCCAAGCAGGGAGCCAAACAATCCCATCGCCGTGTTGTAGGCCTCCGGTCCTGTGGCGGCTGCCAAGAGCCAGTAAACAACCAAGAGCGTGCCGAAATAGAGCGCCGTTCCCGTGATGCGATGCATGATCGACATCATCATTGTGAACAGTGGGCGGTAGACCTGCAGGTGGGGTGAGAGCGGCCGATTGGCCCGCGTATCAGTGTTTGCCATGGCGCGACGATTTTGAACCTGTTGATGATACAAGCGCCGTTTGCTCCCGATAGCTCGGCGCATTGCTGGCAATCCAAGCGAATTACCTAGTGGGTTTTAGCGTTGATCCCGGATTCGGTCGAGCCGACCAAGGTCGAAAACGAAGCGGTATTATGGTCGCAGAAATATTACGTTGACGTAAGCGTTATACTGACGGCTTTGCCTTTGATTTGCAGTGGTCATCAGGGCCGCTGTTTGCTGACGGTTCCGGCTAATGATGATGGAGACGCGTCATTTCAGGCGCTTGCGAACGTCAAGTCTGTCGTCGACTGCGCCCGCGATCTGTGACAGGGTCCACCCGTGGGGTTCTATCCAACAAGGAAAATGCGATGCGCATACTCTTTGCCCTGCCGTTTCTGTTTGCAAGCCAGGCATTCGCCAACGATGTGACCGTGACGACCGATGTCTGGGCCGACAACTGGTTCGCTCTTTATGTGAATGGTGCTCTGGTTATCGAGGACAGTGTTCCGATAACCACTGAGCGGTCTTTCAACGCTGAAACCGGAACGTTTCAGGTTTCGCTGCCAGCGCAAGTCGCGATCATCGCGAAAGACTATCGACAGAATGATACCGGCCTTGAGTATATCGGCACGCAGCGGCAGCAGATGGGTGATGGCGGGTTCATTGCGCAATTCACAGATGCGGCCACAGGACGCGTTCTTGGTGTGACCGACAGCAGCACGGTGTGTACGGTCATTCATCGCGCGCCTCTCGACGTGTCCTGTGCCCGCGAGCGGAACCCCCTGGCGGGGTCGGGCGCTTGCGCTTTTCAATCCGCACCTGAGCCTGCCAATTGGACGCAAGCCGGTTTCAACGACAGTGCGTGGCCCGCAGCGATCGAGTATTCGGAGCATGCCGTCGGGCCCAAGGATGGGTATGATCGCATCCGGTGGGACCGCTCAGCGTCTCTGATCTGGACCAGCAGTCTGGAACAGGACAATACGATCCTGTGCCGTCTCAGTCTGATGCAATAGATTTCTGCAAAAAAAAGCCCGGCCAATGGCCGGGCCCTTCAGGCTTTCAGAGGACAAAGCGGCCTAAAGAACGGCTTTGACTTCCTCCAACTGTGCGAGGCGCGTTTCCGCTGCGGTTTTCGTCTCGTCGTCCTTGGCGTCTGCAATGTCTTCGCGCGCGTTCTGAATCGCCTGGTCCAGTGAACCCACATCCATATCGGCAACGCGTTGCGCTTCTTCGGCAAGCAAAGTGAGCCCGCCGGGATTGGCATCGGCAAAGCCGCCACGCACAAAGATGCGATCGGTCGAACCGTCTGCCATCGTCACTTCCAGAACGCCGGGTTTGAGCGTCGACAGGAAGGGGGCGTGGTTGGCAAGCACCGTGAACTGGCCCTCTGCACCCGGTACGACGACCTGTGTGGCTTCACCGGCCACAAGCTGACGCTCCGGCGAGACAAGTTCAAAAGGAAAGGCTTCTGCCATTGTGAATGGTCCTTTGGCTCTGCGCCGTCTTCCTTAGGCGGCTTCCGCGAGCTTCTGCGCTTTGGCAACCGCATCGTCGATGGTGCCGACCATGTAGAACGCTGCTTCCGGCAGATGATCGTACTCGCCGTCCACAACCGCCTTGAACGAACGGATCGTGTCTTCGAGCGAAACGAACAGGCCCGGCGAACCGGTGAACACTTCGGCGACGAAGAAGGGTTGTGACAGGAAGCGCTCGATCTTGCGGGCGCGGGCCACCGTCAGCTTGTCCTCTTCGGAGAGTTCGTCCATGCCGAGGATGGCAATGATGTCCTGTAGGGCCTTGTAGCGCTGGAGAATTTCCTGCACCTGGCGGGCCACGTCGTAATGCTCCTGGCCGATGATGCCCGGATCGAGCATGCGCGAGGTGGAGTCGAGCGGATCCACGGCCGGATAGATGCCTTTTTCGGAGATCGCACGATTGAGCACCGTCGTCGCGTCCAAGTGGGCGAACGAGGTGGCAGGCGCCGGATCGGTCAAGTCATCGGCGGGAACGTAGATGGCCTGCACCGAGGTCACGGACCCTTTGGTCGTGGTGGTGATGCGCTCCTGCAAGGCGCCCATATCGGTTGCCAGCGTCGGCTGATAGCCCACGGCGGAGGGGATACGGCCAAGAAGCGCCGACACTTCCGAGCCGGCCTGGGTGAAGCGGAAGATGTTGTCGACGAAAAACAGCACGTCCTGACCTTCGTCGCGGAAATGCTCGGCGATGGTCAGGCCGGAGAGTGCAACGCGGGCACGGGCGCCGGGAGGCTCGTTCATCTGACCGAAGACGAGGGAGGCTTTGGAGCCTTCACCGCCGCCTTCCTTGTTCACGCCGGACTCGATCATTTCCCAGTAGAGGTCGTTGCCCTCACGGGTACGCTCACCGACGCCGGCGAACACGGAGTAGCCACCGTGCGCCTTAGCGACGTTGTTGATGAGTTCCTGAATGAGCACTGTCTTGCCCACGCCGGCGCCGCCGAACAGGCCGATCTTACCGCCACGGGCATAGGGGGCCAGAAGGTCAACAACCTTGATGCCGGTGACGAGGATTTCGGCTTCCGTCGACTGCTCGGCAAAAGACGGGGCCGGGGCGTGGATCGGGCGTTTGGCGGCGTGGGGAACCGGGCCGGCATCATCGATGGGTTCGCCGATCACGTTCATGATGCGCCCAAGCGTACCGTCACCAACCGGAACCTGGATCGGCGCGCCGGTGTCGGTCACCGGCTGGCCGCGGACCAGGCCTTCGGATGTATCCATGGCGATGCAGCGCACAGCGTTCTCACCAAGGTGCTGCGCCACTTCCAGAACGAGGCGGTTGCCGTTGTTGTCGGTTTCAAGCGCATTCAGAATCGGCGGCAGTTCACCATCGAACTGTACGTCGACGACAGCCCCGATAACCTGAAATACGCGCCCTGTTGCATCTGCCATGAGAAGCTCCACTCAAATGTAGGTCTAGAGCGCTTCAGCGCCCGAAATAATCTCGATCAGTTCTTTGGTAATCTGAGCCTGACGCTGTCTGTTGTAGGACAGGGTAAGCCCGTCAATCATCTCGCCCGCATTGCGGGTCGCGTTGTCCATGGCCGCCATACGTGCGCCCTGTTCGGACGCAGCATTTTCAAGCAGCGCCTTGAAGACCTGAACGGTTAGATTGCGCGGCAGCAAATCGTCCAGAATCGCATTCTCATCCGGCTCGTACTCGTAGAAGACCGGGTCCTCGCTGACTTCGAACTTTGCCGGGATCAACTGCTGGGCTGTCGGTACCTGCGAGATCACCGAACGGAAAGCGGCATAATAAAGTGTGCAGACATCGAACTCGCCGGCTTCGAACATCGCCATGACCTTGGCGGAGACTTCTTCAGCCTGCACATAGCCAATGGATTTTACCGCACGGAATTCCACGGTGTCGACGATGCGGCTGGCCATATCGCGTTTGAGCTGGTCATAGCCTTTCTTGCCGACCGTGAGGATTTTGACCTCTTTGCCCTGATTGATCAGGTCGCGTGCCTGCTGGCGGGCAAGGCGGACGATGGATGAATTGAACGCCCCGCAAAGCCCACGCTCGGCGGTGGCCACGACCAGCAGGTGCACCTGGTCCGAACCGGTACCGGCGATCAATGGCGATGCGCCTTCACCGCCTCCCGACATCTGGCCGGCAGCCAGGTTCGACAGAACGGCGCTCATTTTGTCGGCATAGGGCCGCGCGGCTTCGGCGGCTGTCTGGGCGCGGCGCAGTTTTGCGGCCGCGACCATCTGCATGGCCTTGGTGATCTTGCGCGTCGCCGTCACAGACGAGATGCGATTGCGCAGGTCCTTCAACGATGGCATTGCGGCTTAAGCCTCCAGCTTTCGTCCAACTCGGCTTAAGCGAAGTTTTTCAGGAAATCGTCCAGAATCGAGCGCAGCTTGGCGTCGACCTCGTCGGAAACCTTGGCTTCATCGCGAATGGTGTTGAGAAGATCTGTGTGCTTGTCGCGAACCAGCGAAAGAAACTTCTGCTCGAAATCACCGACCTGCGCCACGTCGACCTTGTCCAGGTAGCCATTCACACCCGCGAATATCACAGCGACCTGCTCTTCGGTCTTCAGCGGCGAGAACTGCGGCTGTTTCAGAAGTTCAGTCAAGCGCGCGCCGCGTGCGAGGAGTTGCTGCGTTGTCGCATCAAGGTCCGAACCGAACTGCGCGAAGGCGGCCATTTCGCGATACTGGGCAAGTTCGCCCTTAATCTTACCGGCGACCTGCTTCATCGCCTTGACCTGAGCCGAAGAGCCCACACGCGACACCGAAAGGCCGACATTCACGGCTGGGCGAATGCCCTGGAAGAAGAGGTCGGATTCAAGGAAGATCTGACCATCGGTGATCGAGATCACGTTGGTCGGAATGTAGGCCGACACGTCGTTGGCCTGGGTTTCGATCACCGGCAGCGCGGTCAGCGAACCGGCGCCATTGTCATCGTTCATCTTCGCAGCGCGCTCAAGCAGGCGGGAGTGAAGGTAGAAAACATCGCCGGGGAACGCCTCGCGGCCCGGTGGGCGACGAAGCAGGAGAGACATCTGACGGTAGGACACGGCCTGTTTGGACAGATCGTCATAGGCGATCACCGCGTGCATGCCGTTGTCGCGGAAATACTCGCCCATCGCGCAGCCTGCAAATGGTGCGATGAACTGCATCGGTGCCGGATCGGAGGCTGTGGCGGCGATGATGATGGAGTATTCCATCGCGCCGCGCTCTTCGAGAACTTTCACCAACTGGGCCACGGTGGAGCGCTTCTGGCCGACCGCGACATAGACGCAGTAGAGCTTCTTGGTCTCATCGCCGGTTTCATGCAGTGGCTTCTGATTGAGGAAGGTGTCTAGAATGATGGCGGTCTTGCCGGTCTGGCGGTCACCGATGATCAGTTCGCGCTGGCCGCGGCCGATCGGGATCAGCGCATCGACGGCTTTAAGACCCGTCGACATCGGCTCATGGACCGATTTGCGGGGGATGATGCCGGGCGCCTTAACGTCGACCTGGCGCATTTCCGCGCCTTCGATCGGGCCTTTGCCGTCAATCGGGTTGCCAAGGCCGTCAACGACGCGTCCGAGAAGACCCTTACCGACCGGCACTTCCACAATGTTGCCGGTTCGCTTGACGGTGTCGCCTTCCTTGATGCCCCGGTCATCGCCGAACAGCACCACGCCGACATTGTCGCTTTCCAGGTTCAGGGCCATGCCCCGCACACCGCCTGGAAATTCGACCATCTCACCGGCCTGCACCTGATCCAGACCGTACACGCGGGCGATACCATCGCCGACGGACAGCACCTGACCAACTTCCGTGACTTCGGCCTCTTGACCAAAGCTCGCGATCTGCTCCTTCAGGATTGCAGAAATTTCAGCGGCCCGAAGTTCCATCAGCCAACCTCTTTCATAGCGTATTTGAGTGCGTTGAGTTTCGTTTTCAGCGATGTGTCGATCATGCGCGATCCGACCTTGACGATCAGACCGCCAAGGATGGATTGGTCCACCTTTTCGACGAGTTGGACATCGCTGCCCAGTTTTTCTTTCAGGCTTTCGGACAGCTCTTTGCGCTGTCCAGCCGTGAGTTCGACCGCCGAGGTCACCTCTGCGGAAATCTCGCCGCGTTTCTCCGCGGCCATCTGCTTATAGGCTTTGATCATCCCCGGTAGGGCGAACAGGCGGCGGTTGTCGGCCACCACGCCAATGAACTGTGCGGTCAGACCTTTGACACCGGCTTTGTCCAGAACGGCAGCGAGCGCCTGACCTTGCGCTTCCTTGGTGAAGGCCGGACTTTCCACCAGACGGCGCAGATCATCGCTCTCGTCCAGAAGTGTTTGAAGTCCATTCAAATCGGACTCTACGGCATCGATGGATTTCTGGCCATCGGCTAGCTCAAACAGCGCCGCAGCATAGCGTCCTGCAACACCGGAAGTCATGGATGATGACGACAAAGGAACCCCAGTTCGTCTGTAGGATGTTGAGTATCAGCTTTCGAGCGAGGCGCGCTCGGTCTAACACATTGAAATTCTTAAAGATTTCCGCAGACAAGCGCTCGTTGCCAGCACCCTTTTCCCGGAAAGCGCGGTGGAATTAACACGAGTGTTCATGGGACGCAACCAAGCCGAAGGGGCAAACATGTCGCGGACTCTTAAGCCGTTCGGCGCAGGCTCGCCCCTTCGATGAGGTTGATTTGGCTAACGCTAGAGAATGGCGGGCAGATTGACTGCCAGAAGCAGCCCTGTGCAGCCTACCTCGTAGGCCAGAAACCAGAGTGGTTTGCCGGACCGCGCATTGTCCGCGATGATTGCTGTCGCCCGACCGATGGAGGCGCCGATATAGACAAAGGCCAGCATCAGGAAGGCAAGCGGGGTGAAGAAGATCAGCGCTCCGGTTCCGACGCCAACCCAGACCGCACCGGAGGCGGCACGAATTTCCGACTTACCGAGACCGGTATCGTCGCTTGGCTGCAGGCCGACGAAGCTCAGCGTATCGTTGACTTTCAACCAACCGAACAGTCCCAGGCCGATGGTCGCCAAGGCGACCAGAATGTTGATGGCGTTGGCCAGCGTGTCCATGTGTTCGGCTCCGGGCAAGTCGCGTCCGGGGATATGAGTGGGGGGATGACGCGCCTCTCTTTCCTTACGTCCTGGTTTTCAGGTTGGTTCACATGGGACGTGTGGTCTGAACGTCGTCTCTAGACGAAGCTCTGCGGATCGACGTCCACATCAATGCGCAGATCGCCGCGTGTCTTGTCGGCTTTTGCCAGCCAGCTTTTCACAAAGGCCTGGGTTTCCCGGCCGCGCGGACCACGCACCAAAAGCCTCTGCCGGTGGCGACCGCGCAACATGGCGAGCGGGGCGTCGACCGGGCCGAGCACGTCGATGGTGTCCGGCGGCCTGCTGATCGCTTTCAAATGGTTCGCATAGGCCTTGACCGCTGCGACATCCGATCCCGACGCGATAACGGCGATGAAGCGAACAAAGGGCGGCAGATGTGCGCGCTGACGTGCCGCCTCTTCAAGCGCGTAGAATTTTTCGGTGTCGTGCGCCAACAGAGCCTGGAGCACCGGGTGGTCCGGCATGTGGGTCTGGATGAGACCGATGCCGGGTTTTTCGGCACGGCCCGCGCGACCCGTTACCTGGGTCAGAAGTTGAAAGGTGCGTTCGACGGCGCGCGGGTCGCCCTGACCGAAGCCGATATCGGCATCGACAACGCCGACCAATGTCAGGCCCGGGAAGTTGTGGCCCTTGGCAACAAGTTGCGTACCGACAACGATGTCGACTTCTCCTGCGGCAACGGCATCAAGTTCGGCCTTCAGGCGTTTCGGTCCGCCCGTCATGTCGGAGGAGAGGACCAGCGTGCGTGCGTCCGGGAAGCGGGTTTCAACCTCTTCGGCTATGCGTTCCACGCCCGGGCCTGAGGGTACAAGTGTGTCGGCATTGCCGCATTCAGGGCAGACCTTCGGCATCGGTTCGACATGACCGCAGTGGTGGCAGTTGAGCGTCGCTGTGAAACGGTGCTGGACCAGCCATGCAGAACACATCGTGCATTCAAACCGATGGCCGCACGTCCGGCAAAGCGTAAGCGGTGCATAGCCCCGCCGGTTGAGAAACAGGAGACTCTGTTCGCCACGCTCCAAGGTGTCTTGCACAGCTTCGATCAAAGGCGGAGCCAGCCATGTTCCGCGCTCCGGCGGGGTGCGGCGCAAGTCGATCGCCGCAAGGCTTGGCAACGGCCGGGAGGCGTAGCGCGCGGGCAGAGGCACATGCCGATAACGGCCAAGCCGCGCGTTGATGCGCGTCTCGACCGAGGGCGTGGCGGACGCGAGGATCACCTGCGCCTGTTCAAACCGCGCGCGAACAATCGCCATGTCGCGGGCGTTGTAGCTGACCCATTCTTCCTGCTTGTACGCTGCCTCGTGTTCTTCATCGATGACGATCAGGCCCAAATCTTCAAAGGGCAGATAAAGGGCTGAACGGGCACCGATGACAACCCGCACCTTGCCTTCGGCAACGCCCCGCCACACCTGGCGGCGCGTTTTCGGTGTGATGCCGGAATGCCATTCGCCGGGCATCGCGCCAAACCGTTCGGCAAAGCGGTCCAGCAATGTGGCAGTCAAGGCGATTTCCGGCAGGAGAATGAGAGCCTGGCGATCCTGGCGCAGGGTATGGGCGACGGCTTCGAAATAGACCTCCGTCTTGCCCGATCCCGTCACGCCCTCAAGCAGCGACACATTAAGATCTTTGTCCGATTGAGCCGTGATGAGCGTTTCGACGGCGTCCGCTTGGCCAACAGTCAAGGTGCGTGGATCGAAGTCCGGGTCGGGTACAATCCGGCCAGGCTCACGCTGTACCGTCAGTGTTTCCAGTGTCCCGGCTTTTACCAGCCCGTCGATCACGGCTGTAGAAACACCGGCAAGATCGGCAAGGCCCGACTTGGTGTAGGCCTGATCACCAGAGCCGGTTTCGCGCATGGTTTCGAGGACCTTGAGGCGGGCTGGCGTCATACGGTCGGGTTCGGGTCCGGCGCGCCGGACGGCGGTGATCGGCGGATCACGCTGCATGAGTTCTTCGCCGCGCGTCACCATGCGCGCCACCATGCCTGGAGCAGAGAGAGTCCAGTCGGCAACCCAGTCGATGAACCCGCGTAGTGGCGCTTTTATCGGCGGTGCGTCCATCACCGTTTCGATGGGCTTCAGGCGTTTAGGATTCACGGCGTCGGTGCTCTCGCCCCATACCGTGCCCAGCACCATCCGTTTGCCCAGCGGTATTTTGACGATGCTCCCGGCCCGAACGGTCATGCCGTCCGGTACCTGATACGTCAGAGCTGTCGGCATCGGCGCGGGCACCATGACGGATACATTCGTACCCGGCGCATAGGCTGCGCTCGAATCAATCGTAAGGGCAGGGGATGACGTGGGCATTGAGACACGTTAGACGAGCGCGAAAGGGGCTCATAGCCCATCTGCGTTATGGAGAGGATGCCATCAGATGAAGTTTTTCGTGGACACTGCCGATGTCGGCGAGATCGCCGAGCTCAATGCTGTCGGCCTGCTTGATGGCGTAACGACCAATCCTTCGCTGATTGCCAAGTCCGGACGCAACTTCAAGGACGTCATCGCCGAAATTTGCGATCTGGTGGATGGTCCCGTTTCCGCTGAGGTCACAGCGCTCGATGCCGATGGCATGATCGCCGAGGGCAAGGAACTGGCCAAAATCGCCAAGAATGTCACCGTGAAGGTTCCGCTGACGCTGGATGGCCTGAAAGCCTGCAAGGCTCTAACCGGCGAAGGCACGATGGTGAATGTCACCCTTTGCTTTTCCGCCAATCAGGCGCTGTTAGCTGCCAAGTGCGGGGCGACGTTCATTTCGCCTTTTATCGGCAGGCTCGATGATATCAACATCGATGGGATGGAACTGATCGAAGAGATCCGGGCGATCTATGACAATTACCCGGCGCTCGAGACGGAGATTCTCGCTGCCTCCATTCGTTCAGCCAACCATGTGAAGCTGTCGGCGCTTGCAGGGGCCGATGTCGCGACCATTCCACCTGGCGTTCTTAAAGGGTTGGTCAAGCATCCGCTGACCGACAAGGGTATCGACGCGTTTCTTGCCGATTGGGCGAAGACCGGTCAGAGTATTCTCTAAGACTATTTGAAACCGGTGGTTTGGGCTTTCAGTTTTCGAAGAAAAGTCTGTTCGACAACCTGGCGGCCCCAGGACGTTCCGTTCGTTTCGCTTATCAGTTTGAACCCGGCCTGTTCATAGAGATGTCTGGCTGCGTCCAAGCCTCGAAATGTCTCCAGCTCGACTTCAGGAAATCTGCTCTCATCACAGAATTCGATGGCTGCAGCAATCAGGCGCCTCCCGACACCGCTTCCGCGGAGGTCGGGCGAAGCGATGAACCAATGCAGAACAGCTGGGTCATCGGGGACCGATGAGCCGTCTATCGCGATGCTAGCGGTGATTTTGCCATTGGCTTTTGTCCACCAAATCTGGTTTCGCTGATCAGCGAGGTGTTGAACAAAGGAGGCCATTTCGCTTGCAACCTTGCATTCAAACTGTGCCCCGAATCCAACCAGTTGGCTGTAGTAGCGGCTGTGCATTTCTGTCACCGCTCCTATAAGCCCTGGCGTGTATCCCGAGTGAATCCTGTGCTCGTCTACGCTCATAGCACCTTCGTCATGAAGACGGAGTTGGGGTCGGGCCTGTAATCGCCGAAAGGCTCACAGTATGTGAAGCCGCGCTTTGCGTAGAGCTTTCGGGCGGGTTCGAAATAGTCGAACGAGCCGGTTTCCAGTGACAAACGCCGCATTCCTTTTTGCCGGGCGTGGTCGATCAGATGGTCGAGCATCCTTGCGCCAAGACCGTTGGCACGGTGGGTTTCCACCGTGCGCATGGATTTGATTTCGCCGTGGCCGGCCTCGATCTCTTTGATCGCGCCGATAACCAACAACGCATCGTCATCCCAGCCGGAAAAGAAATCGATTTGCGGCACCTTCAGCGCGTCGAGTTCAAGGGAATGCACGCTACCGGGCGGGGTGACAGCGATGTTGGTATCGAGATGGAATTTCAGAAGGTCGATAACGGCTGGATGATCCAGGTCGCCTGGGATGATGCGCATTGGAAAGGTCTGTTGCTTCGTCATTGCCGAGCCAGCGCGACCAGGTAGGTGCACTGGCTCGTTGTGTCGTTGGAAAAGGTGATGTCAGATGTTTTGGAGAGGCCATAGCTGTCGCCTGCTTCCAGGGTGTGCTGTGTGCCTGCGTCGGTGACGGTCAGACGGCCATCGAGCACATGGAGCACCTCGCGGACGATCTCGAAAGCGGTGTGGGGCAATGTCACGCTTGCGCCTGCGGGCAGATAAATCTTCGCCATTTCGACCGGAATGTCCGCCGCGCGAAAAAGCTGACGGCGCACATAGCCGGAGCCAGGGTCTTCCCAGAGTGGTTGATCGGCAGCGCGCTGGACAGCGCCGGCAGGTTGCTCGGCGCGTATGAGAAGTCCGGCAAGCGTCAGATCAAAAGCGTGAGCAAGCCGAACAAGGACGCTGGCGGTCGGGCTCATCTCGCCACGCTCGATTTTCGAGATCGCCGCTTTGGAGACATCCGATTTATCCGCCAGTTCTGCGAGCGACCATTTACGTGCCTGCCGCTCCAATCGCACGCGCCGTGCGATCGCCTGTCCCGATGTGTCCACTAAAGTGTCCATATTTCACTTATGGTGGATTCTTAGCCGGATTGTCAATCCTGGAACAGGTGCGGGCTCGTGGCTAGGCTTTGAACCCGGCCACGGGCCTTTCAGCATTTTACGGGCAGGTGTTGGGCCTTTCGCGGTGCAGAGCGTTGATGGCCTTGTCCAGATCGTCGTCCCAAGGCATCTCATGAGCCGCTATGTCGTGTCTGAGCTGCTCCATCGATGTCGCGCCGATGATGGACGATGCAACAAACGGCTTGGAGATGGTGAAGCGGATGGCCGTCTGGGCGTAGTCGAGGCCGCGTTCGTCGCACAGTTTGAAATAGGCTTCCAGCGCTGCGTTCGCGCCGGGACCCTCGTAGCGGCCCATACGTCCAAAAAGGGTTCGGCGTGCACCGGCGGGCTGAGCGCCATCGCGGTATTTGCCCGTTAACATGCCCTGTCCCAATGGCGAGTAGGCGAGAAGGCCGACGTCCTCGCGCGCGCCGATCTCAGCAAGCGCCGTTTCATAGGTCCGGTTGAGAATGTTGTAGGCGTTCTGAATGGAGGCAATACGCGCCTTGCCATGAGCTTCAGCGCCGTAAAGCCATCGCATCGTTCCCCAGGCGCTTTCGTTTGAAAGGCCGATGGCGCGCACTTTACCGGACTTCACCAGTTCATCGAACGCATCGTGTGTCTCTTCTATGGCTGTTTCCGGCCCCTCCGAATGTTCCCAGACGACGGGATTGGTGCCGAAAATGGAGAACGGGCGTCCGGGCCAGTGAAGCTGGTAAAGGTCGATGTAGTCGGTCTGGAGGCGTTTGAGCGATTCATCAACCGCGTACATGATCCGCTCGCGTGTCGGCAGGCTTGGCCGGTCCTTGGTCGGTGCGAACCATTTGGAGGATGTCGCGCCAACGGCCTTCGTTGCCAGAACAACCTTGTCGCGGTTGTTTCGTTCCTTGAACCAGGTCCCAATGATCCGCTCCGTCGAGCCCTGCGTCTCGGCTTTCGGCGGTATCGAATAGAGTTCGGCGGTATCGAAGAAATTGATGTCGCGGTCGAGCGCGTAATCCATTTGCTCGTGGCCTTCGGCTTCGGTGTTCTGCTGACCCCAGGTCATGGTGCCAAGGCAGATAACCGACACATTCATGCCGGTGCGTCCCAGTGGGCGCTTTTCCATGGGTTTGTCCTTTGAAATTCGGTTGGGGGGCGTCAGCCGTCAGCGGCGACGCGGGAGAGGAGGTCTTCAACGTAGGGCAGGATGCGCTCCACGATCAAGGCAATGCCTTCGGCGGTTGGGTGGATGCCGTCGGGCAGATTAAGCTCCGGACTGCCGGCGACGCCGTCCAGAAAGAACGGATAGTAAATCGCGCCATAGGAGTCTGCCAGACGGGCAAAGATCGGGTTGAAGGCCTCGCCATAGGCCGCGCCCATATTGGGCGGGGCGATCATGCCGGCCAGGAGAACGGGCAGATCGCGGTTGCTCAAGTTCTGTAATATCCCGTCAAGTGAGGCTTCGGTGACGGTCGGGTCGATGCCACGCAATGCATCGTTGCCGCCGAGTTCGACGATGACGGCATCCGTTGCCGGGTCGAGCGACCAGTCCAGACGGGCCAGTCCGCCGGAGGATGTGTCGCCGGACACTCCGGCATCGATCACACGGACATCATACCCGGCGTCTTGCAGTGCAGTTTCCAGTTGGGCGGGAAAGCCCTCTCCCGATTCCAGACCATAACCGGCGGTCAGGCTATCGCCGAGCGCCATGATGGTGACCGGCTCAGCGCGGGCAGGGGCCGTTAACGCCAGAACGGTTCCCAAGATGACGAGGAATTTAGAAAGCGGCGCCAGAAAATGGCGTAGAGTCGGGCCTTGGAGCATTGGCTCGGCATTCCTATTTGATCGGACAACGTATGTCCGACGTAAGGCGGTCATCCCCCTATTTCCAGTCGATTGGAACTTCTTGTGACATCTCTCTCCGGCTCTACCGACTCCCCGCCGATCATTGCGCTCCATGATGTGCACCTTTCTCTTGGTACCGGCGCTGCACGTGTGGACATTCTCAAAGGTGCGACACTTGATGTCGCCCGGGGCACGTCGGTGGGTCTGGTCGGGCCCTCCGGGTCAGGCAAGTCGACCTTGCTGATGGTGCTTGCCGGGCTCGAGCGCCCGACGTCGGGAACGGTGCGCGTCGGTGATGCGATGCTGACCGACCTTTCCGAAGACAGGCTTGCGGCGTTTCGCGGACGTGAGATCGGCATTGTGTTCCAGTCCTTTCATTTGATCCCGACGATGACGGCGCTGGAGAACGTGGCCGTGCCGCTGGAACTTGCCGGGCATGACGATCCGTTCGAGACCGCGCGCACGGAACTTGAAGCCGTTGGCCTCGGCGAGCGTACGTCGCACTACCCAACACAACTCTCGGGCGGTGAGCAGCAGCGCGTGGCCGTCGCCCGTGCTCTCGCTCCCAAGCCCGCGATTCTCGTTGCCGACGAGCCGACCGGGAACCTAGATGGTCCCACGGGCCGGCAGATTGCCGATCTTCTTTTCGATGCTCCGGCCAAGCGCGGCACGACTCTTGTGCTTGTGACGCATGATTTGAGCCTGGCGGAGCGTTGCGACCGGCAGGTGCGTCTGAAGCGCGGCCAGGTGATCGAAGACGGTCACGCCGCCACTTTGTCCGAAGCGGCGGAGTGAGCGCGTGACGGACATCAGTGCAACGAACGCAACAGGCATGAGAGGTCAGCCCTCCACCCTGCTGCTCAGCTTTACGTATGCAATGCGGGAGCTTCGCGGCGGGCTTTCCGGTTTTGCGATTTTTCTGGCCTGTATCGCCCTCGGTGTGGCGTCCATCGCCGGTGTGAATGCGCTGGCTCAGTCGATGACAGGCGGTCTTGCAAATGAGGGCCGGGCGATCCTTGGCGGCGATGTTTCGCTGGAGCTGATCCAGCGGCAGGCAAGCGATGATGAACTTGCGTTCCTGATTGGTACCGGCGGCACACTCAACACGGTCGCGG
Organism: Cohaesibacteraceae bacterium; assembly: GCA_028281795.1. GTDB lineage: Bacteria > Pseudomonadota > Alphaproteobacteria > Rhizobiales > MH13 > MH13. The sequence continues at coordinate 9,810 of JANQJE010000097.1, read as the reverse complement.
ATCTTCGCGGTATGGCGCGCACTGGCAATGAGCAGAACCAGACCGTCGTCGAGATCAAGGCCGTCGAGGATCCTTATCCGATGGTCGACGAACTCACATTTGTGGATGTCGATGGCCTCACCCGCACCGACGTCCATACAGCCCTTGCCGACCAGGGTGGTGTGTTCGGCCTGCTGGCCGAAGGAACGCTTGCGGCCCGGTTGGATGTGGCTATCGGCGATACCATTCGCATCGGCGAACATGGCTTTGAGTTGCGCGGCATCATCGAACGCGAACCGGATCGGCTGTCGTCCGGTTTCGGCTTTGGCCCGCGCGCGATGATTTCAGCGGACGGTCTGGCTGCCAGTGAGCTCGTGCAGCCCGGCAGTCTGGTCGAATGGGAATACACGCTCGCCTTCCCTGAACCGTTGGATGTTGCAGGACTGCAAGCCTTCGAAACGGCAGCGAACGCGTCGCACCCCGATGCCGGGTGGCGTATTCGCGATCGCACCGAGGCAAGCCCGCGTCTTTCCAATGCGATCGATCAGTTTGCCCAGTTTCTGACACTTGTCGGTCTGACGGCACTGGTTGTCGGCGGCGTCGGGGTTGCCAATGCCGTGCGTGCCTTCGTCGAAGCCAAACGCAGGGTGATCGCCACGTTCAAGTCGTTGGGCGCGGCGGGGCCCTTCGTGTTCCGGGTTCAGTTCTTTCAGGTGATGGCAATCGCCTTGCTGGGCATTGTGATCGGGCTGGTTGTCGGTGCTTTGGTGCCGTTTGCCGTTCAGCTTTTCTTTGGCGGGTTCCTACCGGTGCCCCTGGATACGCGGCTTTATCCCGACGCACTGGGTCTGGCCGCGCTTTACGGCGTGCTGGTCGCGCTGGCCTTTGCGCTTTGGCCTCTTGGTACGGTGCGCGACGTTCCGGCTACGGCTCTGTTCCGCGATATTGCAGGTAGCGCACGCCGCTTCCCACGCTGGATTTATCTGCTGGGTGCGGCTTCGGCCATGCTTGGGCTTGGCGTGGTCGCGTTCCTGGTGTCCGACAGCCGCTTCATTGCCGCCATCTATTTGGCGGCAGCCGGCGCAAGTTTCGTTGTCCTACGGCTTGTGGGATGGCTTGTGATGGCCATCGCCAAACGGTCACCGCGACCGCGCTCGACATCGGCCAAACTGGCACTGGGCAACATCCATCGCCCCGGCGCACTTACCCCATCGGTGATCCTTTCGCTCGGTCTGGGGCTCACGTTGCTTGTCGCACTGGCGTTGATCGATGCCAATCTGCGGCGCCAACTCACAGGCTCGATCCCGGAGGTGGCACCGAGTTTCTTCTTCCTCGACATTCAAAACAGTCAGCTTGATGCCTTCACCAACCTTGTAGGCGATGCGGCGCCGACGGCAGAGCTGCAAAGCGTGCCGATGCTGCGCGGAAGGATGGTGTCGTTGCAGGGCATTTCCGCGCGCGACTTCGATGCGCCACCGGAAGCAGCCTGGGTGCTGCGCGGCGACCGCGGCATCACCTATTCCGAAGAACCGCCGGAAGACGCTGTGTTGATAGAAGGCGACTGGTGGCCCGCCGATTATGCCGGCGAACCCCTTGTTTCGTTCATCGAAGAGGAAGGACGCCTGCTTGGCTTGGAGATCGGCGATCTGCTGACCGTCAACGTGCTTGGGCGGGAGGTCACCGCGCGCATTGCGAATTTCCGCGAGGTCGAATGGCAGTCTCTGGCCATCAATTTCGTCATGGTGTTTTCACCCAACACGTTTGCCGGAGCGCCGCATGCGCACCTGGCGACCGTGACTTATGATAGCCAGCAGGACGATGCGACAGAATTGGCGCTTCTGCGACAGGTCACGGCTGCGTTCCCTGGGGTCACGTCTGTGCGCATTTCCGATGCTCTGGACGAGGTGAATGCCCTGGTGGAAGACTTGGCGCTCGCCGTTCGCGGCGCGGCGTCCGTTACGCTCATTGCGTCGATCCTTGTCCTGGCCGGGGCTCTGGCGGCTGGGCACCGGCACCGGCTTTATGATGCCGTTATTCTGAAAACACTGGGCGCAACGCGCAGGCGCATTCTGGGGGCGTTTCTTCTTGAATATGCGCTGCTTGGGTTTGCCGCCGCCGTGTTTGGCCTGGCGGCAGGCACACTCGCCGCTTATGCGGTGCTTGAGTTCGTGATGACGGCTGGTTTCACGTTTCTGCCGTCCGTTGCCTTCGGCGCGGTGGGGGTCGCTTTGTTGCTCACGGTGGGATTGGGCCTTGTCGGCACATGGCAGATACTCGGCCAAAAGCCTGCGCCGGTGCTGCGAAACCTTTAGACTGAGTCATGGAGAAAGTGCTCTGTTAGTGTTGTCTTGAATATCGCACCAATCGGACCGAATGGGTCTTGAGATTGTTGCAATTCATATCCATATTCGCGGCTACTAACGATATTTACGTAGGGCAAGCATGACGCTTGGCCTTTCTTTTGGCCGTTTACGACCATTTGGGAGAATGAAACACATGAGTAACGACGTCCGTCAGAACTATGCCCAGACCGCCCGGGCGCAGGACGCCGCTGGCATCGATGAAGGCCTTCGCGCATATATGCTGAAGGTCTACAACTACATGGCCATGGGCCTTGCCATCACCGGCATCGCCGCGATGGCGATTGCGATCCTCGCCGTGGCCAACGACCCTTCAGCTGCTGTCGCTCAAATGAGTAATGGCACGCTCTTAAACAGCTTTGGCGCGGCCATTTATGGTTCGCCGTTGCAGTTTGTCATCATGTTTGCCCCACTGGGTGCGGTGTTCTTCCTCGCCTTCCGCATTTCCAAGATGAGTGTGGCGGCCGCGCAGATGACCTTCTGGGTCTTTGCCGCGATCATGGGCCTGTCCCTGTCCTCGATCTTCCTGGTGTACACCGCTGAATCGATCACCCGCGTATTCTTCATCACGGCAGCTGCCTTCGGTGGGCTCAGCCTTTACGGCTACACCACGAAGAGAGACATATCCGGTTGGGGCTCTTTCCTGATCATGGGTCTGATCGGCATCATCATCGCTGCCATCGTGAACATTTTTCTGGCTTCTTCGGCCCTGCAGTTCGCGATCTCGGTAATCGGTGTTCTGGTGTTTGCCGGCCTTACCGCCTACGATACGCAGCGCATCAAGACGATGTATTATGAAGGCGACAGCACCGATACCATGGGCCGCAAGGCGATCATGGGTGCGCTGAGCCTCTACCTCAACTTCATCAACATGTTCCTTTTGTTGCTGCAGTTGTTCGGCAATCGCGAATAGTCTCTTGGCTTTTTGCCTTCAAGCTTACGAAACACCGGTGCTCGCACCGGGGTTTTTGTTTAGCGCCGGATGGTCAAGATGCCGGCCACGACGATCAATGCCAGTCCGCCAAGCGTGAGCAGGTCCGGGCGCTCGGCAAAGAAGAGCACGCCCCACAGGGCAGCGAAGCCGACATAGGCAAACTCGAACGTGCCGACGATGGACGTCGGCGCTTTCTGATACGCGACGGCCGTGCCGACTGAGGCTATCAGGATTGATGCCGCAAGCAGCACTATCAATTGCCATTCGGAACCGTTGAGCGGATGCCAGGGGGATGCCAGAAAGGCATCGCTTCCGAGCGATGGGACTATGGCCAAGGCCAGTGAGCCAGCCAGCCCGACCAGAACGAAAACCACGTGCAGTGTAAAGGCCAACGCCAAGGGATGTTCGCTCTGGCACCGCACACGCGTGAGGACCATGGCCCCTGCAAACAGCATCGCAGCCACGATGGGCAACAGCGCATAGGGCGAAAAGGCTTCTCCGCCCGGGCGCAGCACCAGAGCGACACCGGCAAAACCGATGATGGCGGCGACCCCCTGCATCGGTGTGACGCGGTCGTGCGTCCACAGTGCCGAGAAACCAACAATAAACATGGGCAGCGTGTAGAGCGCGGCGGCGGCGGCCGAAAGCGGCAGATGGGGCAGGGACGCATAGTAGGCGATCCACACCAGCCCCAGAAGCGCGCCGCGGGCAGCCACCCAAACCACGTTCGATGGCAACAAACTGCGCATACCGAAAAAAAGACCCGCAGCCAGCAAGACGGGGATCACCAGCAAAGAGCGCACCGCGAAGAGCTGCCAGATACCGACGGTCGATGCGGCGCCGAGGCCTTTCACCAGCGCATCGCCCGCCGACATGGCGAAGACAGTGAAGAGAATGGTGGCGACGGCAAACGGAATGTTGTCTGAGGAGGGACGCGTCATGATTTGACGCTAGGCAGGCAGACGCATGGTCGGCAACCCCACGAAGGTGCTCTTGTGTTCGATCAATGTATCGATTATTCGTGATATATGGATATATTAAAGGCAACCGAAGCGTTTTCAGCGCTCAGCCAGCCATCCCGGCTTGAGGCTTTTCGCCTACTCGTCAAAGCCGGTAACGCAGGGCTGGCCGCCGGAGAGATTTCCGCCAGGCTCGATGTTCGGCAGAACACCATGTCGGCCAACCTGGCTGTGCTTTTGCATGCCGGTCTGGTGCGGCGCGAGCGGCAGGGGCGGATTATCCGCTATTTCACCAGCTTCGACACGATGCAGGACTTGCTCGGTTTCATGCTGGAGGAGTGCTGCGGTGGACGGCCGGAGCTTTGCCGTCCCGTGATCGCAGAAATTGCCGGAGCCTGCTGACCGAATGCCCAATATCAATCAACGCCTCGCGGCCGAGCTCATCGGCACGGCCTTTCTGCTAGCAACCGTTGTCGGCTCGGGTATCATGGCGGAGCGGCTGGCCGACGGAAATGTCGCCCTAGCATTGCTCGGCAACACGCTGCCGACCGGTGCGATCCTCGTGGTGCTGATCACCATGCTGGGGCCGATCTCAGGGGCGCACTTCAATCCGGCCGTCACGCTCGTTTTTGCGCTGAAACGGGAGTTGTCTCCCGGCGAGAGCGGGCTCTACGTCATGGCTCAGATCATCGGTGGTGTGCTTGGTGTCTGGGCGGCGCATTTGATGTTCTCAGAGGTGGTGTTGCAGGCCTCCACCACAGTGCGGACGGGCGGGGCGCAATGGTTCGCCGAAGGCATCGCCACTTTCGGCCTGGTTTTCACCATTCTCGCCACGTTCAAGGTGCGCGAAAGTGCGGTCGCCATGGCTGTCGGGCTCTACATCACGGCCGCCTATTGGTTCACCGCTTCGACGTCTTTCGCCAATCCGGCGGTGACAGTGGCACGTGGCTTATCCGATACGTTTGCCGGCATCCGCCCGCTGGACGTTCCGGCTTTCGTTCTGGCGCAGCTTTTTGCCGCGGTTGTCGCGCTGTTCATTTGCCGCTGGTTGTTGGAAGAGCGTCGGGCATGAGCGATCTTCCTAATCTGGTTGCCGATCAGCTGCATCCTATCGACCGGCAGTTGCTTGGCGATACGCTGGATCATCCACCACGTGTCCTGATGCTTTACGGGTCTCTCCGCGAGCGCTCTTACTCCAAGCTTCTGACCCTTGAGGCCAGGCGCGTTTTGGAACGTCTTGGCGCCGACGTCAGGGTGTTCGACCCAGCGGGTCTACCTCTTGTCGATGATGATCAGGGGCACGATCCGGCCAACGATCACCCAAAGGTGCAGGAACTGCGGGAGCTGTCCCTCTGGTCGGAGGCTCAGGTCTGGTGTTCGCCAGAACGCCATGGGGCAATGACTGGCATCATGAAGACCCAGATCGACTGGCTGCCGCTTGCGCCTATCGGTGGCGTCCGACCAACCCAGGGACGCACCGTCGCGCTGATGCAGGTGAGTGGTGGCTCGCAAAGTTTCAACACGGTCAATCAGCTTCGTATTCTGGGCCGATGGATGCGGATGATCGTGATCCCCAATCAGTCGTCGGTTCCCAAGGCCTTCACCGAGTTCGATGAGGCGGGGCGCATGCGGCCTTCACCTTACTACAACCGCATGGTGGACGTGATGGAGGAACTGATGAAGTTCACCTGCCTCACGCGGGGCCGCGCAGCCCATCTGGTCGACCGGTATTCCGAACGCGTGGAGACCGCCGAAGAACTGTCGAAGCGGGTCAATCTGAGGTCGATTTAGCAGCCTTCGGCTAGAGATCTTTTGACAGCCAAAGTCCGGCTTTGTCTGCTTTTCTCCAAGTCTGATAGCCCCGGGCCCGATAGAAGCGTTCGGCGGTCTTCGTGCTTTCCAGCCGGAGCTCCAGCGTGCCTTCCGCGCGCGCGTTTTCTTCCATGGCGGCGAGCAAGGCTGAGCTGACGCCTTTGAAGCGCCAATCGGGATGGACATAGTTGAGCAGGACCGTGCCGTTCCTGTGGGCCGCGCCGACGCCTGCCACTTCCTCATCCTTCATCGCAAGCAGCACGGCGATGTCCGGTTCTGCGAGCCAAGCGCGAAACGTGTCGGGCGTCTTGTTGGCCAGCCAGTTTTCCAAACGTCCAGGTGTGTCGCCGTAGTCGAGCTTGCACAGTTCGGTGATCGAGCGGCGCAGGACAAGACAGGCACTGTCCGCATCACCACCATCCGCCTCTCGTATGGCGATGCGCTTTTGGGGTGCGGGTTCGAGATGGGTGTTGGTCACACCAGATTGAGCTTGGGTTTCTTGTCGAAGACTTTAAGGACCTGTTTCAGATCATGGCCACGTTTGAGGATCTGACCGCTTGCGGATACCACCTTGTAGGCGCCCTGGCGCCGCGCCATTTTTGGGTCTTTCTCGATCGTGTAGAGCGGCACTTCGGCGGCGCGCCGAAAGACCGAGAACACCGCCTGGTCTTTTAGATGATCAATGGCATAGTCCCGCCATTCGCCGTCGGCGACCATGCGGCCATAGACATTGAGGATCATGTCGAGCTCACGGCGGTGGAACGTTATCTGAGCAGGTTGATTGGCGGACGGTGGTGCGTTGTTCGATGTGACGATCCGAACCATGTCGCTCTCTGGGTCTCCCAACCGGGCGGCCAAGGCACCGGTTTGCTGGGCTTCGCGCTTGGCTTGCCGGTGGTCATCCAACGCAACAGGCTGGGAGGAGGTAAGCGTTTCGTCCGTCATACGCATCCGTGGTTTTGGGCCGCTCGTCGATGGAGTTTTTCAAGCTGAGGCTGATTTGGCAAGGCGTTCGCTTGCAGCCTGCTTTTGGCGCGAGTCTGGTTAGTTTTCCACAGTGCCACATTATTGCCCTGAAAGAGCCGCGTTCGCGCCCTCTGCCGGCCCAACTGGTCAGCTCATCTCCCAATCGTTGCTTGGTGGCACGGCGCTGGGACATCAGACCCTCCAGCCCCCAGCCCCTGATGATTTGGCGTCGTGCACCATAGCAATGTTGAGCCGGACACCCGCAGCGATCAAAGGTGGGGCTGCTCAGATCAGGCTAGACTGTCATGCTTTTTGACCCGCCTTGGCGTCTTTCGCCTCGGCGGGTTTTTTGATGTCTGTATCCACCCCATAGAAAACGCCGGGGAAACCCCCGGCGTTTCGACCGTTGTCAAAAATGGATGCTGGCTAGGCGGCCAGGTTGCGCAGCACATAGTGCAGAACGCCGCCGTGCTCGACATATTCGATCTCAACCTCGGTATCGATGCGGCAGAGCAACTCGATCTCTTTGGTCGATCCATCGGGATAGTCGATGGTGGCTTTGACGTTCTGGCGCGGCTTCAACTCGCCGGAAAGGCCCTCCACCGAGATGATCTCTTGGCCGGTGATACCCAGGCTTTCGCGGCTGTCATCGCCGGTGAACTGCAACGGCACGACACCCATGCCCACCAGATTAGACCGGTGGATGCGCTCAAAGCTTTCAGCGATCACAGCCTTTACGCCCAGGAGAGCCGTTCCCTTGGCAGCCCAGTCGCGCGAAGAGCCGGTGCCGTACTCTTTGCCCGCAACGATGACGAGGGGTGTGCCCTCTTCCTTGTACTTCATCGCGGCATCGTAGATCGGCATCTGTTCGCCCGACGGGATGTGCTTGGTGAAACCACCCTCAACGCCCGGCACCATCTGGTTCTTGATACGGATGTTGGCAAAGGTGCCACGCATCATGACCTGATGGTTGCCACGCCGCGCTCCGTAGGAGTTGAACTCACGGGCTGAGACCTGACGTTCGACAAGATATTGGCCTGCCGGCGTATCGGACCGGAAGGAACCGGCTGGTGAGATATGGTCGGTGGTGATGGAGTCACCTAGGATCGCCAGGATGCGGGCCTTCTCCACATTGTCGATGGTGCCTGCTTCCTTGCCTATGCCTTCGAAATAGGGCGGGTTCTGCACGTAGGTGGATGCCGACGGCCATGCGTAGGTCAGGCTGCCCGATGTTTCGACATTCTGCCAGGCTTCGTCGCCGGCAAAGACATCGGCATACTTCTCCTGGAAGCTTTCCCGGGTCACGGTCTGTTCGACGAGATGGGCGATTTCCGCCTGGGTTGGCCAGATATCCTTCAGGTAGACATCGTTGCCGTCCTTGTCCTGACCGAGCGGCTCACGGGTCACGTCCTTCATCAGCGATCCGGCGATGGCGTAGGCCACGACCAGCGGCGGCGAGGCAAGATAGTTCGCTTTCACGTGCGGGTTCACCCGGCCTTCAAAGTTGCGGTTGCCGGACAGAACCGATGCGGCGACCAGATCGCCCTCGTTGATGGCATCGGCAATGGGCTCGGGCAGAGGCCCGGAGTTGCCGATACAGGTAGTGCAACCGTAACCGACAAGGTTGAAGCCAAGGGCATCCAGATCTTCCTGCAGTCCGGCTGCTTCCAGATAAGCCGAAACGACTTTGGAGCCCGGCGCCAGCGACGTTTTTACCCAGGGCTGGCTCATCAGGCCTTTTTCGCGCGCCTTGCGTGCCACGAGGCCAGCGGCCACCATCACATAGGGGTTGGAGGTGTTGGTGCACGAGGTGATGGCCGCGATCACGACATCTCCATGCGACAACATGTACTCGGCATCCTTGATAGCGATCTCCGGTGTATCCGTCTTTTCAAACTCGCCAGCCAGCGAGGCTTTGAAGCCGGATGTCGCTTCCGTCAGCAGCACGCGATCCTGCGGACGCTTCGGACCGGCAAGCGAAGCGACGACGGTGCCCATATCGAGCTCCAGCGTTGCGGTGAAAATCGGGTCAGCCTTGTCGTCACGCCAGAAGCCGCATGTCTTGGCGTAGGATTCGACCAATGCGATGCGGTCCTCGTCGCGGCCGGACACGCGCATGTAGCGCAGCGTTTCATCATCGATCGGGAAAAAGCCGCACGTCGCACCATATTCCGGTGCCATGTTGGCGATGGTGGCGCGGTCGGCGAGCGGCAGGTCATCCAGGCCGGGACCGTAGAACTCCACGAACTTGCCGACGACGCCCTGCTTGCGCAGCATCTGTGTCACGGTGAGCACCAGGTCGGTCGCGGTGACGCCCTCGCGCAGCTTGCCGTTCAGCTTGAAGCCGACAACTTCGGGGATAAGCATGGAGATCGGCTGGCCAAGCATCGCAGCTTCGGCCTCGATGCCGCCGACACCCCAGCCAAGCACGGCCAGGCCGTTGACCATCGTTGTGTGGGAGTCGGTGCCTACCAGGGTGTCCGGATAAGCGACGGTGTCGCCGTTTTCGTCTTTGGTCCATACGACCTGCGCGAGATATTCCAGGTTCACCTGATGACAGATGCCGGTGCCCGGCGGCACGACGCGGAAGTTTTCGAACGCGCCCTGGCCCCATTTCAGGAACTCGTACCGCTCGCCATTGCGCTCATATTCGCGCTCCACATTCATCTGGAAGGCGCGCGGGTTGCCATATTCGTCGACCATCACGGAGTGATCGATCACCAAGTCGACTGGCGAAAGCGGATTGATCCGTTCCGGATCGCCGCCGAGCGACACCATGGCATCACGCATTGCAGCAAGG